>DATAXV010000028.1:0-9403 GCA_036272915.1 Candidatus Dormiibacterota bacterium
ACGATTCGATACCCGGAGGCAGCGTAACCATGTTGAGAAGATCACCGGCGAGCCGTATGCGGGAAAACCGCACGTACGGTTCCTTAGGGGAACGGGGAAACGGGCTCGCTCTGCGGGCACCGCGCCCCTGACCACCAATGACAGCAGCCAACGATCCGGCCGACCCGGCTCTCGATCGGCCCGATGAACCGACAGAGGCGCAGTTCGGCCCGCACCGGTTCTACGCCGGCGAGGGCGGCGGCAGCGAGGAGTTCCGGGGCGCCCGATTCGACGTCGCCGACCTGCGCGGAGCCCGGTTCACCGACTGTGACCTGACCGGCGTCACGATCCGAGACGGCTGGCTGGTGAACGTGAGCATCTCCGGTCACCTCCGCAATGTCACGGTCAACGGCGTTGACGTGAGCGATTTCATCAGCGCCGAGCTGGACCGCCGGCACCCGGAGCGGGTGCAGTTCCGTGAGACCCGGACGGCCGACGACGTCCGCGCGATGTGGGACACCATCGAGCGGCTGTGGGCGCACGCAGTCGAGCGAGCCGGGCGGCTACCCGCGGCAGCGCTGACTCAGCGGGTCAACGAGGAGTGGTCATTCGCGCAGACACTGCGCCATCTCGTCTTCATCACCGACGCATGGGCAAGCCGGACGGTGCTGGACGAGGAGATGCCCTACCACCCGCTCGGCCTGCCGCAGAGCTGGTATCCGGCGGCGGCCGCGGCCGCGCTTGGCATCGACCTGACCGCGCAGCCGGGCTACGCCGAGATCCTGGCCGCCCGTGCCGACCGGATGGCCGTGATGCGACGCATCGTGGCCGACCTGACCGACGAGAGGCTGGGTCGGCTATGCCAGCGCTCGCCCGCTCCCGGGTACCCGGACGAGGAGCGCACCGTGATCGACTGTCTCGGCGTCGTGATGGAAGAGGAGATGGAGCACTACCGGTTCGCCGTCCGCGACCTGGCCGTGCTGGAGAACAGCTGATCATCGGGGCGCATCGCCGGTGACCGGCGCGGTCCCGGCCATCTGCGACTTCATCACCGCCGGCCACGGTTCGAGTGGTTCGCCCGAACTGCGGACGCCCCTAGAGTAAAGACCCCATGGCCCGCGTCGATGAGCAAGGCCGGCCGAGGCCACCCCTCCTCGCCGACGAGGCTCCCACCCTGCTCGGCTTCCTCGATCTCCAGCGCGCGACGCTGGCCTGGAAGTGCGGCGGTCTGGATGCAGCCGGCCTGCGAGCGACATTCGGCGCCTCCTCGATGACGCTGGGCGGTATGCTCAAACACCTCGCCCGCGCTGAAGACCTGTGATTCTCGCAACAGCTGCATGGCCGCGATCCGCGGCCTCCCTGGGACACCGATGTGGATTGGGAGTGGGACTGGCAGTCTGCGGCGCTGGACTCGCCCGAGCAGCTCTTGGGGCCTCTGGAGTGACTCCGTCGCCCGCTCAAGGCGGCTGACGGACGAGGCGCTCGCCGAGGGCCTCGGTCATCCGGCTCGCCCTCGATGGCGGGAATGGCCGGACGGCCAGTGCCCAGCCTGCGCTGGATTGTGGTCCACATGATCGGGGAGTACGCCCGCCACAACGGCCACGCCGACCTACTGCGGGAATCGATCGACGGCCAGACCGAGGGTAGCCCATCGCAAGAGGACTCGATCCGGCCCGGAGCCACAGACCGGTTACCGCCACCGGCTCATCGACGCCTACGGGGGAGAGGATCGGGGAGTGGTTTGAGCTCTGGCGGCAAGATCAGCGCCGACATCGCTCACGAATGGCTGCGAGCGATGGGCCACCGCCGGAGCCGAACGGAACCTCACGTCAGGCGGTGGCCAGCGAGTGCTCTGGCTGCTCGTCCGGCCGCCGTCGTTCCTCGTCGTCGCCGAATCCAAGGCGAAGCTCGGGAGGCGGTGCCCGAACCAATCAGGAATCGAGAAGCGCACGTCGCCAGCCCGGGGCTACTGTGGCGTCCATGGGAACAGGCGCCTCGCTGGTCAGGTGGTCCGTCGACGGTCGCCGTGGTCGGAGAGGAACGGGCGTACTGTTCGAGGCTGGTCCGATCGAGCCGCCCGATGCCCGACGCATACCGCGAAGGCGGCCCGCCGAACAGATGGAGACACGATGAGCACGGTCACGAGGACGGACACGCAGTCCCCTGCGCAGCACGTTGCCGATAGCCACGATCTGATCCGCGTGCACGGCGCGCGCGAGAACAACCTGAAGAACGTCAACATCGAGATTCCGAAGCGCAGGCTGACGGTGTTCACCGGCATCTCCGGCTCGGGCAAGAGCTCGCTGGTGTTCAGCACCATCGCCGCGGAGTCGCAGCGGCTGATCAACGAGACCTACAGCGCCTTCCTGCAGGGCTTCATGCCGACGCTGGCGCGGCCCGAGGTCGACGTGCTCGACGGGCTGACGACGGCGATCATCGTCGACCAGCAGCGGATGGGCGGCGACGTCCGCTCGACGGTCGGCACCGCCACCGACGCCAACGCGATGCTCCGCATCCTCTTCAGCCGGCTCGGGCAGCCGCACGTCGGCTCGCCCCAGGCGTTCTCCTTCAATGTCCCCACGGTCAGCGCCAAGGGCGCGATCACGGTCGAGCGCGGTGGCCGGCAGGCCGAGGCGGTGACCTTCAACCGGACCGGCGGGATGTGCCCGCGCTGCGAGGGCCTCGGCTCCGTCACCGACGTCGACGTCACCCAGCTCTACGACGACTCCAAGTCGCTCGCCGGGGGCGCCTTCACCATCCCCGGCTGGAAGTCGGACAGCTTCTGGACGGTGCAGGTCTACACCCAGTCGGGCTTCGTCGACCCCGACAAGCCGATCCGGGACTACACCAAGAAGGAGCTCAACGACTTCCTCCACCACGAGCCGGTCCGGGTCAAGGTGAACGGCGTCAACCTCACCTATGAGGGCCTGATCCCCAAGCTGCAGAAGTCGATGCTCTCCAAGGACCGGGAGAGTCTCCAGCCGCACATCCGTGAGTTCGTCGACCGGGCGGTCACCTTCACCACTTGCCCCCAGTGTGGCGGCACCCGGCTCAGCCAGGAGGCCCTGGCGTCGCGGATCAAGGGCATCAACATCGGCGAGGCCTGCGCGATGCAGATCTCCGACCTCGCCGACTGGGTCCGCGGGCTCGACGAGCCTTCGGTCGGGCCGCTGCTGACCTCGCTGCAGGGGACCCTCGACTCCTTCGCGGCCATCGGGCTCGGCTACCTCTCGCTCGACCGCCCTTCGGGGACCCTCTCCGGCGGTGAGGCGCAGCGCGTCAAGATGATCGGTCACCTGGGCTCCTCGCTCACTGACGTCACCTACGTCTTCGACGAGCCGACGGTGGGGCTGCACCCGCACGACATCGAGCGGATGAACCGGCTCCTGCTCGAGCTCAGGGACAAGGGCAACACCGTCCTGGTCGTCGAGCACAAGCCGGAGGTGATCGCAATCGCGGATCACGTGGTCGACCTCGGTCCCGGCGCCGGCGCGGCGGGCGGCAACGTCTGCTACGAGGGCACCCTGGAGGGACTGCGCGCCAGCGGCACCATCACCGGCCGCCACCTTGGCGATCGCGCCGCCCTCAAGAGCAAGCAGCGGAAGGCCAAGGGCGCACTGAAGATCCGTGGCGCCTCGACGCACAACCTGCAGGGCGTGGACGTCGACATCCCCCTCGGCGTGCTCGCCGTCATCACCGGTGTGGCCGGCTCCGGCAAGAGCTCGCTCGTCCACGGCTCGATCCCCGCCGACGCCGGTGTGGTGTCGGTCGATCAGACCGCGATCCGCGGCTCGCGACGGAGCAACCCGGCGACGTACACCGGACTTCTCGACCCCATCCGCAAGGCGTTCGCGAAGGCCAACGGCGTGAAGCCGGCCCTGTTCAGCGCCAACTCCGAGGGGGCCTGCCCCAACTGCAACGGCGCCGGCGTCATCTACACCGACCTGGCGGTGATGGCCAGCGTCGCCACCGTCTGTGAGGTGTGCGAGGGGAAGCGGTTCCAGGTCGCGGTGCTCGACTATCACCTCGGCGGCCGCGACATCAGCGAGGTCCTCGCCATGTCCGTGGCCGAGGCCGAGGAGTTCTTCGGCACCGGCGAGGCGCGGACGCCCGCCGCCCACGCCATCCTCGGCCGGCTCGCCGACGTCGGGCTCGGCTACCTCACCATCGGCCAGCCCCTCACGACGCTGTCCGGTGGCGAGCGCCAGCGGCTCAAGCTCGCCACGCACATGTCCGACAAGGGCGGCATCTACATCCTCGACGAGCCGACCAGCGGCCTCCACCTCGCCGACGTCGAACAGCTGCTCGGCCTGCTCGACCGGCTCGTCGACTCCGGCAAGTCGGTCATCGTGGTCGAGCACCACCAGGCGGTCATGGCGCACGCCGATTGGATCATCGACCTCGGTCCAGGGGCCGGCCACGACGGCGGCCGGATGGTCTTCGAGGGCACCCCCGCCGATCTCGTCGCCGCCCGGTCGACCCTCACCGGCCAGCACCTCGCGGCCTATGTTGGCGGCTGACCGGGACCGGGCGGTGGTACGCCCGGTGACGTAGCGATCATTACTGCCCTGGTCGTATCGCGAATCGCCGCCGGAGCGGATGTCGTCGACGCCCACCTCATTTATGTTTCTGGGCGATGGACACCCTATCGAACTCGAGGACGGGGGCGCTGCGCGGATCGATCGCGGCGCTGATGGCGATCGCCGCGGTGACCCTCGCCCTCGCCTCCACGATCCACTTCGGCGTCAGGCTCGGTGCCGGCCAGCTGGCGATCCACGATCCGTTCCCCGGCGCCGCCATCCCCGAGGCCGTGATCGCCTTCGTCGTCGCCTGCGGCGCGCTCGCCGTGATCGGCCGCCGGGCGGCCTGGCCGGTCGCCCTGGGAACGACGCTGTTCGCCGTGGCCGGCGTGCTCTTCGGCCTCTCGATCACGCTGGGGAGCGCACGGACCGGGGACGTCGCCTACCACGTCTCCGTTCTCGTGGTGCTGGTCGTGACCCTCTGCCTGCTGGTCACGCCGGCGGCCCGGCGCGCGCTGCGCCGGCGTTGAACTCTCCTTACGCCGTCTCCCAGACCAGGCGCCTGGGCATGGAGGGTGCCGGCGGCGGCAGCCGCAGACCCCCCCGCCCTGGGGTGACGCTGCCCAGGATCACCGGCCTCGAGCCGCCGGTGCAGCTGGGCACGGTGGCGGCCAGCCCGCTCACGGTGTAGAAGCCGATCAGGGCGAAGGCGAGCGCCTCCTTGGCAGCCTCGGGAACGCCCAGGTCGTCCGAGCGGCGCAGCCGGATCGGCGCCAGCCGCCGGCCCAGCCGTTCCATCAGGACCGGGTTGCGGGTGCCTCCGCCGGAGGCGAAGACCTCGGCGACGGAGAAGCGCTCCAGGTCAGCCGCGATCGTCTCCACCGTGAGCTGGGTCAGCGTCGCCACCAGATCGTCGCCGCCGACCTCGAGGCCGGCGGCCATCCGGTCGACGTAACCGGGGTGGTAGAGCTCCTTGCCGGTGCTCTTGGGCGGCGCCTGGCGGTAGTACGGATCGCTGAGCAGGCGCTTCAGCAGCAAGGGGTCGATCCGCCCTCGGCGGGCGCGGGCGCCATCGCGGTCGAGGCTCTCGGCCCCGTCGGTGAGGCGTCTGACGGCGGCGTCGATCAGCGCGTTGGCGGGTCCGGTGTCGAAGGCGAGCGGCTCCCGGCCATCCCCGACCACGGTGACGTTGGCGATCCCGCCCAGGTTGAGCGCCGCCCTGACCGTCCCGGGACCAACCGCCAGCAGGAGGGAGTCGAGCAGACTCACCAGCGGGGCCCCCTGGCCGCCCACGGCGATGTCCCGGGCGCGGGTGTCGGCGACCACGGTGAGGCCTGTGCGCTCCGCGATCCACGCCGGCTCGCCCAGCTGAAGCGTGCCCAGCGCGCGCCCCTCCTCGACCCAGTGGAAGACGGTCTGCCCGTGCGAGCAGCACAGCTCCGCCGAGCCCTGGCAGAGCTCGGCATCGGCCCAGGCGGCGGCGTCGGCGAAAGCCTGCCCGAGCAGCGTGTCCAGCCGGCAGACCTCCTCCAGCGTGGTGGCGGCCGGAGGCAGGGCGGCGGCGAGGCGGTCGCGAAGCCCCGCGGGGTGGGGGCATGAGGCGGAGCCGAGCAGACGGCACCGGAGCAGGTCGCCCTCCAGGAAGAGATCGGCGGCGGCGACGTCGATGGCGTCGAACGAGGTTCCCGAGATCATCCCGATCACCCGCACCGGACCACCTCATCGACCTCCCTGTTCGTTGACTGGAACGTACCGCCGCCGCTTGACCATACCAATCCGAATTGGTAGGTTCAAGTCGAATGGCCTCCACGCCGAACGGCCGGGCACCGGCCACCAAGCACGCCCAGCTCAGGGAGGCGCTCGCGGTTCGGATCGAGCAGCTCCCCGAGCATGCGCCGCTGCCGCCCGAGCGCGAGCTGGCGGAGAGCAATGGCGTCTCCCGGCAGACCGTGCGCCAGGCGCTCCAGCGCCTCGCCGCCGAGGGTCTCGTCTACCGGCGACAGGGCAGCGGAACCTACGTCGCCAGCCGCCATCAGCTTCAGGCGCTGGAGCTGGGCGGTGCCGAGGGGCGCGAGTCCCGGCTCATCGGCGCCCTCCGCCGCCCCGCCGGCGAGATCGCCGGCCGCCTCGGTCTGGCCTCCGACAGGGAGCTGATCGAGGTGTCGCGGCTGCGTCTGGCGGATGGCGAACCGGTCGCCCTCGAGCGCGTCTTCGTCGAGGCCGAGCGCTTCGACGCGCGCTGGGGAGCGGCGAGCGAGGAGGACGCGCTGTCAGACGTCTTCCGAGACTCCCACGGCCTCGAGACGGTGAGGGTTGAGCAGGAGATCGAGGCCGTGGCCGCCGCGCCCGAGGAGGCGGACCTGCTCGGCGTTCCCGCCGGCGCCCCGCTCCTCCTCGTCGACCGCCGCGCCCTCGACTCGGAGGGCCGTCCGGCGAGCCTCGCCCGCATCCTCTATCGAGGTGACCGGCACCGGCTCGCCGCAGGCGCCGTGCAGGACCGGTCCGACCCCGAAGGTCCGCTCATGATCCGCCCGGCGCGGCCCGCCGACGCCCCGGCGATGGCCCGGATCTTCGTCCGCGCCTGGCGCCGCGCCTACCCCGGCGTCGTCGACGACACGGTCCTGGAGGCTCTCGACGAGGAACGGATGACGGTCCACTTCCAGCGTCTGATCGAGCTGCCCGAAGAGCGCTCACGCGTGCTGCTCGCCCTGCGCCGGGGCCGACCGTCCGGCTTCACCCGCTTCGGGCGCGATCCCGACGAGGCGGCCTCGGGCCACGTCTTCTCTCTGTACGTCTCGCCGTCCGCGGCCGGGCAGGGTGTGGGGCGGACGCTGCTCGAGGAGGCGCTGGCCGAGCTCGGCGAGGGGGGTCATAGGGTGGTCACGCTCTGGGTCTTCGAGGCCAACGGCCGGGCCCGGGGTCTCTATGAGGGGCTCGGCTTCCGGGCCGATGGGGGCAGGCGGGTCGAGGACGACTACGGCGCCCAGGAGGTCCGGCTGCGGCGCACGGCGGAGGCGACGTGAGCGCCCGCCTCGAGGTCGACGTCCGGCCGGGCCTGGAGCCGGCCCTGTTCCGGGCGATGGAGGCGGGCGCGTCGGTGCTCCGCCCGGCGCTGGAGGAGGGATTCCCCCCGGCCGCCGCGGCGGCGCTGGTCGACGCCAGGGGTATCGCCGCCGAGGCGTGGGGAGGGTGGGCCTGCCTCGATCCGGAGCGGGTGGCGCTGGCCAGGGGCACCCGGTTCGACCTGGCCTCCCTGACCAAGGTGATGATCTCGGTGAGCCTGGTCCTGCGCATGCGCGACGAGCATCGATGGTCGCTCGCCGACCCAGTCCGGCGCTGGCTGCCCGCGTTCCCGCGAGAGGATCTCACGCTGCGCCACTGTCTGACCCACACCTCGGGCCTCCCCAGCCACCGGCCCCTCTACCTGCTGCCGCGCCCGCGCCGGATCCGACGCACCGTCTACGACGAGGCCAGACGGGCGGGTCCGCCGGGCGAGGTCGTCTACAGCGACCTCAACTTCATGCTGCTGGGCTGGGCGCTGGAGGCGCTGTCCGGCACCGGTCTTCGCCGGCTGGCCAGGGAGGCCCTGCTCGACCCGCTGGGCATGTCCGCCACCGATTACCGGCCGCCGGCCAGGCTTCGCCGCATGACCGCGGCCACCGAGGTCGGCGGGGACCAGCGTCCGGCGCCGGAGGCGATCTGGGGAGAGGTCCACGACGGGAACGCCTGGGCGATGGGGGGCGTCGCCGGCCACGCCGGCCTGTTCGCGCCCGTGTCCGACGTGGCCGGCTTCGTCTCGGCCCTGCTCCGGCCCGGCCGCCATCCCGTCCTGAGCGCGGCCTCGATCGCCGAGATGACCTCGCGACAGGCGGGCCGCTCCCCCGACGTGCGCGGCTTGGGCTGGCGCCTGGAACCGGGTGAGTGGGGTGACTGGCCGGAGGGGACCTTCTGGCACACCGGCTTCACCGGGACCTCGATCCTGGTCGCGCCGGCGTTGGCGATGGGTGTGGTCCTGCTCACCAACGCCGTGCATCCCCGCCGCCGCCTCGACCGCCAGGCGACCCTCCGCCGCGACTTCCACCGGGCGCTGATCCGGGAGCTCGGTACCCGCGGCTGAGGGAGGCACCCCGCTCAGGGGAACACCTCGTGCACGATCGGTGCGCGCCCGCCCAGCCCGAGCAGGAAGCCGCGGTCGCCGGAGAGAGACTGGCCGATGGCGCCGGCGATGCTGTCGGGGATCCAGAGCAGGGGCTCCTCGCCGGGCAGGCCGAAGTCGCAGGCGAGGCGGGCCGGGCACAGGCCGGCCCGGCGTCCCCAGCCGAGGATCGCCTGGTCCATCCGGTCGGAGTGTCCGCTCCGGCTCTCCAGGACGAGGCGGTCGAGCTTGAGGCCGCGCAGCTCCCAGAGCAGCCGCGACAGGCACAGTCGTCGCGCTCGCTCGCTCCGGCGGGGGTCGGGCACGGGGCAGACGGCGGCGACGGACCGGAAGTCGCATCGCGCCAGCCGGTCGACCATCGCCCGCCTCCCCTCGGCGGCCTCGTCGTGCCAGTGGAAGCGATGCTGGTGCGGTCGAAGAACGCCGCGCAGGCTGCGCCGGATCACTCCGGCTCGAAGGCCCGACACAACCGCGCAGGCGAGTATGTACACGGCTCCGGCCGGCCGCTGCCCGCCCGGTTCCCTCAACGACTCGTCGATGAACGCCTCGATCATGGCGGCCACCTTAGCGACGGGCGCGCCGCGTGGGGAATCTTTGTTCGGTGTCTGCCCGCCCCCGCCCTGGAGGCCTACCTGATCAGCAGGAGCAGCCCGAGGAAGGCCAGGTAGCCGAGGATGAGGACCGCCCCCGAGCGGCGTCCCAGGCCCCGCGCCCGGTAGGCGAGGAGGATCGCACACGCGGTGAGGAC
>DATAXV010000029.1:0-10243 GCA_036272915.1 Candidatus Dormiibacterota bacterium
GTACACGGGATGCGGCTCATGCCCATGCATAGTCGACGCGCCGAAGCCCGGCGCGAGCCTCAGTGGGACACCATCCGACCGAGGAGGTCGGGCGGCGATCCACCCCCATCTTCACCGGCGCGCCGGGCGGCCCCGTGGAGATCAGCTCCGGTTCCGTTCAAGGTTTCTGGTTTGAAGGGTCATCTGCAGCGCATCCAGGATCAGGTCCAAGCCCGCCGCGAAGAGCTCGTCGTCGAAGGGGGACAGGCCCGCGTCGCGCAGCGTGGGATATGCGTCGAGATCGGGATGGGGATCCTTGGCCTCCCGCCATCTATCCTCCTGCTGCGCCTCGAGCGCGCAGCCCTGAACGTAATTGGAGATCGTGAAGAAGGCGACGGCACCCTCGTGAGGTGTGAAGCCGGCCCCGACCAGGAAGCTGACGAGTCGATCCAGGAACTCCCTCTGGCTGGCGGCGGGACGGGCGGACAGAATCAGACGGACGCCGTCGCGGCGGGAGAGCATCGCCGTCCTCATCCCCTGGCCGATGGCACGGAGCAGCTCCCGCCACCCCTCCGGCCCGGGGAACGGCGCGTCCGGAGATGGCATCGGGCCGACGACCGCCGCCGCCATCCCGTCGAGGAGCTCCTGCTTGTCCGCGAAGTGGTAGTAGAGCGCCGAGGCCTGGACGCGCAACCGTCCGGCCAGCCTGCTCCCACCCCAAGAGGTATGGGCCTTCTGGCGGAACAGTGCTTAGACGGAGGACGGTCTGTAATGATCGAGTAGCGCCTGGATGTCACTAATGAGCAGAAGGCGCCGGCAGCCGACGTCCTTTAGGGCACTGTAGAGCTGTCTGCCTGTCTCGAGTTGACGGTCGAGATTCCGCTCGATGTCACGGATCTCGATCCGATACGGGTACCCGCTATGCAGCTTGATCCAGGTTCCATCCGGCCACTCCGTGTCCTCATCGTCGAATTGATGGTCCTTTACGAAGTAGACGATCGTGCTTCCGATAGCCACGTAGGTGTTTCCGTCAGTGTTGGTCTCAAGTGATCTGCCAGCAGTCGCCTCGATGACCTTGCGCAGATCCATTGGCGGCGCCTCAATACCGACGAAGAGATCGATTGACCTAGACATTCGTGCCCCGCCTTTTCACCTTGAAATCCAGATTCGGACAGGGGATGTGAATGGAGACCAGAGACTGGCTCTCTGGCGTCCCAAGGAAACGTGCCAGACCTCGCCGGGCATCGTCCTCAGATAGCCCAGCCGCACGGCCGTCGACAACCGCGTGCGGAGCCTGACCAACCGCGTTCTTGACTGCTTGCTTGACTGTTGCGTGCCCGGCACCAGGGTCGAGGCTCTTGAACTCCGTCGGCACGCCATCTATGACCGCGTCATGCTGCCGATGGCGGTAGCGACTGTGGTCCTCCAGGCGCGCGACTACTGCTCGACCCTTCATGGCAAAAAGTCGGCGATCCTTCGCTCCTCGGGCGGGATAGGCCTCATCCGCTCGTCGACGATGCCCGGGCCGACGCGGTCCACCGCCCCTTCAGCCAGTAGATCCTGCCACTCGGTGCGGAGGGCCGCCGGACGATCCAGATCTGACTCTGGGGACGCGCCTTCCTCGAGTTCCTGCCTCGCACCGCCTTGCCGCTCGGCGGAGGAGTCTCCTCGCGCCTCTGGTGAGTCCGGCTCCGTGCCACGAGGTCGTTGAGCACATCAGGCGGCGTGTCGCCCTCGCGGAGCTTCCACCGCGCCCACCCGCGGAGGTCGCCATCGAACCGGCCCTCCAAACAGGTCGACATCGCCAGAAGAGAGGCCCAGCGCTTCGGCGTTCGCGCGACGCCGAGATGCAATTCCGTCATAGATGGCCGCCTGCTCCTCGCTTGTAAGTTCCCGAGGGCGGTGGGCGGGCCGATCGATACGATTCGGACCGCCGCCATCGATGGGACCGCCTCTCCGGGCGACCCGGGCGCGTCGACGGGCACGACAAGATTATGAAGAACTGAAGAGACACGGCCACCACGACTGGTTCGGGCGATGGCCGGTCGGCAGTCGGTCAGGCTCACTGCCGTAACGGCTCTCGGGGACGTTCCAAGACGTACAAGTAGCCCGGCCCCCGGTCCCACGGATCGTTTGATTCGAGGTCGAACTCCCGCTCGCGCCGGAACCCCGCCTTCTCCAGCGCCCGCCAGGACGGCCGGTGGTCGCGGAGGACACCCGCCGTGATGTATGTGGCCCCTGGATAGGCGGCGAATGCCGTCGCGACAAAGGCGGAGATCATCGCCGTCCCGATGCCGCGACCGATGTAGGCGGGATCGCCGATGTAGTAGTCGCCGCGTCAGGGGTGCCTATCTGTTGCCTCCCACCCCGGGTCGTCGCGGTTCATGTACCGCTGGATCATTCCCACCGAGGTCCCGTTGACCTCGACCACGAAGACCTCCGTCGGGTCGGTGCCGTCGATGCCGGGACCGTATTCGGCCTCCAGCTGGTCCACCGGCCGCGTAGGACCCCACCAACGCGAGACGTGGGACTCCGCCAGCCAACCCGCCAGACGCTCAAAGTCGTCGCGGCCGAGGGGCCGAAAGCTGATCTGCGCCTCCACCGGCGGAGCCGCGTCGCGGTCGGATGGGACGGGAGGGCCCTGAGAGGTCATCGAGCGCCCAGATGCTACCGCTCTGAGGCGGCGTCCCGCTCACGCGCCTCGCCGAAGAAGCCGACCGCGGCAAGGATGCTGCTGGCCTCGGAACGGAGCTCGGGCAGGGAGTCGGTGGCGAACCAGGCGACATCGAGGATCTCGGTCCCGTCGCCGTGCAGCTCTCCTGACGTGTCCTCGGCGCTGGCGAAGAAGACGAAGTCGACCCAGTGATGGTCGGCCTGATGCAGCGCGTTGGGGAGCGAGGGCCTGAGACGGCCTGGGTCGATCGAGAGGCCCGTCTCCTCCAACAGCTCGCGGACCGCGGCGTCAACCGGCGACTCGTGGCGGTCGAGAAGGCCTCCCGGCAGCGACCATCCGCTGGTGTAGGACTGCCTGACCAGGAGCAGCCTTCGCTCGGCGTCCTGGACCACGAGCAGCGACCCGACGGTGTGGGTCGGCGTGACGATGCCGATGCCGATGCGCTTCACCCGCCAGGGCAGGCGCGGATAGATCTGGAGGGCGATGCGGCGAAGCGGTCGTGGGATGCGCATCAGTGGTCAATGACGCTCGATCGAGTGGCGAGCCATCCTCGCGGCACGCTACCGCGCCCGTTCGCCGATCTCAGGTCCGACATCCAGAGGCCACCTTACAGGTGCGGATGGCCGCGAGCGGTCGAACCACTCACCCGGCTCCCACCGTGAGCCCCGGCTCCGGGGTCGGTCAGGCGCCCACCTCGACAACCACGTACCGGCCCTCTACCGACACGGGGAAGGTCTCGGCGACGTAATCGCCCTTCACCATCCCCGCCGAGGGCGCCTCCGGATCCTCCGTCAGCGCCGCTCCCGGCTCCACGCGCACGTCGTAGCTCCGGACCCGAAGCCTCCGTGGGTCGCACCAGGACTGCCCGGTCCGGATGTCGAACTCCCAGCCGTGCCAGGCGCAGGTGAGGATCTCCCCCTCCCGGTTGAGACGGACCTCGCCGGGCACCTCCGCCTCGATCGCGCCCCAGAGCTTGCCCTCGCAGATGGGCCCTCCCTGGTGGGGGCACCGGTTGCGCAGCGCGTAGAACTCGCCGCCGACGTTGAACACCCCGATCGAGCGGCCCGCCAGCTCGACGATCCTCCTTCCGCCAGAAGGGATCTCGTCGACGGCGGCGACGACGAACCTCATTCGAAGCCGTAGAGGCGGGCGCCGTTCTCGAAGAAGATCTTTCGCCGGATCTCGTCCGGCACATCGTGGGGGATGGCGGTGGCCGGCGAGTCCCAATCCCAGTGCGCGTAGTCGGAGGCGAAGAGCAACCGGTCCTCGGCCGCCGGCCACTGCTCGAACAGGGCCATGAAGTCTCGCCGCCGGTGAGGCTCCTCGATCGGCTGCGTGCAGAAGTAGCAGAATTCCGACACGTACTCGGAGGGCAGGCGCCGCAGCCGAGGGATCTCGCCCTTGAAGAGCCGGTAGCTGGCGTCCATCCGCCACATCATCGAGAGGACCCACCCGAAGCCGTTCTCGGCCGACACCAGCCGCAGCCCGGGGAAGCGCTCGAAGACGCCCTCCCCGACCATGGAGATGATGTTGCCCTGCATCGACTGGGCTGGGCCGACATGGTCCTCGATGTAGAAGGAGGGCCAGCCGGCGCCGGTGATCGGGTGGCCGCCGGCGCCGAAGGCGTGGGACATGACCTTGAGGCCGAAGTGCTCGGCGGCCTCGTAGATCGGCCAGTACTTCCGCCTCCCCATCGGCTCGGCGGGACGCCCGCTGAACTGGACCTGGACGAAGCGCCCATCGGAGGCGCGCCGCTCGATCTCGGCCACGGCCAGGTCGGCGTGCTCGAAGGGGCAGATGATGGACGCGTGCATCCGGGGCTCCCGGTCGAGCCACTCATGCGCCTGCCAGTCGTTGCAGGCGGTGCAGAGGGCCGCGGAGAACTCGGGATCGAGCTGGGTGGCGAAGGGGGTGAGCGGGTTGAGGACGGCGTGGGCGACGTTCCACTCGTCGAGCAGCTGGACCGAGGTGAACGAGCAGTCGCTCCCCTCCGGGCGGCCGGACGGCGGCTTGGAGTCGTTGCGGCGATTGAGGAAGCGGGGGTAGCCGGAGCCTGAGTAGCCGTGCAGGCCGTAGGTGTGCAGATGCTCCAGCCAGTGCGGGTCGAGGAACGGCTCGATGTCGCGGTTGGACTCGAGCTCGTTGTGCACGTCGGCGTCGACGATCGCGGGCCGGAGCTTGCCCGCCCGCTCCTCAACCGGCTGGGCGACTGCCATCAGATTCCTCCCTGGGCGAGGCCCTCAGACGCGGTACCAGGCCCTCGCATTCTCATCGGACACCCTTCGCGCCAGGCCCTCGGCGAGGCCGGGCATGAAGCTCTCCGCGGGATCGCAGACGTGCGCGTGCGGGTAGTCGCTCGCGAACAGCAGCATCTCCTCCGATCCGATCTGATCGACCACGCTCGCCATCAGTCCCGGCGACGGCGGCGCGTCCAGAGGCTGGATGGTGAGGCGGAGGTGGTCCCGCATGTATGCCGAGGGAGCGCGCTTGACCCAAGGGACGATGCGCCGCAGGTTGCGCCACTCCTTGTCGAACCGCCACATGAACGCCGGCAGCCAGGTGAACCCGCACTCGCTGACCGTCACCCGCACCTCGGGGAAGAGGTCGAACACGCCCTCGGAAATGATCGAGCACAGCTGCGACTGCGCCACCTGGGCCATCCCGGCATGGTCCTCGAAGTGGTGCGACGGCCAGCCGGACGGGAAGGGCGGGTTCCCCGGGCTCCCGCCGTAGTGGATGCCGGCGACCAGATTGTTCCTGTCGATCGCCTCCCAGAGGGGACGGTGGATCCGTGATCCCAACGGGTGCTCGGTCCGGACCGGGAGCAGAACCTGGACGAAGCCGGGGTGGGCTCCGACCCGATCGATCTCCCGGGCGGCCAGCTCGGGAAGCTGGACCGGCACCACGATCGAGGCGCGCAGGCGTGGATCCCGGGACAGCCACTCCTCCACGATCCAGTCGTTGGCGGCCCGGGCGAAGTCCACTGCGGCCTCCGGGTTATGCAGAGAATCGATCGTGTACAGGCAGTTGAGGATCGCGATCTCGACGCCGAGGCGGTCGAGCACGTGCCGCCGGAGCGCGTCGAGCGCCGATTCCGAATCCAGAGGCTGGAACCGGTCACCGTCCCTGGCGATGTTCGGAGGGTGATAGCTGCCGGTCGGGCCCTTGAAGGCCGTCTGCTGGACATGTTCGACCCAGTGCGCCGGCAGGTGGGGGAACAGGGCCTCCACCTCCGGCGTGGGGACGTGGACATCGCAGTCGATCACGCTTGCTCCCCCCCGGCGTCTCGGCCGCGCCGAGCCGCGCGGTGCCTTGATTGGTCTTCATCCATCGTTGCACAGTCCCGCGCTGATGGATCACATTGCCGTGGTAACAGTGAAAACCAGCAGTTGAAAATGACCGACTTCAACGTTGACGTGGACTTTCGAATGTGCTATCGGGGCTATCACCCACTCATAAACGCCCACACGAGATCATGGTGTGGGGTAACAGATCGCCAGAGCGCCGGAAGTAGCGGGGGATGCCCATGGAGGAACTGCACGGAGGGCCCGGCTCGAGCGACGAGAGACCGACGGATCGCGCCGAGGAGGAGGGCAGCGGCGAGCCCGCCGCGAGTATGGGCTGCGGGGAGGAGTTGAGTGATCACACCGGACGCACGGGTGATGAGGCGACCGCGCGGGATCGGATTCCAGGTCCCCGCGGACGCAAACGCTGGCTGGATCCCGTCGCCAGAGGGCGCCTGCCCGCCTTCCGAGAGGGCGGGCGAGCACGCGGCCTGCTCCACGTGCGGGGGACGGCGCATGCGCTGGAGAGCGGCTACCGGGGTCCCAGCCGGAGGATCGCGGGGCGGGGGGTTCCCGGCTTCAACAACATCACCCTCGGCCACGTCGAGGGCCACGCCGCCGCCATCATGCGGATGGAGGGCGTACGCACCGCCATCCTGGAAATCAATCGTGTACCTTGTCAGGGCCGCAACGGATGCGAGGTCAATCTCAGGCGCATGCTTCCACCCGGAGCGCGCCTGCACGTCTTCGGTCCCGACAGCTTCTTTCGTTCTTACGTTGGGGATCCTGATCGCTGATGCTCACCGCGGAGTGGGATGGGAAGAGCGAGGTGGTTGCGGACGAGGGGGAGCTCTTCGCCCTTCTCGATCGCATCTCCCGCGAGTCGCGGGAGGCACCTCTACTCGTCGACTTGGTGTCGCCGGACGGGGCCGTGCTCTCCATCGGTGTCGGCGCACCGGTCACCGTCCTCTCCTTCAGCCAGTCGCCCGACGGGCCGTACTACAGCAGCAGGGGCCAGGTCGAGGCCGACGAGCCCAGCGTCTGGTTCTCCTACAACGGTGCCCCGACCGAGTTCCAGCGCCATAAGGCGATAGACGCGGACCTGGCGATGCGTGCCGCCTCGGCCTTCCTGAGCACCGGCCAGCGTTCCTCGTTGGTCGATTGGGAGCGGGTCTGAGGCGCAGCCTCGGGCCGTCGGGTGAGGGTCTCGCGCGGCCGGCGGAACTCCGGAGCCGACATCGCCGGCGCGCGCGGATAGACTTCCCACGCCGTCCCGGGGACGGTGCGGTGGTACCCATCTTGATTCGACAGCTGCGGGGTGAGCAGATGAACCTTCACAGGCGATCCGGGACGGTCGAGGGAGAGCGTCGGCTCGGCGACGGCGAGCTTCGCGACCTGTACCTTCCGGCCCTGCGACAGCGGGGCTGGGCCAGCCCCACCGGCCGCGAGAACCTCCGGCTCGGAAGGGGCTGGGATCTCGGTCCGGCGCCATGGGCGGAACCGGCGGAGGATGCGGGGACGGGTCTCAATCGGCTCTAACCCGGGGTCGATTCAGAGGTCGAGGCCGAGCAGCGTCAGGTCCTCGATCGGCCGGAAGCCCAGCTCGGCATAGAGCGACAGCGCCGGCGCGTTGGCGGGCTCGGTCTGCAGCGACAGGCGGGTCGCGCCGGCGAGGCGCGCGGCGTCGACCACGCCCTCGATCAGCCGCCGGGCCAGTCCGGACCGCCGGAATGCGGCGTCGACCCAGAGGTCCTTCACCATCCACGCCGTGCCCAGGGCGAGCGAGGCGGGCGAAGGCGCTGTGGTGACGAATGCGCGCGGGGCGCCCTCCACGATCGCCGCCGCCATCCGGATCCGCCCCGAGGAGATCTGATCGCCGAGCCAGGCACGCGCCCGGACCCGCGAGCGCTCCCGGCCGTAGTGGGCGCGGTAGTCGTCGAAGAGCTCGGCGACGGACTCGAGCAGCCGGCCGTCACCGCCCACGACGCTGATCTCCACGTCGGGATGCGCGCTCATCCCCGCGCCGCCTCGAGCAGGCCGCATCGGAGGCGGCGCAGACCCTCCCCCACCCGCTCGGTGGGGATGCCGCCGTATCCGATGATCAGGCCCTGAATCGGCGGCTTCTCCGCGCAGTAGTGGGCCAGTTCCTCGATCGCGACGCCGAGGCTGCGAACTCGCTCCACGACGTCGGCGGCCTCGATACCCGTCCCCGGTCGGACCAGGGCGCAGACGTGAAGTCCGGCCGCCGAGGGCACCGGCTCCAGCCACTCGGCCAGGTCGTCGTGGAGGGCGCCGAGAATCTCCGCCCGCCGCGCACCGTAGTGCTGCGTCGCCCGGCGCACGTGCCGCGCCAGCATCCCTCCGTCGATGAAGGCGGCCATCGCCGCCTGGGTGAAGAGCTCGCCGTAGTGATCGGTCAGCTGCTTGGCGCTGCGCAGGGCCGACTGCAGCGAGATCGGCGCGATCAGGAAGCCCAGCCGCAGCTCGGGGAGCATGGTCTTGGAGAAGGAGCCGACGTAGGCGACGCGGCCGCCCCGATCCAGGCTCTGCAGCGGCTCCAGGGAGCGCTGCTCGAAGCGGAACTCGCTGTCGTAGTCGTCCTCGATGAGGACCGCGTCGCGGCTCTCCGCCCAGCCCAGGAGAGCCGTGCGCCTGGGCAGGGACATGGGAGCGCCCATCGGGAACTGGTGGGACGGCGTGGTGTAGACCAGCCTGGCCTCGTCGGGAATGGCGGCGACGTCGATGCCCTCTCCGTCGACCGGCACCCCCACCACCCGAGCGCCGAGCGAGTGGAAGAGCCGTCGCGCCGGCGGATAGCCGGGCTCCTCGACGGCGACGCAGTCGCCGGGCTCGATCAGGACCCTGCCGATCAGGTCCAGAGCCTGCTGCGCACCCTGGGTGATCACCACGTCCTCGGGCGAGGCAGACACCGAGCGGGACACGCCGACGTAGCGGGCCACGGCGGCACGAAGGCCGCCGTGTCCGGCCGAGGGCCCGTACGCCGGCCGCCGCAGCGACCGCGGCTGGAACTCGCGCGACATGAGGCGGCGCCACGCCTCCAGGGGGAACAGCTCGACGTCGGGGGAGCCGGCCCGGAAGTCGTACTCGGCATCGACCCGCGTCCTTCCCCACAGGGGCAGCGAGTCCCAGACCGGCCGCGGGTGGACCTCGCCGCTGGGCGCGCTCCTGGACTGCGCCGGAGGCAGCGAGTCGCTGCCGCAGACGTAGGTGCCGGCGCCGGTCCGGCCGACCAGGAAGCCCTCCGCCATGAGCTGGTCGTAGGCGGTCGACACCGTGTTGCGCGACACCCTCAGCCGCTGCGCCAGCAGGCGGGTCGGCGGGAGCCGCTCGCCGGGCCGCAGCCGCCGGTCGAGGATCGCGGCGCGCAGCTGACTGTAGATCTGGCCCGTGAGCTCCCCCCGGCCGGAGAGGCTGACGTGCACGTCCATCCCTCTTCATATTGGCATGGTGGGCGGTCGTCGAATTGGCCCTTCCGGATATGCCAATGGCCATCTAGGCTCTGCCGTCTGAATGCCGACCAACCAGCCCGGACAGAGGAGAACCGGAATATGAGCGGGACACGGACCCTCGCCCAGCGCAATACCGATGTGCTCGACGCCCTCGCCCGCAACGGCGACATCTGGCTGGCGACGGCGAGCCCGGACGGCGGCGCGCACCTGATCGCCGCCTCGGCCTGGTGGAACGGTTCCGAGATCGTCATCGCCACCATCGGCACCAGTCGCACCGCCCGCAACCTCGACACCACCGGCGGTGCCCGGCTGGCCCTCGGCTCGCCAGAGGACGTGACCATGATCGACGCGTCGGTGATCGCCACCACGGCGGTCGCGGACTCGGACGCCGAGCTCCACTCCGGCTTCGCCGCTGCGGTCGGCTGGGATCCGGCTGACGAGCCCGGCCCCTGGCGGTTCTTCCGCCTTCGGCCCCGACGGATCCAGGCCTACCGTGGCTACGGCGAGCGGGAGGGAAGGGACGTCATGCGCGGGGCCCGCTGGAGCGAGTGACCGTCGGGCGGCGGAGGGATCTGGTCGACCGGTAGATAGCGCGCGTCGACGGGCGATCGACCCGTTCGCCCTTGCGCGGAGCGCTTCGCCCCGTCAGGCCAAGGGTGTCCTCGTGTGACGCGCCTGAGGGTTCACGTGCCCGTGACCGGGGCATCGAACCGAGAATCGGGCGCCGAGGACAGCGAGATCACGCCGACCTGTCCGAGTTGGAGGGGCAGCTCGAGCATCTGCCCCCTCCACCGCGCCGGCTGGTTGCGACCGTCCACCGAGACCGAGCGGACGCC
>DATAXV010000030.1:0-66511 GCA_036272915.1 Candidatus Dormiibacterota bacterium
GAGCGGTACTGGGTGCCGACGTCGTTCCCCTGGCGCATGCCCTGGGTCGGATCGTGCCCCTCCCAGAAGACGCGCAGGAGGTCCCGGTACGAGACCTTGGCCGGGTCGAAGATCACCTGGACGGCCTCGGAGTGTCCGGTCCTTCCGGTGCAGACCTCCTCGTAGGTGGGGTTTGGCGTGTAGCCGCCGGTGTAGCCCACCGCCGTCGAGTAGACGCCCGGCGTCTCCCAGAACGAGCGCTCCGCCCCCCAGAAGCAGCCGAGGGCGAAGGTCGCCTCCTGCATGCCCTCCGGGAAGGGCGGTGTCATGCGCGTGTGCAGCACCTCGTGGGTCTCGGGCACGGCGATTGCCTGGGCACGCCCGGGGAGCGCGTCCTCGGGCGCCGGCATCTGCTGCTTGCGAGAGAAAGAGAACACTGCTTCCTCCTTTCGCGGACCCTCAGCCGGCCCCGTTCTCGGGCTCGAAGCTGAGGGAGATGCTGTTGATGCAGTAGCGGTCCCCGGTCGGCGTCTGCGGTGCGTCGTCGAAGACGTGGCCGAGGTGGGACCCGCAGCGCCGGCAGCGGGCCTCGACGCGGTGCATGCCGAGGCTGTTGTCCTCGAGCAGCTCCACCGCATCGGAATCCTTGGCCTCGAAGAAGCTGGGCCAGCCGCAGTGCGACTCGAACTTGGTCTGCGACCGGAACAGCTCGGCTCCGCAGGCCCGGCATCGGTAGACGCCGATGCGATGCTCGTTCAGGAGCGGGCCGGTGCCCGGCCGCTCGGTCGCGCCCCGCCGCAGCACGGCGTACTCCTCGGGCGGCAGCTCCTTCCGCCATTCCTGGTCGGTTCGCTCGATCTTCTCCATTGGCTCCATCTGGACCTCTTGGTCACGGACCTCGCCGCGTCCGCCCGCGATTGCGCACGGATGTACGCGGCTTGGGTGCGGCCGCCATCGCCAGTGCGACGTCGGCATCGTTCTCGCCGGTGTTCCCGTCACCGGACAGCTGACGGCGGATACCGATGATGCGGTCGCGCAGTCTCGCGGCTTCCTCGAACTGAAGTTCCTTGGCGAGGCGCTTCATCTCCTTCTCCATGTCGCGGAGAAGGGCGAGAAGGTCCTCGCGCGGCATCCCGGCGCCGGCCATCATCTCGACGGCGTCGACCTCGGCCTCCTTGTGCTCGACCTCGAGCTGGTAGACCGCCTTGCGGATGGATTCCGGGGTGATCCCGTGCTCCTCGTTGTAGGCGATCTGCCGGGCACGCCTTCGCTCGGTCTCGTCGATCGCGACTCGCATCGAATCGGTGATCGAGTCGGCGTACATGATCACGTGGCCTTCGACGTTGCGGGCGGCGCGGCCGATGATCTGGATGAACGACCGGTACGAGCGGAGGTAGCCCTCCTTGTCGGCGTCGAGGATCGCGATGAACGCAACCTCTGGAAGATCCAATCCCTCTCGCAGGAGGTTGATTCCAACCAGCACGTCGAAGTCGCCCAGGCGCAGCCCGCGCAGGACCTCGATGCGCTCGAACGCGTCCAGATCGGAATGGATGTAGCGCACCCGCTGGCCGAGCTCGCGCAGGTAGTCGCTGAGGTCCTCGGCGAAGCGCTTGGTCAGGGTGGTGACGAGGATGCGGTGGCCGCGCTCGACGTGCGCCTTGATCTCGCCGACCAGGTCGTCGATCTGCCCGTCGGTGGGACGGATCTCGACCGTGGGGTCGACCAGGCCCGTCGGCCGCACCACCATCTCCGACACCTGCTCGGAGCGGCGCAGCTCGAAGTCGCCGGGGGTGGCCGAGACGTAGACCTCCTGGCCGACCCGCTCCTCCCACTCCTCGAAGCTGAGCGGGCGGTTGTCGAAGGCGCTGGGCAGCCGGAACCCGTACTCGACCAGGGCCGCCTTCCGCGAGCGGTCGCCGCCCAGCATCGCCCCCACCTGGGGGATCGACTGGTGCGACTCGTCGATGAAGTACACGGTGTCCTCGGGCAGGAAGTCGAGCAGCGTCGAGGGCGACTCGCCGGCCTGGCGCCGGGCCAGGTGCCGGGAGTAGTTCTCGACGCCGGCGCAGGTGCCGGTCTCCCGGAGCATCTCAAGATCGAAGTTGGTCCGCTGGCGCAGGCGCTGGGCCTCCAGCAGCCGGTCGTGCTCGTCGAACCAGGTGCAGCGCTCCTCCATCTCCTGCTCGATGTCGGTCAGCGCCAGATCCAGCTTCTGGCGCGGCGTCACGTAGTGGGAGGCGGGGAAGATCTTGAGCTCGGGCATGGAGGAGACGATCTCGCCGGTGACCGAGTCGAGCTGGCGGATGCGCTCGATCTCGTCGCCGAAGAACTCGACCCGGAAGATGCGCTCCTCGTTGGCGGGGACGACGTCGACGACGTCGCCGCGGACCCGGAAGCGGAGCCGGCCGAGGTCGTAGTCGTTCCGCTCGTAGAGCATGTCGGTGAGCTTGCGCAGGAAGATCTCGCGCCGGATCGACTCGCCGACCTTGAGGTCGAGGGACTCGCCCAGGTAGTCCTCCATGGAGCCGATGCCGTAGATGCAGCTGACGCTGGCGACCACGATCACGTCGCGCCTGGTGAGCAGGTCGCTGGTGGTCTTGTGCCGCATCCGGTCGATCTCCTCGTTGCGGCTGGAGTCCTTCTCGATGTAGGTGTCGCTGGAGGCGATGTAGGCCTCCGGCTGGTAGTAGTCGTAGTAGGAGATGAAGTAGTCGACCGCGTTGTGCGGGAAGAGGCGCTTGAACTCGGCGCAGAGCTGGGCGGCGAGGGTCTTGTTGTGGCTGAGGATCAGCGCCGGCCGGCCCAGCTCCTGGATCGCCCAGCCGACGACGTTGGTCTTGCCGCTGCCGGTGACGCCGAGCAGCACCTGCTCCGACATCCCGGAGCGGACGCCCTCCACGATCTTGGCCACGGCGCCGACCTGGTCGCCCCTCGGCTCGAAGGGCGATTCGATCTGGAAGGGGCTGGACATGGAGGCGATTCTACCGCCGAACGTGCGTTTCCAAACGGCGCCGGAGCGCCCCGCCGAGTCCCGGCCCGCAGTGACAGCCAATCTGCCCTATAAGAGAAGGATGCAATTGTCGGATGGAACGATCCAGCTTTCGCCGCAGATCGGGACCCTGACCCTGTACACGAAGCGCGAGGGGTTCGGCTCCAGCGCCGGCCACGACCTCACCATCGTCGCCACCGCCTGGAGCGGCGTCGCCCGGCAGGAGGATGGGCGCATCTCGCTCGAGGTCTCCGTCGATCCGAGCGGCCTCAGCGTCAAGGAGGGCCACGGCGGCGCCAGGGCGCTCACCGATTCCGACCGGAGGGACATCGAGCGAAACCTCAGGGAGAAGGTGCTGGAGACCGGCTCCAACCCGCGCATCGACTTCCGGTCCTCCGAGGTGACCACCCTCGACGACGCCGACGACCGCCTCCGCCTGTCCGTCTCGGGGACCTTGGAGCTGCATGGACAGCAGCAGCCCCTGAAGGTCGACGTCGACATCCACCGCGGCGACGAGGGCCTCATGGTCCTGAGCTCGGCGACGATCGTCCAGACCCGCTGGGGGATCCGCCCCTACCGCGCCTTCATGGGCGCGCTCAAGGTCGCCGACGCGATCGACGTCAGGGTCGTGGCGACGCTCCCGGCGACGGTGATCACCGGCTCCTGACCCGGCCGCGCCGGCAGCCTGCTCAGGAGCTCGCGCTCGCCTCCTGACCGCTGGTCAGGTGCTGCTGGATGCACGAGGCCATCTGGCCGACCAGGCGGCGCGACACGTCCTCGATCATCCCCCGGCCGAACTGGGCCACGCGCCCGGTCACGGTGAAGTCGGCGCTCAGGTCGACCCTGGATCCGCCCCCGTCGGCGTGGGCGACGGTGAGCAGCAGCGATCCGCGCACGGAGCCCTGGCCGCCGACCTCCCTGGCCTCGCCCTCGACGCGGGCGGTGGCGGAGGTCTCGCCCTGCTCTTCGACGTCGAGCATCCGGGCGGTGCCGCGGTAGGTGACCTGGACCGGCCCCACCTTGACCTTGAGCGTCCCCTTGAAGGTCTTGCTGTCGACCACGTCGTCGAGCTTCGCGCCGGGGATGCAGCCCACCACCTGCTCGGTGTCGAGCAGGTAGCCGAAGACCTGGTCCGGTGGTGCGTCGACGGTGAAAGAGTTGTCGATCTTCATTGAGCTCCTCCTTGTCGGTCCCGCATCGCGGCGGAACCCTTGATCGCGGCGCCGGCCGCCCTCACCCAGTGTCGCTCCCGCGGCGCCGCGCCGGAGGTCAGGGCAGATCCAGGATCAGCGCCTCGGCCACCGTGCCCGGCTCCAGGTCGCCACGGTCGGCGGGCACCCGGACCAGCGCCTGGGCACCGGCCAGAGAGAGCAGCCGCGACGAGGACTGCGATCCCATCAGCGACGCGACCAGCTCCGAGCCCTCGCGGCGCAGGAGGACCCGCTGGTACTCGGTGCGATCCCCGCCCCGAGCCCGGTAGTCGAGACGGACCGGCAGCATCGGCCGGGTCAGCCGTCCGTGCCCCTGCATCTTGCGCAGAGCCGGCCGGACGAAGAGCTCGAACGTGATCAGCGACGACACCGGGAACCCGGGCAGGCCGAAGGCGAGCCGTCCCCGCGGCAGCGTGGCGAAGGTGAACGGCTTGCCCGGCTTGAGCCGGACCCGGCCCAGGTGGACCTCGCCAAGCGAGGCGAGCAGCGGCTTGACCAGGTCGTGGCTGCCGACCGAGACGCCGCCCGAGGTGACCAGGACCTGGTTGTCGGCCAGCGCCGCCTCGACCATCTCGGCGAGCGGGCCGGGCCGGTCGGGGGCGGCGCCGATCATGCTCACCTCGGCACCGGCCAGCTCCAGCGCGGCGCGAAGCGCCCAGCGGTTGGAGTCGATCACCTGCCCCGGTCCCGGCTCCTGGCCGACCTCGACCAGCTCGTCGCCGGTCGTCATCAGCGCCACCCGGGGGCGGCCGAAGACGCAGAGGCTGGCGTTGCCCAGCGTCGCCGCCAGGCCGATCTCGGCGGCGCCGAGCTCCATTCCCGCGGGCAGGGCGACCACGCCCTCGGCGATGTCGTCGCCCGGCTGCCGGATGTTGTACCGGCTGGGGAAGCCCTCGGGGACGAGGACCTGCTCGCCCTCGACCTCGCAGTCCTCGAGCATGGCCACGGTGTCGGCGTCGGGGGGCACCACGGCACCGGTCATGATCCGGATCGACTGCCGCTCGGACAGCGAGCCGCCGAACGGGCTGCCGGCGGCCGACTCCCCGATCAGGCTCAGCCGTCCCCCGCCCCCGGCGGACCGGAATGCATAGCCGTCGACGGCGCTGATCGGCAGGGCCGGCATCCGGCCGCGGGAGACCACGTCGCGGGCCAGGACGCGGCCTCGCGCGTCGGCCAGCGCCACATCCTCCGGGTCCAGCGTCGGGGTCCGCTGCAGCACCAGCTCCAGCGCATGCTCAGGATCCAGCATGGGATAGGGCGACGGTCTCACCGGCCGCAGTCTACGATCTCGACCGCGAACCTGGCCCGGAGCCGGACCAAGGCCGCGATCACCGGCGCGCCGAGGATCAGGACCATGAGCGCGTTGCCCACCGCCCGGAAGATGTCGTAGGCGAGCGAGGTGACCAGGTAGAAGCGGGCGAAGTGGAGCAGGCGGACCGCCGGCGCCAGATCCGGCGACCAGCCCAGCGCCCCTCCGCCCTGATACCCCGTGGTCCAGGTCTGGACGTCGAGCAGGGCCCCGTAGGCGAAGCCCATGACCACCCCGGCGACGGCGAGGCCGGCCAGCCCGAGGAGGTCCGACCGGCGGCGGAGCAGCCGGCCCGGGATGGCGGCGGCGAGGCCGACCCAGCCGGCGCCGAACATCTGGTACGGCAGCCAGGGCCCGACGCCGCCGGTGACCAGCGCCGAGACCAGGAGCGAGAAGGCGCCGACCAGGAACCCGTAGGACCCGCCGAAGACGTAGCCGGCGGCGAGGATCAGGAAGAAGATCGGGCTGAAGCCGCCGATGCCGTTGATCAGGGCCAGGCGGAGGGCGGCGTCGAGCGCGGCCAGCGCGGCGAGCAGGGCGAGGCGCCGGGAGTCGAGGCGGCGGGCGCCGAGCTCGATCAGGAGCAGGCCGGCGCTGACCCCGATCGCGACCGTGTAGGCGGGCGCGGCGGCGGCGGTGCGGCCGAGCAGGAAGGGCGAGGCGAACAGGGCCAGCCCGAGCACGGAGGCGACGGCGACCGCGATCCTCATCGCGCCGCGACCACCGCCTCGACCGTGACCGGACCCTGAGGATAGAGCCGGCCCACCTGCGTCGCCAGCGGCCCGGACCCGGCCAGCGCCCTGACCGGCGAGCCCAGATCGCGAACCCCTCCCCCCTCGACCAGCACCACCCGATCCCCGATCTCGGCGGCCAGGTCGTGGTCGTGGGTGGCGACCACGATCGCCGTGCCCCGCCGCCGGAGGTCGGCCAGCAGCGCTCCGAGCGCAGCCCGCGCATCGCCGTCCATGCCCCGCGTCGGCTCGTCGAGGAGGGCCAGCGCGGGCGATCCGGCGAGCACCGCGGCCAGCGCCGCGCGCTGGCGCTGGCCGGTGGAGAGGTCGCGCGGGTACCGGCCGGCCAGGCCGGCCAGGCCCAGCCGCTCCAGGATGGGCTCGGGCGGCTCGGGCTCCCCGGCCCGGCGAAGGGTCAGCAGCACCTCGTCGCGGACCGTCGGCCGGAAGAGCAGCACCGACGGATTCTGGGGGAGCAGGGCGACGCGGCCGGGAGCGCGCTCGACCCGGCCGGCGAGCGGCGCCTGCAGCCCGGCCAGGGTTCGCAGCAGCGTGGTCTTGCCGCCGCCGTTGGCGCCCATCAGCACCACCACCTCCCCCCTACGCCCGGACAGGTCGACGTCGGAGAGGAGCGGCCTGCCGTCGACCGGGACCACGGCCCCGCGGATCGACCAGGCGACCTCCCCGGGCGGCGGCGCCGGCGCCGCCGCGGGCGCCAGCCGGGGGGCTCGGGCGGCGGCCTCGGCCACGGTCAGGGGCAGCGGGCTCCAGCCCAGGGCGGTGCCCAGCCGGACCACCGCCGGCGGGCTGGGCAGGCTCGCCGCCAGCTCGGCCGGCGAGCCGGATCGGACCCTCCCCTCCTCGACCAGGAGGAGGCGGCCGGCGGCGGGCAGGAGACGCTCCAGCCGGTGCTCGGCGCAGACCACGGCGGTGCCCCCTCGGGCGAGCGCCTGCAGCGTCGCCGCCACCTGCTCCTCGCCCCCGGCGTCGAGCTGCGAGGTGGGCTCGTCGAGGACCAGCAGCTCGGGACGCACCGCCAGCGCCGACGCGATCGCCACCCGCTGGCGCTCGCCGCCGGACAGGGTCGCCAGGCGCCGCCCGGCGAGGTGCGCCGCGCCCACCCGCTCCAGCGCCTCCTCCACGCGCGCCGGCATCGCGCCCGGCTCCACGCCCCGATTCTCCAGGCCGAAGGCGACCTCGCGCTCGACGACCGCGTACACCGCCTGGAGCTCGGGGTCCTGGAAGACGAAGCCGACCCTGCCGGCGATGCGCCGGGTCGGCGTGCGCAGGACGTCGAGCCCCGCCACCCTGGCCTCGCCGCAGATACGACCGCCGTGGAAGTGCGGCACCAGGCCCTGGAACAGGCGGAGCAGCGAGGACTTGCCCCCGCCCGAGGCCCCGGCCACCAGGGTGAGCCCGCCGGTCAGCTCGAGGTCGACCTCGCGCAGCGCCGGCGACGGCCCCGGATACCAGTAGGAGAGCCGCCTCAGGCTCGCGATCGCCACCAGATCGCCGGGGCCCCGAGAAGGAGCAGCGCGCCGACCGTGAGCGGGCCGGGGGCGGGTAGGGTGAGCAGCGGGTAGGGCTGCCAGGCGGGGAGCGCACCGCTCAGGCGCAGGGCCACGACCGCGGCCAGGGAGACGAGGGCGCAGAGCGCGGTGGCGGTGTCGGCGCGGTGCCAGCCGGCGGCCGCGTAGCTGGTCCTCGGCCCCTGACCGTACCCCCGCGCCTCCATCGACTCGGCCAGCTGGATCGAGTCCTCGATCGCCCCCAGCACCACCGGCACGACCACCTCGGGCAGCGACCGCAGCCCCGGCCGCCAGCCCCGGAAGCGCTGGGCGTCGGCGACCGCCCTCGCCGTCCGCGCCACCGCCGGGACCAGGTTCAGCGAGGCGGAGAGGGCGGCGCCGGTCCTGGCCATGAAGGGCGGCAGCGCCTCCAGCAGCCGGTCCGGCTCGAGCAGGGCGATCGGGGCCACGGCGAGCACGGCCGCGGCCAGCGTGAGTCCGGCGGCGGCGCCGTAGGTCAGCGCCTCCAGCGTGTACGGCCCCCCGATCACCGGCCAGCCGGCGGGCAGGGCGAAGAGGGCGGTGGCGCCGAGGTGGGCGGCGCCGAAGTTGAGCAGGGCGGTGAAGCCGGAGGCGGCCGCCAGCGCCGGGGCCAGGCCGCGGATCCGCCGGCCCCCGGCGGCCACCGCCACGGCGGCGACCGCGACGAGGACCAGGCAGCGGCCGACCGGGTCCTGGACCAGGAAGGCGCAGGCCAGCCCGGACGCCGACCAGGCGGCGGCCGCCCGCCCGTTCACGGGATCACGTCTTGGGCTTGGCCGGCATCTGCTTGGAGCTGCTGGTCTCGTAGATCCAGCCGAGGGCGCCGCCGCTGGTCACGTCGGTGTCGGCGAAGCCCTTCGACGCCTCCTTCCAGTGGCCGCCCTGATAGACGTAGAGGCTCCAGTAGGGCCCGCTCGAGGAGAGGCACTGGGTGAATGATGTGGGCTGGTGGTCGATCTGGCACATCGCCGGACCGAAGCTGAAGCTCTGGGTCTGGTATTCGAGGTGGCTGCCCTTCATCAGCGCGGTGCCGCCGATCTCGGCGGCCTTGAAGGAGACGCAGCGCTGCACCGACTTGCCGTCGGCATGGGTCACGATCAGGTAGGCGTGGTGCGGTGCCGAGGCACCCGCGCAGGTGGTCTGGGCGCTGGCGCCGGAGCCCTGACCCGAGCCTCCCGCGCCGCATCCGGTGAGCAGTAGCCCCAGGCTCGCGGCCAGGGCCGCGATCAAGACCGAGCGAATCATCCGCTGTTCCTCCGAGGACGGGCATGAACCGCTCGCGCGCACGTGTACAAGGCGTGCCGCTCTCCCTTCGAACCGCGCGAGCGGAGAGCTGTCCCCGCAGGCCGGTCTCCTGGCTCGTGGAGCGTCGTCTCGAACCGCCTTCCGGGGAGCCTGGCTCCCCGTGGCATCCGGGCCCGAGACCCTCCACCCACAGTTGCGCGACAGCGCCGGATTTGGCCTCGATGCGCCGCACCGGCTTCCCGTCACCCGCAGGGTGCGGCGATTATGCCCTACTCGGTGCGGAGGGCGCGTATCGGGTCGAGGGCTGATGCGCGCAGCGCCGGGAGCACCCCGCTGAAGAGGCTCAGGGCCAGCGCCAGGAAGACGCTGGCGACGATCACCCAGGGGCTCATGTCGAAGAACCTCCCGCCGGCGATGAGCCCGCCGACGCGGGAGAGGATGACCGCCAGCACCGGTCCGAGCACGGCCGTGCTGACGCCGATCAGGGTCGACTCGGCGACGAAGAGCAGGGCCACGTCCTGGGTCCTCGCCCCCAGCGCCTTGAGCACGCCGATCTCCCGGGTGCGATCGACGACCGTGGTCAGCATCGTGTTGACGATCCCGAAGCCGGCGATGATCAGGGCGACGAAGGCCAGGAAGGCCAGCCCCCTGCCCATGCTCGCCCCGCGGATCGACAGGATCAGCGCGGCCAGGGCGATGCCGAGCACGGCGCCGGTCGCGGTGCGGAGGGTGCGGGTGGGCCGGCGGCCGCTCTCCTCCAGGCCCATGAGCAGCGCGTCCCGCGGCTGGAGCCGGGTGACCGGCGGTGCCGGCACCGGCGCCCTCGCCGTCTGCCGGTCGCCGCCCGAGTCGGCGACGACGCGGCCGTCGCGAAGGCGGATCACGCGGTCGGCGTAGCGGGCGACCTCGGGATCGTGGGTGACCATGATCACCGTCATCCCTCGCCGGTGCAGCTCGCGGAGCAGGGAGATGATCTGCTCCCCGCCCATCGAGTCCAGGTTGCCGGTCGGCTCGTCGGCGAGGATCAGGCCGGGCTGGTTGGCCAGCGCCCGGGCCATGGCCACGCGCTGCTGCTCACCGCCGGAGAGCTGTCCGGGCAGGAAGGCGGCCCGGTGGTCCAGACCCATCAGGCTGAGCAGCCAGCGGCCGCGCTCGCCGCGCTGCACCGGCGGCACGCCGGCCAGGGTCATCGGCAGCTCCACGTTCTCCTGGGCGGTGAGGCTCCCGATCAGGTTGAAGAACTGGAAGACCGTTCCCACCCGCTGCAGCCGGTAGTCCTCGAGGGCGGCCGGGCCGAGCTGGCTGAGCGGCAGCCCGGCGGCGTGGATGGTGCCCGAGGAGGGCCGGTCCAGGCCGCCGAGAAGGTGCAGCAGCGTCGACTTGCCGCAGCCGGAGGGGCCGGTGATGCAGACGAACTCGCCCGGGGCGATCTCCAGCGACACCTCGCTGAGGGCGACGGTGGTGACGTCGCCGGAGCCGTATACCCGGGACAAGTGCTGGGCCCGGATCCCCACCGCCTGGGTGAGGATGCCCCTGGCCTCCGCGGGCTTGGGTTCAGAAGGGTGTGTCGGTTCGCCGCCCTCCGGCAGACGAGATGACGCCGGGCTCGGCGCCGGTCCCACCGGGTTCGGATCGAAGTGCGAGTCGTCTGGCTGGAGTGGGGCCATGCTCTCCGCCACGGCCATGAGTGTACCTGGGCCCGCCCGTCCTGCGGTGGCCATCTCTATGACCGGCCATCGTCCGGGATGCCCGGACAGGGCGTCGTCAGGTCCGCCGCCAGGGCTGCTCGAGCCAGGCGATGGCGGCCGCTAGGCCGACCCCGCCGAGGAACAGGCCCCCGAACACATCCGACTGCCAGTGAACGCCGAGGTACAGGCGGTCGAGGCCCATCAGGACGATCAGCGCCAGCGCCACCGGCATGGCCAGCCGGGCGGCGGGCCCGGGGGGGGCGAGACGCCGGACGACGAAACCGATCAGTCCGTAGACGATCACGGTCCTGACCATGTGGCCACTGGGGAAGGGGCTGCTGGCGAAGCCGCGAAGAAAAGGGAGGAAGCCGAGGAGCGAGGGACCGTCGGGGTGGCTGACGGTCAGCCCGGGCGCGGGCTGGAACACCAGCTGCTTGTAGATGACCTCGATGATGATGGCCATGGGCAGGACCAGAACCGCCCAGGCCTCGTTCTCGAATCCGGTCCGGCGCAGGTAGACGAAGAGGCCGATCGCGAGCAGCCCGGTGACCACCGAGCTGCCCAGCTCGGAGAAGCAGTCGAGGGTGCCCCGCAGGGGTGGGAACCAGAAGCTCTGGAAGAACTCGGCGACCTCGCGGTCGGCGATGCGGGCGGTCCCGGTGGTGACGAGGATGCTCTCCAGCAGAAAGCAGCCTCCGAGGATGGCGCAGGCCCAGAGCATGCGTCTCGATGTCGCCGTCGGCCCCCGGGTCATGCGGCCGTCCTGCGCATCTGGTTCATCACGTGCATAGTGCCAGCCGCCGCCGTCCCGGCGGGGCGGTCGAGCGGGAAGGCGGTTGGGGCGGGCTCGTCGACGATCACCCGCGGCATCCGGTGCGGCTCGCCCAGCCCGGCGGCGCCGAGGGGGCCTGGACCTCCTCCTGTGTCGCCGGCGCGATGCGCCGGGGCTCGGGCTGACTGCCCTCCAGGCGGGCCGGGCCGGGTTCGAGCCCGACCGACGGGACTTACCCGGCGCTGAGCGCCGTCGCCTCGCCGCTCTGACACAACTCTCAATGCCGCTCTGACACAGCTTTGAGTGCCATTCTCACACGACCGAAATGCAAGGTGCCGCGGAGCACAGACGGTGTCCGGGTGAGGTTCCGCGATCATGTCTCCTGGACTGCCGCCCGGGAGCTCAGCGCTGGCAGTACCGGCAGAACACGGCGCTCCGGCCAGCGATCCGGGTCAGGGACAGCGGCCTCGAGCACCGGGCGCAGGGCTCGCCCGCCCGGCCGTAGACGAGCAGCCGCTCCTGGAACTGGCCCTCGCGGCCGAGGGAATCGCGGTAGTCGCGCACGGTGCTGCCGCGCCTCTCGATGGCCTCGGCGATGATCTCGCCGATCGCGCGGCGGAGGCGGCGGACGGCGTCGATGCTCAGGCTCCCGGCCGCCCGCGTGGGGCGGACCCGCGCGCGGAACAGGGCCTCGTCGGCGTAGATGTTGCCGACCCCGGCGACGATCCCCTGATCGAGCAGCAGCGCCTTGATCGGCGCCGTGCGGCCGTGGAGGCGGCGGGCCAGGTCCGCCGCCCGGAAGGTGGGGTCGAGCGGCTCCGGGCCCAGCGCCGGCATCGTGCCGCTGGTCAGGAGCTCGGCCTCGGTGCCGAGCAGCAGTCTGCCGAACCGGCGCGGGTCGCGATAGCGGAGCTGGCCGCCGTCGTCCAGATCCAGGATCAGATGCAGGTGGTCGGGCTCGGGGTCGAGCGGCGAGGCGGGGCTGAGCTGGCCGGTCATGCCCAGGTGGACGACCAGCCACCGGCCCGAGGGGTCGGGCAAGATCAGGTACTTCCCCCGCCGCCCGACCCCAGCGAAGTGGTGGCCCGGAAGCTCGGCGACGAAGGACTCGGGATCGGGGTAGCGGACCAGGCCGGGGGCCCGGAGCCGGCAGGCGGTGACGGTGCGGCCGATGATCGCCGGCCGGAGGCACCGGGCGACGGTCTCGACCTCGGGCAGCTCCGGCACGTCAGCCGACGACGGTGGCCAGCGGCCGCATCTCCGCCCAGTTGCGCCCCGAACGGGCCTCGACCTCGAGCCGGCTCTGCAGCTCGTAGGCTCCGGTCATCACCCGCGGCACCATCTCCGAGAAAGTGGAGAGCTCGGACTCGGGAAGCTCGAAGACCAGCTCGTCGTGCACCTGGAGCAGCATCCGGCCGCGAAGCTCGGCGCCGTCGATCTCCTCGGCCAGCCGGACCATCGCGATCTTGATGATGTCGGCGGCCAGCGACTGGATCGGGAAGTTGACCGCCATCCGCTCCGCCCCCTGGCGCAGCGAGTAGTTGGGGGATCGCAGGTCGGGGATGGAGCGGCGGCGGCCGGTGGCGCTGATCACCACCCCCTCCTCGCGCGCTCTCACCCTGATGCCGTCCAGCCAGCGGCCGAGGTGCGCGTAGGTCGCCCAGTACTCGCGCAGGAAGTCCCTCGCCTCGTCGCGCGGGATGCCCATCTGCTGCGAGAGCCCGAACTCGCCCTGCCCGTAGATCGATCCGAAGTTGGCGACCTTGGCCAGCCGGCGCTGCAGCGGCTCCACCTCCTCCAGCGGCACCTTGAAGATGCGGGCGGCGGTGGCGGCGTGGATGTCGTGGCCGGCGGCGAACGCGCCCAGCAGCTCGGGGTCCTCGGAGAGGTGGGCGGCGATGCGCAGCTCGATCTGGGAGTAGTCGGCGGCGAGCAGGACCTGGTCGTCGGCCCTGGCCCGGAACGCGTGCCGGATGCGCTGCCCGAGGTCGGTGCGCATGGGGATGTTCATCAGGTTGGGATTGGTCGAGGAGAGGCGGCCGGTCGCCGTCGAGGCCTGGTTCCAGGACGTGTGGACGCGCCCGGTGACGGGATCGACCAGCGCCGGCAGGGCGTCGACGTAGGTCGACTTGAGCTTCTGCAGCTGGCGGTGGTCCAGCACCTCGGCCACCACCGGGTGCCGGTCGCGGAGCGCCTCCAGGGTGTCGGCGTCGGTCGAGTAGCCGGTCTTGGTCCGGCGCCCGACGGGGAGCCCCAGCTCCTCGAAGAGCAGCTTGGCCAGCTGCTGGGGCGCGTTGATGTTGAACTCGCGGCCGGCCAGCCGGTGGATCTCCTTCTCCAGCACCTCCAGCTGCTGGGCCAGCTCCGTCTGCATCTCCACCAGGTAGGCGACGTCGACGGTGACGCCGTCCTGCTCCATGACGGCGAGCACGCCGGCCAGGGGCAGCTCGACCTCATGGAAGAGGTAGTCGACGCCGAGGTTGCGCATCTCCGTCTCGAGCACGTCGCGCAGGGCCAGCGTCGCCCTGGCCCGGCGCCCGGCGAACTCGGCCAGGTCGACCAGCGGCAGCTCCGAGGGCTTGCGGGCGGCGCGGCCGGTCCCGAAGGTGTCCTCGGGCGACCGGAGGTCCATGCCCAGCAGGTCGCGGGCCAGGTCCTCGAGGCGGGGGTCGCGCGAGCCGGCGCCGAGCAGGTACGCGGCGAGGTAGCTGGACCCGCGCCAGGCGAAGGGCCCGGTGATCCCGTGGGCGATCAGGGCCAGCTCCTGCTCCTTGACGTCGTGCGCCTGCAGCGGCACCGACTCCAGCACCGGCCGGATCCGGCCCAGCTGGGCGGCGGGCACGTACCAGGTCTCCTCGCCCGAGGCCAGGCCCACCCCGAGCAGCCTGCCCGAGCGCGCCGACCCGCCCTCGACAAGACCGAAGACGCCGAGCGCCTCGACGTCGGCCAGGCGCGCGGCCAGCGCCTCGGCGGCGCCGTCGTCCTCGACCAGGGTGACGTCCCCGGCCTCCTGGGGCTCGAACAGGATCGCCGCCTGGTGGGGCATGGCGTCGGGCACGGGCAGGCGCTGCAGCAGCTGGCGGAACTCCAGCTCCTCGAAGACGGTGCGCGCCGCGTCCTGGTCGTAGTGCAGCCAGGAGGCCGCCCTGAGGTCGAGCTCGACGTCGAGATCGGTGCGGATGGTGACGAGCTGCTTGGCCACCATCACCTGCTCCCGGCGCTCCTCGAGGTTGTTCCTCACCCGAGGCTGGGTGATCTCGTCGAGCGACTCCAGCAGGTGCTCGACCGAGCCGAAGCGCTGGATCAGCTGCGAGGCGGTCTTCTCGCCCACGCCGGGCACGCCGGGGACGTTGTCCGAGGTGTCGCCGCGCAGCGCCTTGTAGTCGATCAGCGCCGAGGGCTCCAGGCCGTAGCGCTGGCGCACCTGCTCGGGGCCGTAGACGACGGTGTCGCTGATGCCCCGCCGCGGCACCAAGGCCTCGACCGTGTCCGAGACCAGCTGCAGGCAGTCGAGGTCGCCGGAGACGATGGTGACCTTGAGCCCGGCCGCCTCGCCCTGCCGGGCGAGGGTGCCGATGACGTCGTCGGCCTCGTGGCCCTCGACCCCGAAGCAGGGGATGGAGAGCGCGCCCAGCACCCGCCGGCAGAGCTCGAACTGGGGCCGCAGGTCGTCGGGCGTGGCCTTGCGCGTCTCCTTGTAGGCGGGATAGGTGGCCAGGCGCTCGGTCGGCCGTCCGATGTCGAAGGCGGCGATCGCGTACTCGGGCCTCGAGGTCAGCACCAGGGGCAGCATCGAGGTGAACCCGTAGACGGCGTTGGTCACCTGGCCGGCGGTGGTGCTCATCGGCGGCAGCGCGTGGTAGGCCCGGTGGATCAGGCTGTGAGCGTCGAGCAGGACCAGGTGGCCTCGGCGGGCGGAGCGTGGCACCTGCCAATTCTGGCCCGTGCGACGGAGGAACGCGTGGCCGTCAGGTCCGCCAAGGTGGCGGTAACATGGGCCACGAGTCGTCGAAGACGAGAAGGAGGCATGGGCAAAACGGACGGTCTGATCGAGATGTCGGTGGACAGCATCAGGATGCACTCCCCGACCCAGCACTACGTCGTCTTCCTCAAGGAACAGGAGACCGGGCGCTTCCTGCCGATCTGGATCGACGCCGCCCAGGCGACGTCGATCGCCTTCAAGATCCAGGGCATGACGCAGCCTCGGCCGATGACGCACGACCTGATGATCAACACCCTGCGCGAGCTTGGCGTCGACATCACCCGCGTGGTCGTGACCGAGCTCCGCGAGGACATCTACATCGCCCGTCTCCACCTGCGCCACGGCAGCCGCGACGTCGACCTCGACTGCCGCTCGAGCGACGCCATCGCGCTGGCGGTCCGCGCCGAGTGCCCGATCTACGTCGACGCCGGCGTCCTCGAGCGCAACGGCGTGCCGGCGGAGAAGGATCAGGAGGGCGAACAGGAGGAGAGCGAGAACACGCTCAGCGAGGAGCGGCTGGCCGTCTTCCGCGAGCTGGTCAACAACCTCGACCTCCCCGACCTGCCCGACGAGCCGGACGGGGGCAAACCCTCGAACTCGTGACCTGAGCCTCCCCCGGCGGGGAGGCGGCGGTGCGGTATGGTTCGTCTCCGACATGGCATCCCGCATCGCCCTGGTGACGGACTCGACCTCGGACCTGCCCGCCGACCTCGCCCGCACCTTCGGCGTCACGGTGGTGCCGGAGACGGTCTCCCTCGGCGGCCAGAGCTACCTGGACGGCGTCGACATCACCGCCGACGAGTTCTATCGGAAGCTGGCCGCGACCGACGAGATGCCGATCACGTCGACCCCCTCGCCCGGCCGGTTCGCCGAGATCTACGGGGCCCTGCTCGAGAACCACGACCAGATCCTCTCGCTGCACCTGCCGGCGTCGATGAGCGGGACCATCGCCGCCGCCACCCAGGGCGCCAACCTGGCCCAGCCGGAGCGGATCCACATCGTCGACACCGAGGTCGTGTCGATGGCCCTGGGCCTGCTCGTGCTGGCCGCCGCCAAGGCCTCCGGCGAGCACGAGCAGGAGAGCTCCGAGGAGATCTGGCGCCGGGTCGAGCCGGTCCGCGACGGCATGCGCGTGCACTTCATGGTCGGGACCCTGGAGTACCTGCGCCGCGGTGGGCGCATCGGCCGGGCCAGCGCCCTCGTCGGCTCGGTCCTGCAGGTGAAGCCGGTCCTCACCCTGACCGACGGCGTGATCACGCCGCTGGAGCGGGTGAGGACGCGGGAGAAGGCGCTGAACCGGGTGATCGACCTGGCCCGCGACCGCGGCGAGAAGCTGTGCGCCTGCGTCGGCCACTCGGCCGCCCCCGAGCTGTGCGACCGCCTCTCGGCGGCGCTCGAGGATCAGTGCGAGACGCTGCTCGCCTTCCCGCTGGGACCGGTGGTCGGCGCCCACGCCGGACCCGGCACGGTCGGTGTCGGGGCCTACCCGGCCGACCTCTTCCCGCTCGGCATCGGCCGCTTCAGCGCGGCCGCCGCCAGCTGATCCGCCCCGACCTGGCCCGCTTCTCCAGCCTCCCGTCGCGACTCAGCGACTGAAGGTGGGCCAGGCCCTCCTGAAGGGCCAGGCGCTGGTCGTGGACGTCCTCACGGCGCCCCCAGACCCCCACCGCCACCTCCCAGGCGCTCAGCTCGTCGCCCCCGATCAGGTCGAGCATGCGGTTCTTGCGCCGCTCGTGGTGCTCGCGCAGATTCTCGGAGCGGGCGGCGGCGCCGGTGAAGGGCCGGCCATGCCCGGGCAGGATCAGCTCGGGCTCCAGCCCGACCAGGCGCTCCAGGCCCTCCAGGTAGTCGTCCAGCGGGTAGGGCGTGCTCTGCGGGTGGAGGCCGATGTTGGGGCTGGTCTCGGCCAGCAGCTCGTCGCCGGCGAGAAGCAGGTGGTCCTGAGGGTCGAACAGGCAGACGTGGCCGGGAGAGTGCCCCGGCGTCCACTCCACGCGCAGCGTCCTCGTGCCCAGCTCCAGGGTCTCGCCGCCGTCGAGGACGAGATAGGGCGCGGCCGGGGTGACGAACTCCCGGGTCCAGCGGGACGCGTTCTTGAGCGGCTCCGCCTCCTCGTCGGGGACGCCGTGCATGGCCAGGTAGCGGCCCACCTCCTCCACCAGCTGCTCGATCTCGAGGTAGCGGGGGTTGACCATCGGCACCTCGAGCCGGTGCAGCAGCAGGCGGGCGCCGCCCGCCACCAGCGCGCCGGCGGCGCCGTAGTGGTCGGGATGGATGTGGGTGACCAGCAGCGTGCCCAGGCGGGCGCCGGCGCCGCCCAGCTCGCGGACCGCGGCCTGGATCGCGGCCACGGTGCCCTCCCTGTTCATCCCGCAGTCGACGACGTCCACCCTCCCCTCCCCGGGCAGGAGGTAGCAGTTGACCCAGCCGTCCTCCCAGGGGATGGGAAGGCGCAGCTGGAAGACGCCGGGGGCGGCGGCGGTCAGGGACGGCGACGGCTTCGGCTCGGCGGACACAAGCCGTAGCCTATCCGGCGCCGGTCCCGAACAGCGGGGATAGAATGATGCGGGCGCATGCCGCACGGCGTCAAACCGAGCTCGAGACGGAGGAATCTATGAGCGTCACCCCAGAGCAGCTGATCCTCGAGGAACTGCCCAAGCACTTCCAACCGGAGAAGGCGGGCAACACCAACGCCACCATCCAGTTCGACCTCTCGGGAGAGGAGGCCGGGCAGTACTTCGTCAAGATCGCCGACGGCCAGGTCGTGCCGGAGCGGGGCGCCGCCGAGCACCCCAATCTGACCCTCACCGCGGACGGCAACGACGTCGTCAAGATCTTCACCGGGGCGATGGATCCGACCGCCGCCTTCATGTCCGGGAAGCTCAAGGTCAAGGGCGACATGGGGCTCGCGCTGAAGCTCCAGACCCTGTTCCGCAGGGGTTCCTGAACCGGACACCGGACTGGGTGTCACGGGGGTTATTCCTCGTGACACCTATTTTTTTGCCGCTGACAAGAACAAATCGGATGACGCGGTAGTTTTCCTGAGTGCCCCGCTGGTAAGAATGTGCTAGTCTTTCGCTCCCCGGATGCTTTGGGGGTACCGATCTAGGAGGGCTGGTCGATGACGGAAAAGGACAGGGAACGTCTGGAGAGGCTGGAGGCCAACCTGGCCGAGCTCTCGGAGCTCGCCAACTCCTTCGAGGAGGACTCGGGCTTGGCCGAGGGTATGGGCGTGACCATAACCCACGACTACGAGGACACCGATTTCGCGCAGCTGCTCAGCGACCGGGACATCAGCGACCGACTGATTCAGCTGCTGGGTGAGAACCGCGAGCAGGTGGAGCGGGCCCTCGAGCGCCTGGCCGAGGGCAACTACGGCGTCTGCGAGGACTGCGGCGAGCGCATCGCTTCGGAGCGGCTGCGCTTCAAGCCGGAGGCCACGCGGTGCGTCACCTGCCAGGCGAGGTGGGACCGGGTCAACCGCCGCACGGCGTAGTCGGCTTCTTCAGGGAAGGTCAGGGGAGCGCCCCCGCCCGCCGGGTGCGGGGGCCACTCGGACCGAGCGATACGGCGGGGAACAGATCAGAGCCAGCCTGTCCTGCGGAAGAGCAGGAAGAGGCCCAGGCAGCACGCCACCATGAGCCCGAGCGCGTAGAAGTAGCCGAACTGCCAGTGCAGCTCCGGCATGTTCACGAAGTTCATCCCGTAGACGCCGCCGATCACGGTCGGGACGCCGAGGAGGCCGACCCAGGCCGAGATCTTGCGCATGTCGTCGTTCTGCTGCACGCTGATCTGCGCCAGGTTGGCCTGGAGCACGTTGGTGAGCAGCTCGCGGTCGCCCAGTATCCGCTCCACGATCCGGACCAGATGGTCGTGGACGTCGCGGAAGTACTCGTCCAGATCCTCCGGCACCCTCCGGTAGCGGCGCCGGGACAGGCGGTCGAGAGGATCGAGCAGCGGCGCCGTCGCCTGCTGGAAGGCGAGCACCTGGCGCTTCAGCCGGTAGATCCGCTCGGTCGGCTTCTCCCTGGAGTCGGAGAAGACCCGCTCCTCGACCTCCCGGATGTCCTTCTCCACCCCGTCGACGATCGGGGCGTAGTCGTCGACGATCCGGTCGACGATGGCGTGGAGGGCGGCGAACGGGCCCAGGGCCAGCGTCGCCGGGGCCTGCTCGAGACGGTGCCGGACCCGGCCGAGGGCGCTGCGGTCGCCGTGGCGCACGGTCAGCAGGAAGCCCGAACCGGCCAGGATCTGAAGCTCGTCGAGGACGATCTCCTCCTGCTCGTCGAGGTAGCGGGCGGGCTTCAGCACGAGCAGGAGGTTGTCGTCGTAGACCTCGAGCTTGGGACGCTGGTGGGCCGCCACCATGTCCTCCGCGGCGAGCTCGTGGATGGAGAAGGCACGCTGCACCTCCGCCAGCTCCTCGTCGCTGGGGTCGACGATGCCGATCCAGATGAACGAGTCGGGATCGTCGGTGTGCAGCCGCCAGGCCTCCGCGGGCGAGCCCGGTGTCGCCGTCCGGCGGCCACCCTGATAGACGGCGCAATCAACGATCACCGTCCGCATTCTGCCCGAGTGCCGGGCCGGACGGGCGGCGTCAGGAGCCGGCGAGCCGGCGCAGGGCGTCGCCGCTGAGGCGGAACACCGTCCATTCGTCCATGGGCACGGCGCCCAGCGCGCGGTAGAACCCGATCGAGGGCGCGTTCCAGTCCAGCACCGACCACTCGAAGCGGCCGTAGTCCCGCTCCACGCAGATCCGGGCCAGCTCCCGCAGGAGCGCGCGGCCGTATCCGCGCCCCCGGCGCTCGGGCCGCACGAAGAGATCCTCGAGATAGATGCCCGGCCGCCCCGTCCAGGTCGAGAAGTTGAGGAACCAGAGGGCGAAGCCGGCGGCCTCGCCATCCCCCTCCTCGGCGATGTGCGCGAAGGCGGTGGCGTCGGGCCCGAACAGCGCGCGCTGCAGCTGCGCCTCCGTCGCCTGGGCCTGGTCGGGGGCTCGCTCGTACTCGGCCAGGTCGTGGACGAGGCCGAGGATGGCGGGCACGTCCTCGGGCCGGGCCGGCCGTATCACGCCCGGCGTCTCCGCCGCCGCACTCAGCCGACCAGGTTGATCAGACGGTCGGGGACGAACACCACCTGCCGGGGCTCGCGCCCGCCCAGGTGGTCGCGGACCTTGGCGCTGCTCAGGGCCAGCTCCCTGGCCCGCTCCTCGGCGATTCCCACCGGGGCCTGCACGCGGTCGCGGACCTTGCCGTTGACCTGCACCACCAGGCTGAAGTCACTGGTCCGGAGCGCCGACCGGTCGACCCGCGGCCAGGGCTGCACATGGATCGAGTACTTCCCGCCGAGCCGGCTCCACGCCTCCTCCGCCATGAACGGCGCGAAGGGGGCCAGGAGCAGCGCCACCGTGCGCATCGCCTCGCGCCACTGGTCGGCGGTGAACGCCTCGCGGTGGTCGCTGAGCCAGCGGGAGAGCTCCATCAGCCTGGCGATGGCGGTGTTGAACTTGAGCCGCTCCAGGCTCTCCTCCATGCGGGCCACCGTGCGGCCGATCTCGGCGACGTCGGCCCCCGTCCCCGAGGGCGCCGGCGCCGTGAAGAGGCGCCACAGCCGCTGGGTAAAGCGGGTGATGCCCTTGAGGTCGCGGTCGCTGAAGTCGCCGCCCTCCTCCCAGTCCCCGCAGAAGAGCAGGTACATGCGCAGGTTGTCGACGCCGACCTGGGTCAGGTAGTCGTCCGGGTTGACCACGTTCCCCCGGCTCTTGCTCATCTTCGCCCCCTCCTTGATCAGCAGCCCGTGCAGGCGCAGGTGGGGGAAGGGCTCGGCGAAGGGGAGGTGACCCAGGTCGTGCAGGGCCATGGTCACGAACCGAGCGTAGAGGTGGTGGCGGACGACGTGCTCGCGGCCGCCGGCGTAGAGGTCGACGGGCAGCACGCGGCGGGTGCGGTCGTCGTCCCAGGGCCGGTCGTCGACATCGCTGGAGGGATAGCGCAGGAAGTACCAGGCGGAGTCGACGAAGGTGTCGGAGACGTCGGTCTCGCGCCTCGCCGGGCCGCCGCAGCGGGGACAGGTGGTGTTGACGAAGCTGGGTTCGCTGGCCAGCGGCGCCTCACCGGTCCCGGTCGGCCGGAACTCGGCGATGTCGGGCAGCAGCACCGGCAGCTGGTCCTCGGGGACCGGAACCGTGCCGCAGTCCTGGCAGTAGACGATCGGGATCGGCGGGCCCCAGTAGCGCTGCCGCGAGATCAGCCAGTCGCGAAGCCGGTAGTGGGTCGCCCGGCGTCCCCTCCCCTGCTCCGCCAGCCAGTCGGTGATCCGCTCCCTCCCCTCGGTCGAGGGGAGGCCGCTGAACCGTCCGGATTCGACCAGCGTGCCCTCGCCGGTGTAGGCGCCGTCGGCCGGCGCCTCGTCCGACGCGACCACCGTCACCACCGGGAGACCGACCGCGCGGGCGAACTCGAAGTCGCGGCTGTCGTGGCCCGGCACCCCCATCACGGCGCCGGTGCCGTAGCCGGAGACGACGTAGTCGGCGACGTAGATCGGGACCTCGCGTCCGTCCGCCGGACTGACGGCGGCGTGGCCGATGAAGATCCCGCGCTCCTTCAGGACCTCGCCCGGCGCGGCGCGCTGCTGGCGCTCGATGAAGTCCTCGGCCTGCGCCCGGTGCGGCGAACCGGCGAGCAGCCGGGCCAGCTCCGGATGGTCGGGGGCGAGGACCAGGAAGGTCACGCCGAAGACGGTGTCGGGGCGGGTGGTGAAGACGGTCAGGGTCCGGTCGGTGCCGGCGATCGTGAAGTCGATCTCGGTCGCCCGCGCCCTTCCGATCCACTCCCTCTGCAGGGTCTTGGAGACCTCCGGCCAGTCGAGGCCGTCGAGGCCGTCGATCAGCCGGTCCGCATACGCGGTCATGCGGAAGAACCACTGCATCATCACCCGCTTGGTGACGACGCTGCCGCAGCGTTCGCAGCGGTCGCCCTCGAGCTGCTCGTTGGCGAGCACGGTCAGGCAGGACGGGCACCAGACGACGGGGGCCTCCTTGCGCATCGCCAGGCCCGCCTCGTACAGCTTGAGGAAGATCCACTGGGTCCAGCGATAGTAGGAGGGGTCGCTGGTCGCGACCTCGTGCTCCCAGTTCCACGCGATGCCGATCCCACGGAGGATCTCCCGGTAGCGGGCGATGGTCCGAGCCGTGAGCCGCATCGGGTGCTCGCCGACGCGGAGCGCGTAGTTCTCGGTGTGGATGCCGAAGGAGTCGAAGCCGATCGGCTGGAACACCTTCTTGCCCCCCATCCGAAGGAAGCGCGAGTAGCAGTCGGCGCCGCAGTAGGTGTAGACGTGGCCGACGTGAAGCCCCTCGCCCGACGGGTAGGGAAACTCGACCAGGTTGTAGAACTTCTCCTCCGGCTGGAGCCGGTCGACGTCGAGACGGAACGGGTCGTCGCTCTCCCACCGCGCGCGCCAGCGCGCCTCCACCTCTCCCGCGTCGTAGTCCGGCTGCTGCTCCTGCATGAGTGGGACCAAGGATAGTTGATCGTGGCGCGGACCCCGCCCGGCACCGCCCCCGGCCTCTCCGGCTACGCTTATGCGCTGGATGTCACGCCATGTCCGACGGAGCATGTCCCGGTGCAGAGCCAGCCGTCGCCGCGCCGGAGTCGCCAGCTGATGGAGGACGCCGTCGGAAATGACCGGCCCTGGCCGGGGGGTCCCCCGTCCAAGGGCCGCTCAGGAGCGCTCGCCCAGCTTCGCCGAGACCGCCTGCACTTCCTGAAGCACTGCGCCGACGAGTACGGCGACTTCGTCCCCTTCCGCCTCGGCCAGCGGCAGGTCGTCTATCTGAACCGGGCCGACTACGTCGAGACCGTCATCTCCAAGGGCGGCGACGCCTACAGCAAGAACTACCTGACCGACTTCTTCCACCCCATCCTGCGGCAGCAGCTGCTGCTCAGCGACACCGGCTCCTGGCTGGAGCAGCGTCGGGTGGCGCAGCCGGCCCTCCGCCCCGACCGGCTCCCCGCCTACGCCAGGGTGATGGTGGAGCGGGCCGACGCGATGGTCTCGGACTGGTCCGAGGGGCAGACGCTGGACGTCTCCGAGCGGATGCGCCGGCTGACCCTGGAGATCCTGGCCCGCTCGCTCTTCGACGTCGACATCGCCCGCGAGGCGGCGGAGACCGGCGACATCGTCGACCGCGTCCTCGAGGACGTCAACCAGCGCGCCAACGGCCGGGCCTTCGTCCCCTTCGTCCTCCCCACGCCCGCCAACCTCCGCCTGCTCCGGATCCTGAAGCGGCTCGACTTCCTGCTCGACCGCCTCATCTCCGACCGGCGCCTCGACGCCGCCGGGCGCAAGGACCTGCTCTCGATGATGGTCACCTCCGCCGAGGACGGCGGCCACGGCTTCGACAACGACGAGACCAAGCTCACCGCGCTGCCGCTCTTCTTCGCCGGGCACGAGACGACGGCGGTGACGCTGACCTGGACCCTGCTCCTGCTCTCCCGTCACCCCGAGGTCGCGGACCGGGTGCGGACGGAGATCGAGGAGGTGCTCGGCGAGCGGCTCCCCGAGCCGGACGACGTCCGCTCGCTCCGCTACCTGAACTGGGTCGTGCAGGAGGCGCTGCGCCTCTACCCGCCGATCTGGGGCTTCGGTCGGGAGGCGATGCAGGACACCCAGATCGATTCCTACACCATCCCCAAGGGGACCACGGTCTTCATGAGCCAGTGGGTCCTGCAACGCGACCGCCGCTACTTCGACCGGCCCGAGGAGTTCGACCCCGAGCGCTGGTCGGACGGGCTCGCCGGCCGGCTCCCGCGCGGCGCCTACGTCCCCTTCGGCCTCGGCTCCCGACGCTGCCTGGGCAACGTCTTCGCGCTGACCGAGGCGGTGCTGGTCCTGGCCACCATCTGCCGGCGGTTCAACCTCCAGGCGCTGAGCCCCGAGGATCCGCCGATGGACCCCCTGATCACGCTCCGGCCGCACGGCCCGGTGCCGATGCGGGTGGAGAGCCGGCCGGTCGACTGAGCGGCGGGCCGGCCGCCCCTACCAGGGGATCGGGCCGGACGCGTCGAAGTAGCCGCCGGTGGGGCCGTCGGCGCCGACCTGGGCCATGCGGACGATGATCTCGGCGCCCTTCTCGACGGTCTGCGTGCCGGTCCTGCCGTTGAGGTCGGTCGCCGTGTACCCGGGCTCAACGGCGTTGATCCGCATCTTCGGGAAGGCCTTCGCGAACTGCACCGTGATCATGTTCACGGCGGCCTTGGAGGCCGGGTAGGCGACGCCGGGGTAGACCTGGACGGGCGCCGCGGAGAGGCGGGAGATGGACGCGAGACCGCTGCTCACATTGACCACCACCGGCGCGCTCGACCGCCGCAGCAGGGGCAGGAGGGCGTGGGTCACCCGCACCACGCCGAAGACGTTGGTCTCAAACACAGTCCGCATCTGCTCCGCGGTCACCTCGGCCGCGCCAAGGACGGCGTTGTCCCCCGTGCGCGCCTCGATGCCGGCGTTGTTGACCAGGACGTCCAGCCCGCCGTCGGCCTCGATCGTCCTCGCCGCGGCGGCTACGGAGGCGTCGTCGGTGACATCGATCAGCAGCAGCCGCCCGCCCAGCCGCTCGGCGGCGAGGCGGCCCCGCTCGGCATCCCGGCTGCCGACGTAGACGGTGTGCCCGGCGGCGATCAGCCGGCGCGCGGTCTCGAAGCCGAGGCCCTTGTTGGCCCCGGTGATCAGCGTCGTGGTCATGGCCCAAGCTTGCCGCGCCGGCCAGGGACCCGTGGCCTGGCGCCGCCTCAAAAATGGTACCGCTCATTGACTATCAACAAGGCCGTCCATATCATCGTGCCGTGACCGCGAACGCCGAGAGCCTCGAGGAGGTGGCCTTCCCGGCGCTGCTGCGGGCCGCCTGGGCCGCCTATGGGACGGCCATCCGGGACGCGCTGGCCGAGGTCGGGTGCGACGACATCCCCCGCAACGGCCTCTACGTGCTCGGCGCCATCGCCCGCACCGGCGCGACGCTCGGCCAGGTCATCCGCGAGCTCCGGGTCTCGAAGCAGGCGGCCGGCCAGCTGGTCGACACCCTGGTCGCACGCAGCTACCTGGAGCGATCCGTCGATTCCTCGGACCGCCGGCGCCTGACCGTCACCCTGACCGAGCGCGGCGAGGCGGCGGCGGTGGTGATCAGGTCCACGATCGACCGCGTCGACGCGCTTCTGGTGAGCCGCGTCGGCCCCGACTACGTCGCCCACACCCGCGCCACGCTGGCCGCCCTGACCGCCGGGGCGCCCGCCGATGACGATGGTTGACGGCCCACCGCCGGGCCTCGCCCCGGGGATCGACGCGTTCGTCCGGCGCATGTACACCAGGACCGGCGTCGAGCGGATCCCCGCCCATCTGGAGGAGCGGTATGGAGTCCGGGTCACCGGCACCTCAGAGCTCGATCTCGGCGTCTTCCGCGTCCACCTCGCCGACGGTCGCAGCTGGGTCGCCCGCCTCTTCCCCTCCTCGCGTCCGATCGAACGCGTGACCGGGGACGCCGAGATCCTCGGCCGGCTGGCCGCGCTCGACTTCTCCTCGGAGCGCTGCGCCACCCCCGACCCGGTCTCGCGGCTCGACGGCCAGGGCCTGATCGTCACCGAGTTCGTCGCCGGCGCACCCGGCGACCGCCGTCGCGAGGCGATCCGCCGGCTCGGCGGCTACATCCGTCTCGGCGCCCTGCTCGGCCGCCTGCACACGATGCCGGCCGAGGGCGCCTTCGCCCGGCCCGGCGGCTGCTGGCATCACCTCGGCGACGGCCGGCCCGACGACGAGATCGACGCCGCGCAGACGATCCTCGCCGACGCCGCCGGACTCGTGCCCGCCGGGCAGCGGGGGCTGTACGACGAGGTCGCCGGCGAGCTGGCCGGCCTCGACCGGTGCCATGGCCTGCCCGAGGGGCTGACCCATCCCGACCCGGTCATGGTCAACGCCGTCGCCACGCCCGACCGGCTGGTGCTGGTCGACTGGACCGGGGCCGGCTGGGGACCGCGGATCTGGTCCCTGGCCTTCCTCCTCTATGCCGCGGCCGCCGGCGAGCCGCGGCGGGTCGATTCGGTCGCCGCCGGCTACACCCGGCACGTGCGGCCGGAGCCCGAGGAGCTGGACCGCCTGGCCGGGGTGATCAGGGCGCGGCCCGTCATCTTCGCCGTCTGGGCCTTCTGCGTGGGCCGCCGCGGGCTGCCCGAGACGGCGCGAGAGGTGGCCGAGGCCCGGCGCATCGCCGACGCCATCGCGGAACGGGCGGCCGGCGCCTTCCGCGGCGCGGCGTGATGTCCGGCGAGGCGCCGCTCCCGACCCTTCTCTCCCAGGCGTTCGTCGCCTTCACCATCGAGTTCGACAACGAGTTCGAGCACCGCATGCCTCACCGGACCACCAACCACGGCTCCACGCCCGGCGCCGGGACCGCCCCCTGGCTGGTCTCGATGGCGATGTGGACAGGATGCATGCGGCTGGTCCCGGAGAGCGGGATCAGGGCCGCCGACCTGCGGCCGCCGACCCGCCTCACGGCGAAGGGCCTGACCACGCTGCTGACGCGGATGAGCCGGTGGTGGGGCTACCTGGAGGTGGAGCCGGCCGGCCGCTCCCGCGCCGACTGGCGGGTCCGGCCCTCGGCGGGCGGCCGGCAGGCCCGGACCGTGTGGGGCCCGCTCGGCGAGGAGGTCGAGGAACGGTGGCGCGGGCGCCTCGGCGCGGTGCCGGTCGATCACCTCCGCGAGGCCCTGTGGGCGGTGGCGAGGCGGCTGCACGGCGACCTCCCCGACGGCTTCCCCGTCTTCGATTCCGACCCTCCCCCGCACCCGCTCGCGGAGAACGCGCCCGCGGCCGGCGGCGAGCACTCCGACCTCCCTCTCTCGACCCTGCTCGCCCGGCCCCTGCTCGCCTTCGCGATCGAGTTCGACGCCGCCTCACCGGTACCGCTGGCCGTCTGCGCCAACGTCCTCCGCGTGCTCGAGCCGGCCGGCGTCCCGGTCACCGAGCTGCCGGCGAGGTCGGGCATCGCCCGGGAGGCGATCGACGTCGCCCTGGGCCGGCTGGAGAGGCGGCGCCTGGTCGAGGTCGGCTCCCCGGCCGGTGGCCGCCGGCTTCGCGCCGCCCGGCTCACCGCGGGGGGCGAGTCGGCCAGGGACACCTACCTGGGGCGGCTGGCCGCGATCGAGAGCAGGTGGCGCGACCTCCTCGGTGGCGAGACGGTCGCCACCCTGCGCGGAGCGCTGGAGCCGATGGCCGCCGGCGAAGGACCCGACGGCCCACCGCTTCTGGCCGGGACGGAGCCCTACCCGGACGGCTGGCGGGCGGCGGCTCCCCGGCCGCCGGTCCTGCCCCACTTCCCGATGGTCTCCCACCGCGGCGGCTTCCCGGACGGCAGCTGAGCGCCGGGCCGGGGCGCCCCGATGATCAGAAGCCGGTCGGGCACCAGGGGGCGAGCGGCGTCGCCAGCATCGCCCCCGCCCGCTCGACGGCGCCGGGGCGGAGCTCCTCGACCACGCCCGCCCAGGCGAGCAGCTCCAGCGGCTCGCAGCCGAGGTAGCACTCGGACAGCGTCGCGGCGTCGATGACGAGGTCGGGCTCTCCGGCGTCGAGCCGGCAGCGCGCGCCGTCCGGTCCACCCTCGAGCAGGTAGGTGCCCCGGTTCCATTCGCAGAAGTCGTCCTCGACCCGGATGCGGACGCTGCCCTCCTGTGCGTAGCGTCGCGACTCCAGCGCGACGGGCACGTCGACCAGGCGCAGCCAGAGCATGTCGCGGACCTTGCGCTCGACCGCCCTGTGGTCGGCGAGGAGGAAGCGCAGGGGCTCGTCGACCGGCCGCGAGGGCGCACGGATCACCCGCATCAGATCGACGTCCAGGCAGTGGCGCCAGACCGACGCGTAGACGGCTCCATCGGACGCGGCCAGGTCGTCGATGGCCAGGTTCCAGCCGTCGTCCTCCCACCGCATCCGGTAGGTGGCGTAGCCGTCCGGCCCGTCGGCACCCTCGTGGAGGGCGATGAAGAGCTCGCTGCGGCCCTGCCTGTCCTTGGGGTCCTCGAGGGCGTGCTCCCACCAGATCGCGGGGCGCTCCAGCCACCCCGGGCGCCCGGCGGAGATGCGCCGGTCGAGGGCGGGGAGCACGCGCATCGCCTCGTCGCGCTCGATGTAGCGGATGCAGTCGACGGGAACCCCGATGCGGAAGGCGGAGCGGTGCCGGGGAACCTCGACCCTCGCCTCGTACGTCCCGATGCCGTAGCCGAAGCGGCGGTAGATGCTCCCCTCCGACGCGGTCAGGCCGGAGAGCGGCTCGCCGCGTTCGTGCAGCTGCTCGAGCAGGCGGCGCATCAGCGCCCGGAGCATCCCCCTCCGCCGGTGCGTCGCGCGCACGGTCACGGCGATGACGGCACCGGTGGGCAGGATCGCGCCGCCGGGGACGGTGAGGCCGACGGGAACGGTGGCGGCGCTGCCGACGATCTGGTCGCCGTCGAGCGCGGCCAGAGCTCGATCGTCCTCGACCTCGCGGCCCCAGCGCTCCACCTCGACCTCGTTGGAGCGGTTGCCGGAGAAGGTGCGCGAGATCTGGTCCAGGTACGCCCGGCGCTCCCCCTCCCCGATGCTGCGGACGACGCTCACTGGCCGATCGCGGCCACGTAGCCCTCGTAGTTGTGCCGGATCTCGTCCATCGAGTCGCCTCCGAACTTCTCCAGGAAGGCGTCGGCCAGGCAGAGCGCGACCATCGCCTCGCCGATCACGCCGGCGGCGGGGACGACGCAGACGTCGCTGCGCTCGAAGTGCGCCTTGACCTCCTCCTTGGAGATCAGGTCGACCGAGCGCATCGGCGTCTTCATGGTCGAGATCGGCTTGATCGCCACCCGCAGGTCGACCGGCTCGCCGTTGGTGGTGCCCCCGGTGAGGCCACCCGCCCGGTTGGTCAGGTGACGGAAGCGGCCGTCCTCGTGGACGATCTGGTCATGGAAGTCGGAGCCGGGCCGGGCCGAGCCCTCGAAGCCGGCGCCGAACTCGACGCCCTTGATCGCGTTGATGCTCATGATCGCCATCGCCAGCCGGGCGTCGAGCTTGCGGTCCCAGTGGACGTGGCTGCCGAGGCCGACGGGCAGGCCGACCGCGACCACCCGGAAGGTCCCGCCCAGCGTGTCCCCGCGCTCGCCGGCGGCGTCGATCGCCTCGACCATGCGCCGGCTCACCTCCTCGTCAGGGCAGCGGACGGACGACGATTCGATCTCGTCCGTGGTCAGCTCGGCCGGGTCGAGGGCGTCGTAGCCGAGGTCGACGGTGCCGATCGACTGGGTGAAGCTGAGGATGCGGACGCCGAACTCGGCGAGCAGCTTGCGGGCGACGCCGCCGACGGCGACACGGGCCGCCGTCTCCCTGGCACTGGAGCGCTCGAGGACGTTGCGCACGTCCTGATGCCCGTACTTGAGGGCGCCGGCGAGGTCGGCGTGGCCGGGGCGGAGCTTGGTCACCGGGCGCCGGGGGTGGAAGTCCTCGGCCTCGGGGCTCATGTCGGCCAGCCAGTTGGCGTGGTCCTTGTTCTCCATGACCAGGGCCAGCGGGCTGCCCAGCGTCACCCCACCGCGAAGGCCGCCGACGAAGCGGGCCTGGTCGGTCTCGATCTTCTGCCGGCCGCCGCGGCCGTGGCCACCCTGGCGGCGGGCGAGGTCCTGACGAAGTTCGGCGGAGGAGATCTCCAGGCCGGCGGGCAGCCCCTCGACGATGACGGTCAGCTGCGGCCCGTGCGACTCCCCGGCGGTCAACCAGCGAAGCACAAAGGGGATCATAGGAGGTCGCGCGGCGCCGATGATCGGCCGCCGGGGCCCTGACCCTCAGCGGCCCCCGCATAATCCCGCGCGTCGCCCGGTCCTGTCGCGTGGCCATCCAGCGACATATGCATCCGGAGCGTGAGCTCGCCCATGTCTCTCAGGTCCTCCTGATCGATCCGGCGAGTGCCGCTAGCCTGCCTCGTCGAGCCCGTCCAGCGGCCTCAGCTCGACACCCCAGTACCGAGCGTCGGGCCAGCGGACCGCGATCTCGAGAGCACGCTCCTCGGTGGCGCAGTCGAAGATGCAGTAGCCGACGAACTGCTCCTTGGCCTCGGCGAAGGGTCCGTCGGTCACCGCGGGGAGCCCATCGCGGACCCGGATCGACTTCGCCATCGACGGCTGGGCCAGGCCCTGGCCGCCGACGAACTCGCCGGAGGCGATGAGCTCGTTGACGATCACCCCGGCCTCGTCCATGAGCCCGTGGCGCTCGGCGTCTCCGAACTCCGCCCAGGCGGTGGGGTTCTGGTAGATGAGCAGCATGTACTTCATCGAGGGTTCACTCCTTCTGATGTCGACCCCGCCGGTCGGGGCCTCTCGCAGGTGTGTCGGAGCCGGTCCCGCCCGTTCGACATCGATCGGTGAGAAAGCTCGCCCGACCTCGCCACGCCCTGGGCTCGGCCCTCAGGTCTCCCTGACCCGCACGTAGTGGGCGCGGTCGTGGGCGGGGCTGCCCGACCCGTCGACGACGAGGTCGGCGCCCGCCTCCGGCGTCTCGGCCAGGTACTCCTGCTCGCCCGCGCGCGGACCGCGGCGAGCGCGGCGCACCTCCTCGGAAGCGTCGACCCAGATCCGCATGTCGTAGGAGGATCGGAGCTGGCGGAGGGAGCTGAAGACGCCCTCGACGATGACGATGCCGCCGACACCGATCTCGGACCCGCGCTGAGCGCCGGGGCGGTTGGTCTGGAGCGGCAGGAGCACCTGGTTCCGGACCGCGCGCCAGTCGACGGCGACGGCGAGGCCGGGCGCGTCGGGCGCGGGCTGGACGGCGAAGTCGTCCATCGCCACGACCGTGATCTCGGGGTCGAGCCGGGCCAGGCCGAGGGTGAGCGTGGTCTTGCCCGAACCGCTCGGGCCGTCGACCCCGACGAGGAGCGTCAGCTTGCGCCGAGGCTGGTGGTGGAGGCGGGTGACAAGGTCGTCCAGCCGCTCGATCGTGCGCAGCGCCGGCATACGCCAGAAACTCTAACCGGCCGCCTCCGCCCCAGAATGGGACGGTGCGCCGGGACTGGGACGTGATCATCGCCGGGGCCAGCTTCGCCGGGCTGGCGGCCGCCCTCGAGCTGGCCCGGGCGGGCCGGGTCCTGCTCCTCGACGCGGAGGAGATCGGCGACCACCAGACGTCCGCCTGCGCCACGCCGGTCGAGGTCCTCCGCCGGCTCCAGCTGGAGGAGACCGAGGAGCAGCGCCACGAGGAGCTGATCTTCCACCTCCCCGGCGGCGGGGTCCGGCACTTCCGGCCCCGGCTCCCCTTCGCCACCTTCGACTACCGCGCCTTCTGCCGCGGCCTGGCCGCGCGCGGCGACGCCGAGTTCCTGCGGACGCGGGTCGTCGGTTTGGAGGGAGACCGCGTCCTCACCCGGGAGGGCGAGTTCACGGCACCGGTGCTGATCGACGCCAGCGGCTGGCGGGCGGCGCTCGGGGTCAGCCTCGATCCCGGCCAGGTCCGCGTGCGGGACCGCGCGGTCGGCCTCGAGGCCAGGGTGCCGCGGCAGAACCAGGGCCTCCACTTCTGGATCGGTGACGGCATCGCCAGGGACGGCTATCTCTGGGACTTCCCGGCCGGCGACCACAGCCGCGTCGGCCTCCTCCGCTACCGATCCGGTGGTGGCCTCAAGCCGCGCCTGGTCCAGTTCCTGGAGCAGGAGGTCGGGGACCTGCCCCTGCATGGCGGCGTGCTCACCTCGCGGCACCGGGAGCCGGTCCAGGGGAGGGTGATGATCGTCGGCGACGCCGCCGGCCAGTGCCTGCCCCTCAGCGGCGAGGGCATCCGCCCCGCCCTCTGCTTCGGCCAGATCGCGGGCCGGCTCGCCCGGCAGGTGGTGGAGGGCCGGCGTCCGCTGGAGGACGCGCTCGCCTGCTACCGGCGCCAGGCGATGAGGCCGCGCCTCATCTACCGGTTCCTGGCCCTGATCGAGCGGACCATGCCCCTGCTCCCTGACCCCCTCATCGGACCGATGACCTGGTACTTCGGGTCGGGCCCGATGGCGCCCGCCTGCGAGGCCGCCTACTGGCGCCTCGCCCCACCCGAGGCGCTGCGTCCGCGAGCGCTTCCGTAGACTAGTACGTACGTATGACCGAGGGACGGGCTCGGGCCCATGCCCACAGCACCTCCGACGACACCTTCAGCGCCCGTGAGCGCATCGTGCGCGCGGCCGCGGAGTCGCTCCTCGAGAACGGCTACTCGGGCACCAGCGTCCGCACCATCGCCGCTCACGCCGGGGTCGCGATCGGCAACCTGCAGTACTACTTCCCGACCAAGAGCGAGCTTCTGGTCGAGGCCTGGCGGCACCTGACCGAGCGCTCGGTCGAGGAGCTGCGCACGGCGCTGAACCGGCTCACCGATCCGCTCGAGGTGCTGGAGATCGGTGTCGCCGCGATCTGGAACTCGCTGCGCAACCTGGGCGACATCCAGCTCGCCGCCTACGACCTCATGCTCCAGGCTCCCCGGCGAGAGCGGCTTCGCGCCTACCTGCCGGAGCTGTTCTCCCTCTACCGGGACGTGATCCAGGAGCAGCTCGACCGCCTCGACGCGGACGGCCGGGTGCGCCTCACCGTCGATCGCGAGGTGCTGGTCCCTCTCGTCCTGAACACCGTCCTCGGCTTCGGGCTCTACTACGTGGTCACGCGCGACGAGGCGTCCTGCCTGCGCGCCCTGACCGCCTTCCGCCAGCTGGCCGGAGCGCTGATCGAGCCCCAGCCGGAGCCCCGGACGTGAGCGTCGACACCGAGGTCCTCTCACCCGACCTGCGTCACCTGGAGATCCACTGGGAGGGGTCCCTGGGCGAGGCCTACCGGGCCCACCGCCACCGCTGGCCACCCAAGCTGGCCCTGGCCGCGGCGCTGGTCGAGACCGGCGTCGGCCTCCACGGGCTGGGCCGGACCGTGCCCTCGCCGGTCGACCTGCTGCTCGGCGACCTCTGCCTGGCCCGCGCCTCCCGGCTCCTCGCCAACGAGGCCGGCCGCGTCGTCCAGATCGCCTTCGCCCGCGCCATCGAGCTGGCCGCCAGCGCCCCCACCTCGGGCGCCGACCTGCCCATGATCCGCGAGCTGCTGGGGCGCGCCCTGGAGGGCGCGGTGTGATCACCCGCCGGATCACCCTCAGCACCGGCCAGGGCACCGGGCTGATCGACCTCACGTCCCGGCTCGACGAGGAGGTGGCGGCGGCCGGGCTCCGGCGTGGCCGGCTGCACCTGCACTCGCTCCACACCACCCTGGGCCTGATCCTCGACCGGATGGAGCCGGTCCTGCTCGACGACCTGATCCGCTTCAACGGCGAGGCCTCCAACGGCCACCACGCCGACGGCGGACGGGGACGGCTGCTGCTCCGGCCCGGCATCACCGCCCTGGTCGAGGACGGCCGGCTGCTGCTCGGGCGGCGCCAGGCCATCCTCGCCGTCGAGCTCGACGGCCCCCGCTCCCGGGAGCTGGCGCTGCAGTTGGAGGGCGAGTTCTCCGCCGCCCCCACCGACCGCGAGCTGGAGCTGGTCGAGCTCGAGCTCCGCCGGCAGCTGCTCTGCGACCCCGACCCGATGCGGCTGCCCATGGCCCGGCTCGTCGAGGCCGGCGGCAAGCGGCTGCGTCCGATGGTGGTCGTGCTCGCCTCCCGTCTCGGCCCCGCCCACGACCCGCTCCGGGCCGCGGTGCTGGGGGCCGCCGTCGAGCTCATCCACGACGCCACCATGGTCCACGACGACTACGTCGACGAGGCCGCCACGCGCCGCGGCCGCCCCGCCGTCGCCGTCGCCGAGGGTCCGGCCCGCGCGATCGAGGTCGGCGACTACTACTTCGCCCGGGCGACGCGGATGATCGCCGAGCTCGGCGACGACGAGGTCACCCGGACCATCGCCGGCGCCCTGGAGACGATCTGCCTCTCCCAGATCGACGAGGTCGCGCTCCGCGGCAGCTATCCCGGCGACCACGCCACCTATCTCCAGGTGGTGAGGGGCAAGACCGCCGCCCTGATCGCGGCGGCCTGCGAGGCGGGAGCCCGGCTCGGCGGTGGCGGGATCGAGCTGGCGGCGCGGGTGGCGCGCTACGGAGAGCTCCTGGGCATCGCCTTCCAGATGGTCGACGACCTGCTCGACTACAGCGACGCCTCGGGCAAGCCGATCGGGACCGACATCAGGCAGCGAACGCTCTCCCTGCCCCTGATCTACGCCTACGAGGACGAGCGGGCCGGCCCCCTCCTGCGCCGGCTCTTCGCCGGCGAGCTGGACGAGGAGGCGGTGGTGCGCGTCCAGGAGCTGGTCCGCCAGTGCGGCGCCCTGGAACGCGTCGCCGCCGAGGCGAGGTCCCTGATCGCGAGCGCCCTGGAGGAGCTGTCCGGGCTCGATCCCGACCGCGGCGGGGCCGCCCTGGCCGAGATCGCCAAGAGGGCCGTCGACCGGGTCAGCTGACCGGTCAGCGGCTCCCGCTCAGGATCCCGACCGTGCCCAGGGTGAGGGACTCCAGGCTCGCCTCCCGCCAGCCCGCGCCCCCGGCCATGGCCAGCAGCTCCTCCGGCGTGCGATAGCTGTCGACGGTGTCGCTCAGGTAGCGGTAGGCGCCCGGCTGGCCGGAGACGAGCCCGCCGAGGCGGGGCAGGACGTGGCGCAGGTAGGAGCGGTAGAGGGAGCCGACGACGTCGGCCCGCGGCCGCAGGAACTCCAGCACCACCGCCCGGCCGCCGCGCCGGAGCACGCGATGCATCTCCTTCAGCCCGACCTCGGGACGGACGAAGTTGCGCAGGCCGAAGGCGACGGTGACGGCATCGAAGGTCCCGTCCGGAAAGGGCAGGCTGAGACCGTCGCCCCTGACCCAGGGGCCGGTGTGCCCGGCGCCGGCGATGCGGAGCATGCCGGCGCTGAAGTCGAGGCCGACGACCATGCCCCCGGCCGCCCGCCGGCGCAGCTCGGCCGTGAGCCTGCCCGAGCCGCAGGCGACGTCGAGGCCCCTCCCCTCCGCGCCCAGCCGGGTCGCCGCCGCCGTCCGCCTCCGCCAGCTGGCGTCGCGGCCGCCGGAGAGCACGGTGTTGATCAGATCGTAGCGGTGGGCGATCCGGTCGAACATGGCCTCGACGGCTCTGGGATCACGATCGCTCACGGCCTGTGAGAGTATCAGGAGAGCCGAACCGCGAACCCTCGGCGATCCTGGATCGTTTCTAGATCAAGTGCTGCACGCAGACGAGCCGTTCGACCCCGTCGAAGCGCGGACCCGATGGCTGGTCTGGGCGCTTCGGAACATGGGCGGGAACGCCAGGGTGGTGGAGGAGGCGGCCCGCGTAGCCGTCCACGCCGCCGAGGCCGGGGTCGGCGACGAGGCGGCGGCGGCGCTGGCCCGCATGACCCGCCACCGGCCCTCCCGAACCGAGATGAGGGCGCTGGAGGACGAGCTCGCCCGGGTTCGCAAGATGCGTGCCGGCCTCCTCCTGCTCCGCCCCGAGCAGGTGCGGTCGGTCGGCGAGCTGGATCAGCTCCGGGCCAGCTACGCCCGCCTGGAGTCGCTGCTGGCCGGCGCCTGGGCCTGCCGCGACCGGCCCGAGACCTCCCTCGTCGAGCGCGCCCGCGCCCGCTCCTGGTCGGCGGTCCCGGCCCTGCTCGGGCTCAGCGTCCTGGGCATCCTGGCGGCGGCCTGGCTGCACGACGGCTGGTCGGCGCCGGCGCTGCTGCCCCTGGCCTGGCTCTCCCTCCTCACCGCGACCCTGATCCCGACCGGCTCGCGCTGGGCCGATCTGCCCGCCCACGTGGCGCCGGCGCTGATCGCGGTCCTGGCCCTGATCGCCGCGTCCGGCCACCAGACCGCCGCCTTCACCATGACCTTCGCCGGTCTCGGCGCCGGCTACGTCTGGTACGTGGTCGGCGGACGGCGCCGCCGCGCGGCCTGGATCCCGGCCGCCCTCCTGGCCATGGCCGGCCTCGGCGTCAACGAGCTGCTCGGTCTGGGCCAGGGCGGGGCCAGCTGCACGCTGGTCGCGCTGGCCGCGGTCTGGCTTGTGGCCGCCCGCCGGCTGCGGCCGGAGCGCCGGACGGTGCGCTGGGTGGTCGCCGCCCAGCTCCTCGCCTGCGCCCTGATCGCGCCGGTCGACCCCGTCCTCCACTCCGTCGTGCTGCTGGTGGCGGCGGTGCTGGCGGTGGTCCTGGCGCTCCAGGACGACCAGCCCAGCTGGCTGATCCTGAGCGGCTTCCTGGTCGCCGTCGCCTGCTACTGGCTGGCCCAGGGACCGGCGGCGGGCATAGGCCTGGGGCCGACCCGGGCGCTCACCCAGCTCTGGCCGCTGGTCGGCGCGATGATCGCCGTCGCCCTGTTCGTCCGCTGGAGCGCGGGTGCTGACTGGGCCTGTCCGATCCAGGCCAGCATCGCCCTGCTCGTCGTCGCCATCCTCGCCCTCGACGTCGGCCTGCGCGCCGGTCCCTGGCTGGGCGTGCTCGTCGTCTCCCTCGCCATCGTGCTCGGCACCAAGGGCCGGATCGAGCAGTCCTGGACGATGTCGGCGGCGGCCCTGATCACGGCTCCCATCGGGCTGGTCACGCTGCTCGGCCTCAGCCCCGACCACGTCTGGCTGGTCCCGGTCTCGCTCGACCTTCTGGTCCTGCTCGTCTACGCCGTCCGCCTGACCGACGTCGAGGGCTCGACCTGGCGGCAGCTGCACGAGCGCGGGGCCATGGTCATGGCCGGCGCCATCGCCGCCGGCACCCTGCTCCTGCAGCCGCTCTGGACGATGCGCCCGTGGGGTGCCCTGATCGGGCTCGCGACGGTCGCCGTCCTGCCCCTGCTGCTGGTGCTGGCGGCCCGGCGCCCGAACCGCCGCTTCCTGCTCTACCCGGCGGCCCTGGCCCTGTCCGTGGCCTCGTTCTGGATGGCCCACCTGCTCGGTGCCACCAACCCCGAGTGGTTCGTGCTCGGGCCCGGCATCGTCCTCACCACACTCGCCCTGAAGGCGCCCGACGACCCGGGCCTGCCCGACCACCCGCCCGGCGCCTGCGTGGTGTGCGCCGGCCTGGGCAGCGGGCTGCTCCTCGCCACCACGGCCCTACTGGCTCTGCTCGACCCCACCCCGCTCTACGCCCTGATCCTGCTCGGCGAGGCCTGCATCTGCGTTCTCCTCGGGCTCCGGCTGCACCACCCGGCCCTGCTCACGGTGGGCGCGGCGGGAGCGCTCGTCGCCGGCTTCCGGGCCCTGGTCATCCTCTGCGCGATGCCGCCACCGGCGGCGGTGCTGCTGCTCGTCGCGCTGGTCGGCCTCGGCCTCCTGACCGTGATCGCCCTGACCGATCCCGGGCTCAGGCGCCAGCCTCACCCCTGAGGCAGGCCCGCTCCAAGCCTGTCCAGGGCCGCGCGCAGGAAGGCGTCGCGACGTGCGGTCGCGGAGCCGACGTCGAGCCGGTTTCCCTCCGCGTCGAAGGCCGGCCAGCCCTCCAGCCGGACCGGGGTGTTGAGCGCGGCGACGGCATCCCAATAGGGCAGGTCCGGCGTCTCCAACCGGCTCTCCTCACGCCACCCCTCGAGGACGTGGTCGATGGTGTCGGGTCCGTAGCACAGCACCATCTGCAACCGGAGCTCGCCGAGGTCCACACCGGGATCGCCGGCGCCGGCGTCCTTCCAGTCGATGAGTGTCGGCACCGCGTCACTCCCCCACCTCGTGTTCCCCCACCACACGTCCCCGTGGAGGAACACCGTCGGGCCCTGCGGCCGGCCATGCTCCCTGACGAGGTCGTCGGCCAGCTGCAGCAGGGGCGTGGAGGCGGCGCCCTCGACCACCCGCAGCGCCCACCCCTGGGACTCCCCGGTCAGCTCCGACAGCGCGTCGACCACGTCGGGCCGCCGGTCCTCCGGAACCGCCCGGTAGAGCGTGGCCCAGCGACGCTCGAGCGCGCGGTCGTCGGCGGAGGTGGGCCTGACCCTGAGCGGGAGGCCCGGCCGGGGCGTGAGGGGGACCGCGTGGACCCGCGCGATCGCGGCGCCCGCGGCGCGGAGCTGGGCGACCGAGACGCGGCCGGGGAGGGCGCTGCTGCCCGGTAGCGCCGTCTCCAATGTGGCCGGCTTCCCGGCCTTCCGGCCACCGAGGTCGGCGGCGAGCAGGCGCGGAGCGGAAACGCCCTGTTCCTCGGCGAACCGCAGGGCCGCGGCCCCGGTGACGATCCCCCTGGGGAGGATCCAGCCGGCCACCCGCAGCACCACCTCGTGCGTCGTGCCGCCGTGCTCGACGCGCAGCCACCAGGGGCCGAGACCGTCGTGCAGGTCGGTGACCGCGAGGATCCTCGACCCGGCGCCGACCACGCCGGCCACCCAATCCAGCGCCGGACGCTCAGGCATGCGTGGCATGTCGGCCTCCAGTGTGACCGAACCCGCCCGGGCCTCACCCGTAGGCGCGGGCGACCTCCGCCGCCCAGCGGCCGTAGCCTCCGCCGAAGAGCGCGGCGTGGACGAGCAGCGGGTGCAGCTGGTGGAGTCCCTGCCGCTCGCGCCAGCCGGGCGGCAGCGGCCAGCTCTCCTCGTAGGCGGCGACGATGCGCTCCAGGTGGGGCGCGCCGAACAGCCGGAGCAGGCCCAGGTCGGTCTCGCGGTTCCCGCCATAGGCGGCGGGGTCGACCAGCCAGACCCGGTCCCTGTCCCAGAGCAGGTTGCCCGACCAGAGATCGCCGTGCAGCCGGCTCGGCGGCTCCGCCGCACCGGCCAGCGCGGGCAGCCGGAGGACGGCGCGCTCGACCGCCCTCGCCTCGGCCGCGGTCACCCCGCCCCGGTCCCGGGCCAGACGCAGGCAGGGGAGGATGCGGGTCTCGGCGAAGAAGGCGGGCCAGTTCCCGCGGGCGGCGTTGTCGAGGAGGATGGGGCCGGCGAACCCGGGCCAGGCCGCGCCCAGGCCGGGCGCCCCGGAGCGGTGGAGGAGGGCGAGGTCGTGGCCGAAGCGCTCGGCCGCGGCCGGACCCGGCTCTCCGCTCGGAGCCCAGGACAGCACGAGCAGGTCGGGCGCCGACTCGAGGACGGCGGGGAACGGGACCGAGCCCGCCAGGGCCAGCCAGCGCAGGCTCTCCGCCTCGGCCCCGAAGAGCTCGGGGTGGGCGTCGTCGAGCTGCTTGGCGAAGAGGTGGCGGCCGTCCTCGAGACGCATCTCGAAGGCGCGGCAGATGGAGCCGCCGCTGAGAGGGGCGCTGGAGGCGACCGGCGACCCCAGCCGCCGGCCGACCCGCTCCGCGATCACCCCTCCTCCAGCTCCCGGCGGAGGACGTCGACGACACCGAGGCAGGCTCGCTCGATCACGGCCAGGCAGCGATCGAAGGCGGCCTGCCCGGAGTAGTAGGGGTCGGGAATGTCGAGGTGGCCCCGAGCTCGGCCATCGAAGGAACGGAGCAGGTGGACCCGCGCCGCCGCCTCGGCGTCCGGCGCCATCGCCCTGAGCTCCGACGCGTGGCCCGTGTCCAGGGCCAGGATCAGGTCCTGCTCGGCAAACCAGGAGGGGCGGAACTGGCGCGCGGTTGCGGCGGGAGGCGGGTAGCCGCGCCGTTCAAGGGCGCGGACGGCGCGGGGGTCGGGGTCCTCGCCGACGTGCCAGGGGCCGGTCCCGGCGCTGCCCACCTCGACCCTGCCGCCGAGGCCGACCTTCTCCACCAGCCGGCGCAGCACCGTCTCCGCCATCGGCGAGCGGCAGATGTTCCCGGAGCAGACGAGGCAGACGCGATGGGGGCGCGAGGGCGCGGTCATCCTCCTGCAGTCTGCCAGGAAGCGGGCGCCGGTCAGCGGAGGGCGATCAGGAGGACGGCGATGACGACCATGGTGACGCCCACCATCTGGGCGCGGCGGAGACGCTCGCCGAGCAGGAGCGTGGAGAGGGCGATGGTCGCCGCCGGGTACATCGCCTGCAGGACGGCCACCGCCGCCAGCGACCCCAGCCTGACCGCCACCAGGTAGGCGATGCTGGCCCCCGCCTGGAGGACGCCGGCGAGCACCGCCAGCCGCAGCGGGACCCCCTCGATCCGCGTGCCCCCGGTCGACGTGAGCAGGATCGCGCCGGCCACGGCGAGCGTGGCCACCCTGGAGGCGAGCACCGGCCACTGGCCGGAATCCGCCGGCGAGCGGGCGAGAAGGATCAGTGACAGCCCGAAGAGACCGCCCGCGGCGAGGCCGAGCAGGACCGAGCGGAGGGCCCGGGAGGAGCGGATCGGTCCGGCGTCGGAGCGGCTCCAGCAGAGGAGGGGCACGCCGGCGAGCCCGATCACCAGGCCCGCCCAGCCCAGGGACGAGGGCCGCTCGCCGAGCAGGACCACGCCGGCGACGAGCGGCAGGCCACCCTCGCTGAAGGCGGCGACGGCGGAGACGACCGACATCGCCGCCCGGCTCATGGTCCGGTAGAAGAGGACCATCCCGATCCCCCCGGCGAGGCCGGAGAGCGCGCCCCAGAGCACCGCCTCGCCGCCGGGCCGGCCGGGCAGGGCGAGAAGGTCCAGCAGCACCACCGGGAACCCGACCGCCTGGCCGACCACGGTGACCAGAACGGAGCGGGCGCGCCGGGAGGCGAGCCCGCCGAGGAAGTCGGAGGAGCCGAGCAGCGCCGCCGCCAGCAGGGCGAGCGACGTGCTCACGCCGGCCGGTGTCCGTTCAGCCGGCCGCCCGGCGAATCCGCTCGGCGAAGTCGGCCGAGCGCAGCCGCTCGCCCTGGAGTCCGAACTCGAACTCGAGGACCTCGTCGAAGTCGTGGCCCTCGGCGTGGTTCACCGCCCGCTTGATCGCGGCGACGGCGCCCGGCGCGGCCTGGGCCAGGCGTCCGGCGATCTCGGCGACCCGGCTCTCGAGCTGGTCCTCGGGGACGACGCCGTTGACCAGGCCCCAGCGCTCCGCCTCCTCGGCGCCGAGCGGCCGCCCGGTGAGGAAGAGCTCGAGCGCGCGTCCCCGGCCGACCAGGCGAGGGAGGGTCTGGGAGGCCCCGCCCTCGACGGTGAGGCCGAGCTCGGCGAAGGGAACGCGGAGCGTCGCCCCCTCGGCCGCGTAGCGGAGATCGCAGGCGGCGACGATGGGGACGGCGATGCCCACGGTCGGCCCGTGCAGGGCGGCGATGGTCGGCTTGCCCAGCCCGCGGATGGCCCGCAGCAGGGTCGCGTACTCCTCCCCGATGCGCTCGTAGCCGTCCTCGGGCGAGGCCAGCTCGCGCAGATCGTTGCCGGCGCAGAAGGCGGGCCCCTCTCCGGCCAGCACCACCACCCGCACCGGGCCGTCGCCCCCGGCCCGCCGCAGGGCCTCGATCAGCCCCGCCCGCATGGTCGCGTCCAGGGCGTTGCGCACGCGCGGCCGGTTCATCCGGATCCAGGCCACGCCGCTCAGGATCTCGTACCGGATCAGGGGCTCGTCGGTCATGGCTACCGTCCCCCGAAGGCGGGCTTGCGCTTCTCCAGGAAGGCGCGCATCCCCTCCTTCTGGTCCTCGCTGGCGAAGAGCATGTAGAACGCGTCGCGCTCGGTCTCCAGACCCTGCGCCAGCGGCATCTCCAGGGCCCGGTTGACCGCCCGCTTGCCCAGGCGCACCGCCAGCGGCGCCTTGGCGGCGAGGCGCTGGGCCAGCTCCAGGGCGACGTCGATGGTGGTGTCGTCGGCGACGACCCGGTTGACGATGCCCAGCTGGTGCGCGCGCCCGGCGGGGATCCGCTCGCCGAGCAGGACCATCTCCATCGCCACCTGCTTGCCCGCCGTCCTCGCCCAGCGCTGGGTGCCGCCGGCGCCGGGGATGATGCCGAGGTTGATCTCGGGCTGGCCGAAGGAGGCGCCCTCGCCGGCGACGATCATGTCGCACATCAGCGCCATCTCGCAGCCGCCGCCGAGGGCGTAGCCGTTGACGGCGGCGATCAGCGGCTTGGTGAAGTCGCTGACCCGGGCCCAGGAGGCGGTCTGGTCGCGGAGCAGCTGCTCCACCGCGGTCCGCTCGACCATGTCGGCGATGTCGGCCCCGGCGGCGAACACCTTGGGGCCGCCGGTGAGGACGGCGGCGCCGACCTCGGGATCGGCGTCGAACTCCTTGAGCGCGCTCCCGACCTCGTCGATGAGGTGGGGGCTGAGGGCGTTGAGCACCTTCGGCCGGTTGAGCGTGATCAGGCCGGCGGCGCCGCGGCGCTCGACCAGGATGTCCTCGAACTCCATCATCAGACCTCCATGCGGCGGCTGCCGGGCGAACCGAACCGTGCCGACCCTGAGGGCGGACAAAGCGCGGCTCGCGGGACACGACCGGGCCGATTCCCCGAATCGGTGTCGCGACCGTTCGTATGATCCGCCATGTGAGCCGACGCCTGCTTGACAGCTACGGTCGCGTGGGGGACGACCTCCGCATCTCCGTCACCGACCGCTGCAACTTCCGCTGCGTCTACTGCATGCCGGCCGAGGGCCTGCAGTGGCTCCCGCGTGAGGACATCCTCCGCTTCGAGGAGATCGAGCGGCTGGCCCGCCTCATGGTCGGTCGCTACGGCGTCAAGACGATCCGGCTGACCGGCGGCGAGCCCCTGGTCAGGGCGCATCTCGAGGTGCTGGTGGGGATGCTCAACGACATCGACCCCGACCTCGATCTGACCATGACCACCAACGGCATGGGCCTGCGCCAGAAGGCGCGGGCGCTGCGCGAGGCCGGCCTCAAGCGGATCAACATCTCCCTCGACACGCTGCGCCCGGAGCGCTTCCAGGCGATCGCCCGGCGCGAGGCCTTCGATCGCGTCTGGGACGGGATCGAGGCCGCCCAGGAGGTCGGCCTGGATCCGATCAAGATCAACGTCGTCGTCCTCAGGGACGTCAACGACGATGAGGCTCCCGACTTCGCCCGGCTCGCCCGCGAGCGCGGCTTCGAGGTCCGCTTCATCGAGTTCATGCCCCTCGATGGCGACCAGATCTGGACCCGCGATCGGGTCGTCCCCGGAAGAGTGCTCAAGGAGCGGATCGAGCAGCGCTATCCGCTCCTGGCCAGGCCCAGGGGGCGTCCCGGCGCCTCCACCGACTTCGTCTTCGCCGACGGCGCCGCCGGCGCGGTCGGCTTCATCTCCTCGGTGTCCCAGGCCTTCTGCACCACCTGCAACCGTTTGCGGCTGAGCGCCGAGGGCGGGCTCCGGACCTGCCTCTTCTCCCACCGCGAGACCCCCCTGCGCGAGCTGCTGCGCGGCGGCGCCAGCGACGACGAGGTCTGTCAGGTGATCGAGACAGCGATCTGGCGGAAGGAGGAGGGACATCTCATCAACGAGGTGGGATTCGTCCGTCCCGAGAAGTCGATGTCACAGATCGGGGGGTGACACACGTGCCCCCCGCGGCGCTGTCACCTTTCCGTGATCAGGACTCACAATCTCCCCTGCGCGTCAGTTGTCCCCTTCTGTGAAGGCCATGTCCCGACTGTGAATTCGACCTCGCCGGGACCCTCATCTGAGCGCCGACACGATCCCCACCGCGCCGCCTGACGGCAGTACGATAGGGCGCTAAGCGACGCCCGTCTTAGCAGGGGATCAATCAGTGCCACCCAGAAAGGCTCCGATCAATGGGCGGGCCGCCGACGCGGCCCCACAAGGACAGGGGGAGACGGAGGAGGATCTGCCACCGCTCACGGTCGGCATCATCGCCACCCGTCTCGAGGGCACCGACGGCGTCAGCCTGGAGACGCACAAGATGGCGGAGGTGCTGAGCGAGGCGGGGCACCGCGTCTGCTACTTCGCCGGCGCCCGCAGCGCCCTCTTCCAGCCCGGTCACACCTGTCCCGAGGCCCACTTCCACACCGCTCGCAACCAGTGGCTGGAGGAGCAGTGCTTCGGCCAGCAGGACCACCTCTCGGAGTCCGCCCAGACGGTCCTGCGGGACGTGACCCGAGACCTCCACCGGGCCCTCTGCGCCTTCGTCGAGGAGTTCCGGCCCGACCTCCTGATCACCCAGAACTCACTCTGCATCCCGATGCAGCTGCAGCTGGCGGTGGCCATCACCCGCCTCCTGCGCTCGATGCCCTGGCTGACCGCGATCGGCCACCACCACGACTTCTTCTGGGAGCGCGAGCGCTTCGACATCCGGCCCCTGGTCGTCGACACGCTGCTCGAACGGTCCTTCCCGCCCAGCCTCCCCAACCTCCAGCATCTGGTCATCCACCGGACCGCGCAGCGCGAGCTCTGGCGACGGCTCGGCCTGCGCGCGGCCATCATCCCCAACGTGATGGACTTCGAGAACGACCCCCGCGAGCAAGGCCTGGAGGGCGACGGCGCCAGCTTCCGGGCGGCGACCGGGATCGAGCCGGAGCGGGCCATCATCCTCCACCCGACTCGGGTCGTGCCGCGCAAGAACATCGAGCTCAGCGTGCAGCTGACGGCGCGGTTGGACCGGCTCTGCAGCCGGCCGGTGACGCTGGTCGTCAGCCACGCCGACGGTGACGAGGGGACCGGCTACGGCGACCGGATCCGGGGCCTGGCCGAGCAGCTCGACGTCGACCTCCGCTTCCACCCCGCCCACTCCGAGGGCGAGGGCGAGCAGCTGGGCTCGCCGACCCTGGCCGACGCCTACGCCGCCGCCGACCTGGTCAGCTACCCGAGCATGATCGAGGGCTTCGGCAACGCCTTCCTCGAGGCCATGTACTACCGCCGGCCGCTCCTGGTCAACCGCTACCCGGTCTACGAGACCGACATCGCCCCCACCGGGGTCAAGTGCATCGAGCTCGAGCACGGGCAGCTGACCGAGGAGGCGCTGCGGCGCTGCCTGACCTGGATCGAGGACCCCTGCCGGTGGCGCGAGGCGGTCGAGCAGAACTTCGAGATCGGGCGGGCCCACTTCTCCTACGAGGTCCTCCGCCAGCGCCTGCTGCCGGCCCTGAACCTCTGCCGCCAGCGGACCCAGGCGATGGAGCCGGGGCCTCGGCTCGAGCCCTCCCTGTCGCTGGTCTGAACCGGAGGGGACCAACCTCGGGCCGAGACGCGTTGTCACGGTAGTCAGGATGGCCGCGACTTCGCACTGGGCGCTGCCCGTGCACTGCGAACTGGGACCCGACCGGCGGTCTCTCCGCCGGGGAGCGATGAGGCATCTGGGCCTGGCCCTGGCGGCGGCGATCATCTATGGGGCGGCGATGCTGGGATTCCTGCTCCTCGCCCGCGCCGGCCAGGGGATCGCCCTGCAGGTGCTGCAATACCTGCTGGTCGCCGTCGCCGTGGGCGGCTTCACCGCGACCGTCCTCCTCTCCATCGCCGCCCTCCGCTGGTACACCTGGGCCCGGCACGGCTACCCGCCGCGACTCCGGCTGACCGCCCGAGGCCTCGACGTCCGCTACTACACGACCATGCGCTACGACCTCTTCTTCCCCTGGACCGAGCTGGACCGGGTCGAGCTTCGCTGGGCCTGGCGCCGCCCCTACCTGTGCCTCTCCCCGAAGGGCGCGCACCGCTGGGTGGCGCCGGACTCCAGGCTGGTCGCCGACGTGGAGAAGAGCATGGCCGACTTCGGCTCCCCCTTCATCGTCGACCTCACCTTCGCCGGCGTCCCCCTCGACGAGCTGGACCGCCTCCTCCGCCACTACTCGGGGCGCCGTTTCGGCATCCGCGCCTGAGCGGCAGGTCCGGGTCTCGAACGGCTAGGCTGGGCGGGAGCATGCTTCGCCCTGAGGAGGCCCGGCGCCCATTCACCGTCAGCGAGCTCTCGGCCGAGATCAGGCGCTTCGTGAGACCGCTGACGGCGCTCCTGGTCAGAGGCGAGGTCTCCGGCATCCGTCGCAACAGCCGCGGCTGCTACAGCCTCGACATCAAGGACGCCGGCAGCACGGTCAGGGCCTGGATCTGGGACCGCGAGGCCTCGCGCATGCCGATCCTGCCCGAGGACGGCCAGCAGTACGTCTTCCGGGGCCGGGTCGACTACTGGCGGACCGGCAACCTGATCTACATCATCGACCGCCTCGAGTACGACGACGTGGGCCGGCTCCGCGCCCGCCTCGAGACGCTCAAGCGGCAGCTCGAGGGAGAGGGCGCCTTCGCCCCCGGGCGCAAGCGGCCGCTGCCCTTCCTGCCCCGGACCGTCGGCCTGGTCACCTCGCCGACCGGGGCCGTCATCCACGACCTGCAGGAGACGATCCACGACCGCTACCCGAACATGGAGATCCTGGTCTACCCGGCCCAGGTCCAGGGCATGGCCTCGCCGGGCAGCATCGTCGCCGCGCTGCGGCAATGCAACCGGGAGGGCCGCGCCGACGTCGTCGTGGTGGCCAGGGGAGGGGGCAGCTTCGAGGAGCTCTACGCCTTCAACACCGAGCCCGTGGCCCGGGCCATCCTCGCCTCGCGGGTGCCGGTGGTGACCGCCCTCGGCCACACCTCGGACCGGACCGTGGCCGACCTCGTCTCCGACCAGGAATGCCGGACGCCGACGGCGGCGGGCGAGCGGGTGGTGCCGCGGAAGGCCGATCTCCAGGACCAGCTGGCCGAGCGGCGGCGCCGGCTGCGGCGGGAGATCGGCCACCTCGCCGCCGCCGAGCAGGAGCGCCTGGAGGCCAGGCGCCGGCGGCTGCTGGCGGTGGTCCCGGCCCTGCTCCGCGATCGCGAGCAGCGGCTGGGCCGGGCGAGGGCGCTGCTCCTCCAGCTCAGCCCGGAGCGGCAGCTGGACCAGCGGCGGGAGGCGCTGATCGAGCGGCGCCGGCGGCTGGGCCAGGCCGTGGTCGAGGTCGTGCGTCGCCGCCGGGCGGCACTGGTCGACCGCGACGGCCGGGAGCGGATCCGGCGGGCCATGATCCTTCGCCTGCGGCAGGCCGGCGAGGGCATCGAGCACCGGCGGCGCCGGCTGGCCGCGCTGAGCCCGGAGAGCGTGCTCGCCCGCGGCTACAGCATCACCTTCGACTCCGCCACCGGCGCCGTGCTTCGCTCGGCGACCGAGGCGGAACTTCAGAGCACCGTCGACGTGCGCCTCTCCAAGGGACGGCTGCGGGCGCGTGTGGAGGAAAGGACGACGGATGGCTGAGAGCGATCTGAGCTACGAGCGCGCGGTGCAGCTCTTCGACGAGAAGCTGGAGCAGCTGGAGGCGGGCAACCTGACCCTGGAGGAGGCGCTGCGCGCCACCGACGAGGCCAGCGTCTACCTGCGCGCGGCGGAGCGCCGGCTGGAGGATGCGAGGCGGCGGATCGAGGTCCGGCCGCCGGACGAGGAGGCACCCGAGCCCGGGCCCATGATCGACCCCGGACCGACCGAGGAGGAGCTCCCCTTTTGAGACGGCTGTACATCGGAGAGGAGGTCACCGGGCCAGAGGGGTCCATCGGCCACCTGCAGCGGATCGTGGTCGATGAGAAGGCCCACGCGATCACCCATCTCGTCGTCGCCGGCCGCGTCGTCGGCGCCGCCCATTTCCAGGCTGGGGAGGACGGGCTGCGCTGCGACCTCGACCGGAGCGCGCTGGAGCGGATGCCCGACGTCGAGACCGCCTCGGTGGCCGAGGCGCCGCCGCACTGGCGCGCACCCGGCGGCTACGGGCTGGACAACTTCCTCCGGGTGGCGGAGGCGCTGATCGGGCAGGTCCCGTACGTGCCCCCGGCCCAGCTCGAGCCCGACCTGAGCAGCGTCCATGAGCTGACCCGGGGCAGCCCGGTCTGGCACGGTGGCGACCAGGTCGGCGAGGTCGCCGCCGTCCTCACCGACGAGGCGGACGCCATCACCGGCATCGCCGTCCGCCACCATCTGATCGACGAGCGGATGGTCGGCATCGAGCACGTCGTCGAGGTCATCGGCAACAACGTGCACATCGACCTCGACCAGGACGGGCTGCGGCGACAGCCAATCTACGAGAGCTGAGCCGGCCCGCCGCTACAGGTGGCGGTCGACCAGATCGCGGGTGAAGGCCGCCAGCTCTCCCCGGAGGCCGGTGTCGATGGGCAGCTCGGCGAGGGCGGCCAGCGCCGCGGTCTCGAGCCGGTGGATCAGCGCCTCGGCGTCGTCGAGGGCGCCCGACTCGCGGATCCAGCGCCGCCTCTCGTCCAGGCCCTCCGGCGGCGGACCGCTGCGCAGGGCGCGAGCCCAGAGCCAGGTCGCCTTCCCCCGGGTCAGGTCGTCGCCCGCGGGCTTCCCGGTCACCGACGCCTCGCCGAAGGCGCCGAGCACGTCGTCGCGGAGCTGGAAGGCGATGCCGGCCGGCTCGGCGTAGGCGGGCACCGCGGCCAGCAGCGACTCCGGGGCGCCGGCCAGAACCATGCCCAGCTGGATCGGGCGCAGCACCGTGTAGCTCGCCGTCTTGAGGCGGTTGACGCGCAGCGCCCGGTCCTCGTCGGCGACGGCGGTGACGTCCAGATACTGCCCGAGGGTGACGTCGCTGCGGAGGCTGTTGAAGAGGCGCATCCCGGCGAGGAGCGCATCCGGCGCGAAGCCGGACTCGCAGAGGAGCTGATCCGCCCAGACCAGGGCCAGGTCGGAGATCAGGATCGCCGCTGAGACGCCCATGGCGAGGTGGGTGGCGGCCCTCCCCCGGCGGGTCGCCGACGCGTCCATGAAGTCGTCCTGGAGGAGGGCGAAGGTGTGGACCAGCTCGACGGCGGCGCCGGCGGTCGCGATCGGGTCCTCGAAGGCGCCACCGGAGGCCAGGTGGCCCCAGACCACGAGCCAGGGCCGGACCCGCTTGCCGCCGCTGCCGACGACCGCCTGCAGCTCATCGACCATGGGCGTCAGGACCGGGTCGACGGCGGCCATCTCGGACCGGCGCCGGGCCAGGAACCGGCCGAGCAGGGCTGCGACGCGCAGCGAGACCTCGCCCTGCGTCGGCGCGCCCGCGGCCGCGCTCACCTCGAGACCCGGGGATCCTCGGTTATCCCTGCCCTCACCCGGAGCGCCGCCCAGCGCCCCCAGATCGACGCCCAGATCAGCCCGTTGGCGAAGGCCGGGAGATTGCTGGCGTAGTGCTTGTGGTGAAAGGTCCACATCGCGCTGTGGAAGGCGTACAGCGAGCGCGCCGTCGCCTGCCGGGAGGACGCCCCCTTGACGTGGATGGCGTGGGCGGCGGGCAGGTAGTACGTCTTCCAGCCGCCCGCCTTGAGCCGGTAGCAGAGGTCCAGGTCCTCGCCGTACATGAAGAAGTCGGGATCGAAGAAGCCGACCTGGTCGATCGCCGTGCGCCGCACCAGCAGGCAGGCGGCGGTGCCGGCGTCGATCTCGTGGACCTTGTCCACCGACTGGTGACCCATGTTGTAGCCGTTGAAGCGGCGGCTGTGGGCGAAGACCCGGCTCAGCCCGGTGAACCGGTAGAAGGAGGTGCTCGGCGTGGGGAAGCCTCGCCGGGCGGCGAGATCGAGCTTGCCCGACGGCCGGGCCAACCGGGGACCGACCGCGCCGGCCTCGGGATGGACGAGGAGGAAGTCGGTCAGGGCGTCGACGCAGCCGGGGCCGATCTCCACGTCCGGGTTGAGGAGCAGGACGAAGCGGCCGACCGCCTCGTGCAGGCCGATGTTGTTGCCGCGGCCGAAGCCGAGGTTCTCGCGCTGGGGGATGAGGTTGACGAGCGGGAACTCCTCGTGGACCGCCTCCACCGACCCGTCATCGGAGGCGTTGTCGACGACGACCACCTGGAGCGGCACCTCGGTGTTGGCGTAGAGCGAGCGCAGGGTGGCGAGCAGCAGCTCCCGCACCCGGTAGCTGACGATGATGGCGGTGACCATCGGTTCTTCCGACATGAACGGGAGAAAGGATAGCCGCCCCGCCATCCCGCTCTGTGCGCACGAGCTCACCGGCTTACCGCTACAATCCACCAGGCGCCCCGGCCGGAAGCGGGGTCGCTCCCATTTGCCCATGACGGATATATCCCCGCGCCGCAGGCTCGACCTTGCCCGCGCTACTCGCTGAGCCGTTGCGTCCCCAGTTCGTCGCCCGGCTGCGGCGCGTTCAGAGGAGCCGCCTGTTCCGCCAGAACGCGGTCCTCTTCCTCGGTGGCATGGCCTCGGGGCTCGGGGGCCTCGTCTACCACGCCATCGCCGGCCGGGTCCTCGGCCCCCAGCTCTACGGCGAGGTCGCGTCGCTGGTCGCCATCTACACGATCGGGACGACCATCAACTTCAGCCTGATCCTGGTTCTCGCCCACTACTCGGCGAGGCAGCTGGCGCAGAACCATCAGGGCGCGCTGCGGGCGATGTTCCGGCGAACCAACGTCCTGCTGGTCATACCCTCGGCCGTCTTCTTCCTGCTCACCCTCGCCGCGTGCGTGCCCGTTGCCGACTTCCTACGGCTGGCCTCGCCGGTGCCCGTCATCTGTCTGGGCCTGGCCATCGTCGTCTGCAGCTACATGGCCATCCCTCGCGGCCTGCTCCAGGGACGGCAGGCCTTCGGTGCCCTCTCCGCCAACCAGGGGCTGGAGCTGTTCGTCCGCACCGGAACGCTGGCGCTCCTGCTCTGGGCCGGTCTCGGCGTGACCGGCTCGGTCATCGCGATGATGCTGGGCGCCGGCGTCGCCTACCTGATCGGCACCTACGCGCTGCGCGACGTGTGGCACGAGCCGCCCGACCCGGTCCGGATGCGGACCATGATCAGTTTCGCCATCACCGCCACCCTGGGCACGCTCGGCGTGCTCGTCCTCTACAACGTCGACGTGGTCCTCGCCAAGCACTACCTCGACACCCAGTCGGCGGGCATCTACGGCGCCCTCAACAAGATCGAGACGATCGTCTACTACGGCACCCTCAGCGTCGGCCAGGTGCTCTTCCCAAGAGTGGTGGAGGCGGTCGCCACCGGCCGGCATCCGCTGCGCCTGCTCTTCCTCTCCGCCTGCCTGAGCATCTGCCTGGGCCTGTGCGCCCTGCTCGTCTTCACGGTGCTGCCCGGCCCGGTCATCGAGATTCCGTTCGGCAAAGCCTTCCTGTCGGCGGTGCCCTTCATGCGCGAGATCGGCCTGATCGGCATCGCCCTGAGCCTGATCAACCTCCTCGTGCAGTTCTTCATCGCCGTGCACGACCGCGCCTTCCTGCCCGTGCTGGCAGCCGGCTGCTTCCTCCTGGTGACCCTGATCGCGCTGCTCCACGGCGGCGTCGGGCAGGTCGTGCTCGACGTCCTGGTGACGCTCCTGCTGCTCTTCGCCGGGCTCGCCGTGCGCTGCCTCTTCCTGATCCCGAGGCTGCACTCCTCGGTCGCCTGACCTCCGGCTCTCAGAGCTGGGCCAGCCCTCCGTCCACGGCCACCTCGGCTCCCGTCATGTAGTCGGAGGCGGCGCTGGCCAGGAAGAGCGCCGGGCGGGCGGCCTCGATCGGATCGGCCCAGCGCCGGAGCGGGATGTTGTCCTCGGCCCAGCGGTCCAGCGTCTCCGCCATCGCCGCGTCCCCGGCTCCCGTCATCGGGGTCGCCACCGCGCCCAGGCTGAGCACGTTGACGCGGATCCTACGGGCCAGGAACTCGGGGCGGGCGGCGAGGCCGCGGGCGAGCGAGCGGACACCCGCCTTGGCCGCGGCGTAGAGGGGGTCGCCGACCCGGCCCATGGCGTGGGACACGGACGAGGTCAGGATCACGGACGCTCCTTCTTCGAGCAGCGGGAAGCAGCGCAGGACGGTGAAGAAGGCGCTCTTCAGGTTGGTGTCGATGACGGCGTCGAAGCCGTCCTCGTCGGTGTCGAAGAGCTCCGGTGCGTTTGAGGCGCCCGCATTCGCGAAGAGGACGTCGAGCGCCTCCTCCCCCATCTCCCGCAGCCGGGCGGCGAGGGCGGTGGCGCCCGGGTCGTGGCCGAGGTCGGCGGCCACCCAGCGGCTGCCGTGGCCGATCGCGCCGGCCGCCGCCTCCAGCCGCGACCGATCCCGGCCGACCACGATCACGGAGGCGCCCTCTTTGGCGAAGAGACGGGCGGAGGCCAGCCCCACGCCGCTGGACCCGCCGGTGACCACCGCCGTCCGCCCGCTCAGCGCGCCCATCTCAACCACCACTCCCTCGACCATAAGGTGACCATGGGCAAAACGTAAGTCAGTCACCCTAATTCGTCAAGTTCCTGCTAATTCCCTATCACTGGGAAACGTAAGCGCATGTACGATTGGTGGCGGTGGACGGAACCGGCCACGCGGCGCTGCCCCTGCGCGATCGCAAGAAGGCGATGACCCGCGAGGCGATCCTCACCGCCGCCGGCCGGCTCTTCGAGGAGCGCGGCTTCGACGGCGTGACGGTGGCGGAGATCGCCGACGCGGCCAACGTCTCGGTGAAGACGCTGTTCGTCTACTTCCGCAGCAAGGAGGTCCTGGCCTTCGCCGACACCTCCCTGATCGAGACGGTCCTGGCCGCCCTGCAAAGACGTGCTCCGGCGACGGCCCGAGCCGAGGCCGTCGTCGAGGCGCTGATCGAGGCCGCGGACAGAGACGGTGGATCCGGCGTCGAGGGCTTCCACCGGACCGTCGGCAATTCGCCGGCCCTCCGCTCCGGCCTGCTCCGCCTGTGGTCCGGCTACGAGGACCGGATCGCCGAGGCGCTGGCGAGGGAGGCGGGCGGACCGACTCCGGCGACGCGGCTCGAGGCGATGCAGCTGGTCGCCCTGATCCGGCTGACCACGTCCCCCGAGCTGCGGTCGACCGTCGCCGATCTTGCCCCCGAGCGGGCGAGAGAGGTCATCGCCGCCGAGCTGCGCGAGGCCGCGCGGCGGATCGGGTCCGCCAGGTGAGCGAAACCGCCCCCGGGCAACAAAAAACCCCGACCCTTACGGGTACGGGGTTGAGTGCTCGGCAACGACCTACTCTCCCACCGCGTTACCGCGGCAGTACCATCAGCGCTGGAGGGCTTAACTGTCGTGTTCGGAATGGGAACGAGTGTTTCCCCTCCGCAGTGATCACCGAACGAGCCACATTGTAGCGGATTGGGGTGAAGGTGTGCGGTGGTCCGCTAAGGATCAGCGAGACCGGCGCCGACGCGCTCGCAGGCTCTTGATCTTCCGGGCTTCCGCGGGCGGGATGTAGTGGGCACGACGCCTCATCTCGCGGACCAGACCCTGCTCCTGCACCTTGCGGCGAAACTCGCGCAGCGCCTGCTCGAACTCCTGCTGATCCTTGACGATTACCTTCAAGCCGTCTTCACACCTCAGTTGACCTATCGATTACGCCCGCCTTCCGTACGGACCCAAGGCCAGTAGGATACCGTGCCTCGTTTACCTCTGCGCTCACGATGACGGGATTGGCGGCGGTGGAAGCGACGGCGTGCGGACCTCGGCCAGGTGAGCGAGGGCGGCGTCGACCACCGTCACGTACTCCTGCCTCACCACCAGGGTGTCGGCGAGAAGATCGTGCAGCGCCTGCCGCCTGGCGGTGAAGAGGGGCAGGAGCAGACCGGCCCCCAGGGGCAGGCAGGCGACGACGAAGGCCCCCGTCCGGAGCAGCGCCCGCATCGAGGAGAGCGGCTCGCCGGTGCCGGTGGTGACGCAGATCCCCATCGCCCTCTTCCCCACCGTCGCCTGCCAGGGACATGCCTCCAGACCGAGCCGGTAGAGGCAGCCGAGCAGCGCCCAGAAGATGACGACGAAGGCGATGTAGCCGGTCAGGCCTCCCGACCCGCCGCCGATCAGATAGATGACGAGCACGACCAGCCAGATCAGGAGAAGAAGGACGAGGAGAAGGGCGAGGTCGACCATCAGCGCACCGAGGCGGAGCCAGAAACCGGCGAACAGCTGATCGGGGACCTCTGGGGCCGGCGGCGGCGCCTCCGGCTCGCCGAGGCCCGAGCCGGGTGCCGCCTGCGCCTCCGCCGCTCCGGCCGCAGCCGGCGGGGCGGCCGGCTCGGACGAACCGCCGGCCTGGCGGGCGGCGGCGGCCGGATCCTCGCCGTCGCGGAGCGCGTACATCGCCGCCTGGGTCGCCCGGTGCAGCGTGGGCGGATCGCCCTTGACGTGCCCCCGGGCCCAGACGTACCACTGGGCGTAGAGCCTCCGGCCCTCGTCGACCTGCTCGGCGAGGTCGGGTACCAGCCCCAGGATGCTCTGCCGGGCAACCCTCCGGGCCTCCGCCTCGTCCTTACCGTCCTGCTCGGCGCGAAGGGCGGCGAGCGCGGCCGCGTGGCAGGTCCGCTCGTTGGGGCTGAGTTCGCGCTGAGCCCAGGCGAACCACTCGGCGTAGCGGAGGTCCTGCTCCGACCACAGCTCACTCATGCGCGCCTCAAACCATAACCGAGGGGTGCAAATGAGGCCCGTGGTACATTGCCACCGTGCCGCGAGTTGTGGTGCCAGCCGCGCTGGCCGTGCTGGCCCTTGCCGGCCTCGGCGTCGCCGCCTACCTCACCACCGTCCACTACGCGCACGTCCCTCTCGTGTGCAGCACGACCGGCCTGGTCGACTGCGACAACGTTCTGCACAGCACCTACTCGGTGATCCCGGGCACGCAGGTGCCGATCACCGTCCCCGGGATGCTCTGGTTCCTCGTCAGCGGTGGGCTGGCCCTGCTCGCCCTTCGCACCGGGGAACCGGTCTGGCTCCCGGCCGTCCACGCCCTCTGGACCGTGGTCGGCGTCATCACGGTCGTCTATCTGGTGTACGCGGAGCTGGTCGCCATCCACCACATCTGCGTCTGGTGCACGAGCGTCCATCTCCTCATCGTGATCAGCTTCGTGCTGGCGCTGGTGCGCTGGCAGCGAGCCGCCCTGGCCAACCTGTGATCGGCGGCGGCTGTACCGGGGTGACTCGGGTATGGTGATGCGACATGTGCGTTAGCAGGGGCCGTGTCGGGCGCGGGGAGGACGCCTGATGGCGAAGCAGCGCGCCCGTCCCACCAGCACCAAGGCCCGAACTCGATCGCAGCGACCTCCCCGCCCGAAGCAGCAGCAGACGAAGAACACCTCCTACAAGGGCCGGCCACGGCCCTGGTGGAGCAGCCCGTGGCTGATCGCGGGGACGATCGGGCTGCTCATCGTCATCGTCCTGGGCATCGCCCTCTACTCCTACGTGAACAGTCAGAACCAGGCGCCCAAGGTGTCGGGCACGACCACCTCGCGGGTGATCAACCTGGCCACCCACGTCCCCTCCAGCGCCTATGACGAGGTCCCCGCGCTCGCTCCCGGCGCGCAGACGGCGAGCTTCCAGTCGACGAGCGCGACGCCCGCCGCGGGCACCCAGCCCTACGTCCTCTACATCGGCGCCGAGTACTGCCCCTACTGCGCGGCCGAGCGCTGGGCCCTGGTCGCCGCCCTGAGCAGATTCGGGAACTTCTCGGGCCTGAAGCTGACCGATTCGTCGAGCACCGACGTGTACCCGAACACGCCGACCTTCACGTTCCTCGATTCCAACTACAGCAGCTCCTACATCTCCTTCCAGTCGAAGGAGGTGGAGGACCGCAACCAGCAGCCGCTGCAGACGCTGACCCCGCAGCAGGAGCAGCTGGAGAGCAAGTACAACGCCCAGGGATCCATCCCCTTCATCCTCATCGACAACCGCTGGGTTCAGGTCGGCCCCGCCTACGAGCCCACCTCGCTTGATGGCAAGAGCTGGTCGCAGATCGCATCCGACCTGAGCAATCCCAACGCGGCGTCGACCAAGGCGATCCTGGGCGAGGCCAACATCATCAGCGCCGCCATCTGCGAGTCCAACGGCGGCAAACCCGCGAGCGTCTGCCAGTCGTCCGGCGTTCAGGCGGCGATGAAGCAGCTACCGGCGAGCAAGTAGAGGCGCTGCCGTGATCCCCTCCCTCGTCATCGTCTTCCCCTTCAGCCCGATCATCTTCCATCTCGGGCCGATCGCCATCCGCTGGTACGGGCTGGGCTACGCCGTCGCCTTCCTGGCCGGCCTCTGGCTGGCGGGCCGGCACCTGGGCCGCAGAGGCGTCCCCGAGCGCATGTGGGGGGACCTCGCCTTCTGGTCGATCGTCCTCGGCCTGATCGCCGCCCGCCTCTACTACGACTTTCAGAGCGGGGCCGGCTACTACCTCACCCACCCGCAGGACATCCTCGCCTTCTGGCAGGGGGGCATGGCCTACTTCGGCGCCGTCTTCACGGTGCCGGTCTTCATCCTCCTCTACTGCCTCTGGCGCCGGCTTCCCTTCTGGACCATCGCCGACGGCGCCGCCCTCTTCGCCGCGATCGGACAGCCGATCGGGCGCATCGGCAACATCTTCAACGGCGACATCCTCGGCTACGCGTCGAACCTGCCCTGGGCGATCCGGTACACGAACCCGGCGACGTTCGCTCCGACCACCACCACCGCCTATCAGCCGGCCAACGCCTACGAGCTGGTGCTCGGGCTGCTGATCCTGGCGATCGTCCTCTCCGTGCGGCGCTGGATCCGCCCTCGGGACGGCGGCCTCTTCCTCCTCTACGCCAGCCTCTACGCCGTCCTCAACTTCTGCATCTTCTTCGTGCGGGCCAACTCGATCACGCTGTTCGGTCTCAAGCAGGCGCAGCTATCCTCGATCGTCCTCGCCATCGTGCTGGTCGGCGTCTACTACGCCTGGCGGCGCTGGCCGGTGATCGGCGCCCCGCCACCGGACGCGTCTCCGACCGAGGGCGACGACGGTGCGGAGGATGAGACCCAGGAGAAGGCCGCGGAGTCGGGCGACGCCAAGGCGGCGCCCACCTCCTGACGCCTCTCCGGCGTCCGATGCGGGGGTGGGTCAGAGCGCTCGCGTGTTGTCCGACGGCTCCATCGGCGGTGTCTCCAGCGTGAGGTCCTGCACCGCGTGAAAGGGGGTGCTGTGCACCCGGACCGGGGTATCGCCCCGACGCGCATAGGTGACCGCCTCGACGACCGCGCCGCCGCTGGCCAGGAAGGTCGCCGGGAAGTGGTCGACCGACATCGCGTGCACCAGCTGGACAGTCGGACTCCTGTCGCCGCGGGGATAGGCGAGACGCAGCCCGATCACGCCCGACGGGCCCGATGTGCCTCCGTGCTGGAGGAGCCGGCCCAGGACTCCGTGGCAGTTCTGCGACAGCGTGGCATGCCAGAGCGCGTCCTCCGCGATCCTGCCCGCCGAGATGTCCTGGTTGTTCTCGCCCCGACCGCTGAACATCACCATGGAGACGCCGAATGAGGCGGACGAGATCCCGAACCCCGCGTCCTTGACCGAGGCATCGCTCTGGCGCCCCGGGATCGCGTCCGGAAAGCCTCCGGTGCAGGTGCCCATCGCGTACTCGATGCTGCCGTCCCACCGCACCACCACGGCCCCGAAGCCCGCGGTGTCGGTGCCCGACTCGCGACGCAGCCCCCATCTGTATTCGGCGCTCTCTTCGTAGGCCTGACGCCAGAGGGCGTTGTCCCGGCGTTCCAAACCCAGCTGCTCGGCGATCCACGCGGCGCCGGGGGTGCCACAGACGTTCTCACGCTGATCCGCCATGTAAGCGGCGGCCTCGACCGGGTGGACGATGCCCTCGGTCCCGGTGACGGCTCCCCAGTTCAGGCCCCCGTCCACTCCGTGGGCGAACGCGGAGTCGCACCGGATCACGCCGTCGCGCTGGGGGGCGGAGCCGAGGCTGGCGATGACGTTCACGTCCAGATCCACCACCTTGATCGCCTCGATGACCGCCCGCTGCACATCGGCACCCTCCAGCAGCGCGTGCCACGCGGCCGCGGCGGCTCGGTCACTGGGCTCCTGTCGAAGCATCGCCGCCGCCGGGTTCGGGGCCCACGCGCCGGTGTGACCGCCGACCACCGCCCACTTGAAGGGCAGGTCCTCCCGAGGACCGGACAACGATCTCGCCCGCCGATAGTCCAGACCGCCGGCTCGCTCCGGCCCGCCGTAGAGCTGGCTCAGGGAGACGGTCGTCGTGAGCGCCATGGGTCTCCAGCTACCGCCGGACCGCTGACCGGCGCCGGATCTGGCTCGGCGTCGGGAACGAAATGGCGGGACCGAGCAGCATGCTGCGTACAGGGTCGGTCGGGCGAGCGGACGGTGCGCGGACAGTGGCCGCGCCCCAGGCCCGTCTCTGGCCGCCCGCGCGCCTCAGGCCTCGGCCTGGTTCGGATGCTGAATCCGGTCGATCACGGCCACCGCGGCGACGACCGCGATGACGCAGGCACCGAGGGCGAGAGCCGGCAGCCGTCCCGCCGCCAGCAGGAGCAGAAAGAGCACGACGATGGCTCCGATGCGCGGCGACGAGATGACCCTCCAGACGGGGAACTTGTAGAGGGCATGGCCGGCCAGGAAGAGCGCCGGGCCCCCGACCACCATCAGCGACGTGGCCAGGTCGCCCGCCTCCCAGGGCCGCAGCAGCACGCGAGCGTCGGCCGCGGCGGCGACGATGATCCCCGCGACCATCACCGGGTGGATGAGGTGGTAGGCGAAGAGGGCGATCCGCCCGGGATCGCTCGAGTGGGCGATGATCCGGGCCCCGTCCTCGGCGCTGCGGTCGAAGTAGACCCACCAGAGGGCGACGCTGCCGATGAAGGCGGCGAGGAAGGCCAGAGCGTCGGAGAGACCGATCCGATGAACCCGGGCGAGCGTGGTGCCGATGACGACGATCGACTCCCCCAGCGCGATGATGATGAAGGCCTGGCATCGCTCGGCGAAGTGGCCGCCCTCGATCGTCCACTCGCGGGAGGTGGTCCTCCCCATGCCCGGCGTGTAGAAGCCGGCGACCCCGCCGACCAGGTCGATGCCCATCGCCACCGTCCAGGCCACGACCCGAGCGTCTCCGGAGAGGAGGCCCCCGGCCAGCCAGATGCATCCGCTCACGACGCACCAGATCACGACGCGGACGAAGATCCGCTCGAGCGGGCGCCCGCGCCCGGCGATGGCCACGAACACCGAGCGGCCCACCTGCATCACCACGTAGGCGCTGGCGACGACCAGACCGCGAGCTCCGAAGGCGCCGGGGAGGGCGACCGAGAGGACGAGGCTGATGAGCATCAGCACGACCAGCATCAGGCGGACCGGGAGCCGGTCGGCGTCGAGCCAGTTCGTCGCCCAGGTGGTGTAGACCCAGGCCCACCAGACCATGGCCAGCAGCAGGAGGGTCTGAAGCGCCCCGCCGACGGTGGGATCGGCGAGGAGATGGTGGGAGAGCTGGGTGATGGCGAAGACGTAGACGAGGTCGAAGAAGAGCTCGATGTTGGTCACTCGCTGCGCCCCGGAATGGGGCTGAAGCAGGCCCTGCCGCGCCGGTTCGCTCATCGCCGGCAGCACGCCCGAGGAGAGCTCATCACCGAGCGTTCAGTCGCCGGATAGCCGGACCCTGCGGTAGAGCCGGCGGCGAGGGCATCTCCCCAATGGCGAGAGGGCCGCCGAGGGATTCGAACCGCCGAGCTGTCATGGCCATCGATGGTACCTGCGGCCACCTCCTGCCGAAGGGACCGGCACACCCTGCCGCGCCCTTAACCGCAGCCCTTTTCCGCGCATGCCGTACCCGCCTACGGTGGCGGCGATCCGGGCCCCCCGGCCCGGCCAGAGCAGGAGGATCCCGATGAGCGTGAACGAAGCCCGCACCGTCTTCGGCCGCACCCTGGAGCGGGCGCGGTCCGGCCAGGCCGGGCCCGAGGAGATCAGCCGGGCGCTGGCCAGCCTCGACGCGATCCGGCGGCAGCTTGACGGCGGTGAGCGCCGTCAGGTCGAGCTCTACCTCGGCGTCCTCGAGGACGAGTGGGCCGACCAGGTTGCCGCCGCCCATTCCGAGGACGCACCGCCGGTCCTGGCCGAGGCTCAGCGGCTGGCCCGGGCGGCGCTGGAATCCGGCGGCGACACCGCGGTACGGCTCGACACCGCCCATCGGGCCCTCTCCTCGCTCGCCGCGCTCTCGCGAGGGCTCGCCGACCGCGCCGAGCGCCTCGCCGTCGGCCGCCTCTGTGAGCCGCTGGTGCTGCTGGTCGGGAAGCTCGAGCGTGAGGTCGAGTCGCGGCGGGAGGGGGCCCGGTGAGCGCGATGTGCGTCGACCTCCCTCCCCGTTCTGTGGAGGGGCTCCTGGCCTGCCAGGCGGAGGTGGCCCGCCGCGTCGGCGGCGCGGGGCGATCCTGCTGGAACGGCCAGGTGACGGGCCTGCCCCGGCCGGGCGACTCGCCCGACCTGCTCGGCGTCGCCGACTGGGATGGGACCCTGCGGTTCAGCAGGAGAGAGGTGCTGGCACCGCTGCGCGAGCTCCTCTCCGGATCGCCCCGGCGGGGGCAGCGCGCCCTCCGCCGCTACAAGGAGGCGCTCCTCGCCGTCTTCCACGAGAACAACCACCTGCTGGCTCCGGCCGGGGAGGAGCACGACACGGCGCTGGACGGGTGGGACTGGGCCGCGGTGGTCATGGAGGAGGGCGTGACCGAGGCCTACACCAGCCTGCACATCGGCGAGTTCATCAGAGCGCTGAGGCTTGACCGCCTCGCGCCTGGCCTCCCCGAGGTGGAGGTGCCGACGGCGTACCCGGAATACGTCCCGGTCGTGGTGGCGCTGGTCGAGCGCGTGGCGCGGACCAGCCGGCTCGCCCCGGGCGAGGTCCTGCGCGAGCTCAACGCGCAGACCGCACCGGGAAAGTACCGCCGGCTCAGCCAGCTCTCGCTGGCCTGGCTCGGCGAGGCCCTGCCGGCGGAGGAGCTCAGGGCCTGGGAGCGCGGGCTGGAACGCCAGCTCCGCGATGTCCTCGGCCGCTCCCGGATCTTCCCCCTCGTCCGCCGGGGGAGGATCCCCGACATCGCCGCGATGCTGGCCGACGAGGCGGTGCGAGTGCTCGACCAGCACCTGATCGGCCTGGCCCCCTCCACCGCGGATGCCGACGTCGCCTCGCCCGCCCTGCCATGAGGCCGGACCCTCAGCCGGAGCCGGTGGAGTTCCGCCGCCGGTACCGGCGCATCTTGACCCGCGATCCGCACACCGCCATCGAGCACCAGCTCGCCGATCGGTTCCGGGAGCGGTCATAGAAGGCCCGGCGGCAGTCCTGGGCCTGACACACCTTCATCCGCGGCCAGGTCCCCTCCGCCTGTGCCTGCCCGACGACGACCAGCAACGCCCCCAGCGCGTCAGCCAGGCCGGCCGCGGGCGTCGCCGCTCGGATCCGGCCCGCGGAATCGAGCACCGGAGCGAGCCTGGCCCGGGCACCGACGCCGTTCAGCCGCTCGATCGACGCGGCCGGGATGGCGGCGCCTGCGTTGCCGGCGACCAGATCGCGAAGCGCCTCGCGGAACCGGACGGTCCGGGCCCGGTCGCGCGGGCCGAGCTCGACGTCCGCGCGGATCAGGCCATGCTCCGCGAGCCACGCGGCGACGGCGAGGGACGAGTCGAACGCCTCCTCACCGGTGTCCGGATCAAGCGTGTTGAGGAAGTCGACAAGGGTGGCCAGAGGGCCGGGCGTCGAGGCTCCCGACGTCGTCGAAGAGGTGGTCTTCAAGGGAATGAACGTTACCACCTTCAGGTTCTAAGGGGTAACGAACTGGGGAGCCGACCGGGGCGGTCGGGCGGTTCGAAGGAGGCCAGAATGATTACTTCACCAGAGCTCCAGCTGGAGCTTGAGAGGCGGCACCAGGGTGAGCTGATCCGGCAGGCGCGAATCCTCCGCCCGGGCCTTTCCTGGCTGGGTCGTGGCCAGGGAACGTGCCTCGAGGACCACGGAGGGCGCCGGCAGGCGGCGTAACCCGAGGCCGGAGCTCGGACAGGGGATCTGATCGGGATCCCCGGGCGGGGGGTCCGGGGCGGGGGGTCCGGGGCGCGCCGAGCGGCGGGCGCGCCCCGGATCGCGCATCAGTGAGCCGCCGAGGCCCTCAGCAGAGCGGCACCCAGGAAGACCAGGATTCCGATCACCAGGATGCCGGCGGCGAGCAGGCTGGCACCGGCGACGTGGGCCAGAAGCAGAGCGGCACCGAGGAGCAGGACCAGCGCGCCGAGAGCGAGCGCTCCATCCTCGACGAAGAGACCCCAGATCTCCTCCCAGACCTCGGCGACGCGGTGTCGCGGGCCGGCCAGCGGGAGCGTCCAGCCGCCGGTCTTGCGAACCCTGAGCAGGGCGACGAAGGCGACCGAGACGACCAGATAGCAGGCGATCAGAACGAGGATGCTGAGGTCGGCGTGCCACCACCTGAGGCCGAGCCCCTCCCCGGCGAAGAAGGTGCCGAAGGACGTGAGCATGATCCCCACCACGTACTTGAGCGCGTTCTCGGGGACCCTGGAGAGGGGGGCGCGGAGCGCGGCGCCGATGCCGGCGACGACGATCAGCGAGGCGATCGCCCCGGCGGCCGCGGCGCCGATGCTGTTGAGACCGCCGAGGGCGACGACGATGACGACGACCTCGAGCCCCTCCAGGAAGACGCCCATGCCCGCGGTCGCCACGCCGCTCCAGTCGAGCGACCCCGTCTCCCCGCGGACACCGAGCCGTTCGGTCGTACGCCGGTAGATCGCGTCCTCGTCGTGCAGGCCGAGGTGCCCGCTGGAGCGGAGGATCGCCTTGCGGAGCCACTTCAGGCCGAAGAGGAGCAGCAGGACCCCGATGGCGGTCCTGACCGCCGTCAGGGCCACCGACGACTCCACCGCCGCGCCCAGGCCGACGATGAGCAGGGCAACGGCGATGACGGCAAAGCCGACGCCGGTCAGAGCTGAGCGCCACCCCCTGGTGATGCCCGCGGCGAGGACGATCGTGAGGGCCTCGACCCACTCCACTCCGGCGGCGACGAAGGCAGCAGCTGCCACTACGATGTTCATGTCACCGGTGTCAATTGTAATAGCTGATACATCAGCCGTCAGCCGGACTGGTTGCGTCGGCGGGGGCGCGGGGCGGGCCGGGCGTCGCCCTCCTCCTGCTCGGTGTAGACCCGGGCCTCGAACTCCTCCAGCAATCGCTGGCACCGGCCCAGCCACTCCTCCGCCCTCCCCTTCTCCGGGACCTCGAACCAGTCGCGCTGGCGGACGCGCTCGAACCAGAGGACGATCTTCTCGAACTCGGCGCGGATCTCCTCCGCCTCCTCGTAGGTGAAGTTCTCGCGGAAGTTCTCGAACTCGATCTCCTTCTGGAACTTGACCTCGCAGTCCTCGATGATCTCCTCGTAGTGCTTGGCCGACTGGGCGCGGAAGGCATCGACCAGCTTGGTCTGCTCGTCCTCCGGCAGCCGGCGCAGCGGCAGCAGGTGGTACTCCCCTCCCCCCTCCAGGATCCGCTCCAGAACCGGGGCCAGGTCCCGGTGCAGGGCGGGCAGGTCGGGGAACACGCACACCGACTGCTGGAGGTAGACGCCGCCCACCTTCCGGAGCAGACGCCACACCGCGACCCTGCCCGCCGTGGGCCGCGCCGGCATGCGGTAGACGAGAAGGAAGAAGCGCGTCGGCATTTGCGCTGAGACTATCGCCGTACACTGCGCCACGTGGCAGAGCGGTGGCGAGAGATCGGTGATCGTGTGTTCGTCCGCAGGCACGAATCCTTCGATCTGAACGTTGGCCTGGTGGTTGCGGACGGAGCCTGTCTGGTGATCGACACACGCTCGACGCCGGAGGAGGCGGCGGATCTCATCGCCGCCGTCCGGGAGGTCACCCCGGCACCGTGGACGGTGGTCAACACCCACGCCCACTTCGATCATTGCTTCGGCAACCGGGACTTCGCGCCAGCCGAGATCTGGGCTCACGAGGGATGCGCCGCGAGCCTGCGCCGGTACGGCGAGGTGCAGCGGGCGGTGGCCCGCCGGACGGCGCTCGAGGGCGGCCGCAGGGACCTCGCCGAGGGCCTCGCCGAGGTCGTCATCGTCCCCCCCGACCGTCTCATCCGGCATCGGACCGAGATCGAGGTCGGGGAGCGGACGCTGGTCCTGCAGCACCTCGGCCGGGGTCACACCGATCACGACCTCATCGTCCACGTGCCCGACTCCGAGGTCGTCTTCGCCGGAGACCTGGTCGAGGAGGGGGCGGCGCCCCAGTTCGATGACGGTTTCCCGCTGGAGTGGCCGCACACCCTGCAGCGACTCCTCCCGCTGCTCACCGGTCCGGTGGTGCCGGGCCATGGCGACGTCGTCGGCCGGGCCTTCGTCGAAGGGCAGCTGGCCGACCTCGCCGAGGCGGCGGCGACCGCCTGCCGGGCCAATGGGGAGGGTCTGGGGGCGGACGCCATCGTTCCGCTCCTCGACTTCCCGGAGCCGACCTCCCGGATCCTGGTCGAACGAGCCCTTCGGCAGCTGCGCGGCGAGCCCGACTACGACCCGCCGGAGCGGATCCTCGAGGCCACCGGTCTGACCCTGGCCTGAGCCGCCCGCCGGCCCGTCGCCTGCGGCCGCTCCTCGCCATCGGGCAAGGTAGAGGCATGAGCAACGAGGGAAAGGGAAGCGTTCTGCGCCTCGTCCAGGCCGGGCTCGGCGGATGGGGCCGCGACTGGGCGAGGCGGATCGTCAGCCGGTCCTCCGAGGTGGCGGTGACCGCCATCGTCGACGCCGACGCGGCCGCACTGGCCCGGGCCGGCGAGGAGACCGGCATCGAGGCCCAGCGCCGCTTCACCTCCCTGGAGGAGGCTCTCGCCGCGGTCGAGGCGGATGCCGTCCTGATCACGGCGTCCCTTCCCGGTCACGCCCCTCTGGTCCGCACCGCGCTCGAGGCCGGCCGCCACGTCCTCGTCGAGAAGCCCTTCGCCCCCACCGTCGCCGAGGCCGAGGAGCTCGTCTCCCTGGCGGAGCGGCGCCAGCGCGTGCTCATGGTCAGCCAGAACTACCGCTTCCACGGCGCCGTCGAGGCGGTGAGGGACCTGGTCCGCCAGGGGTCGATGGGCGCGGTCTCCAGCGTCGGGATCGACTTCCGGCGCCTCTCCGAGGGCGAACGCCACTTCCGCCTCGATCAGCCGCTGCTCGTGGACATGGCCATCCACCACTTCGACCTCATGCGCCATGTCCTCGGGCAGGACGCCAACCGGATCTTCTGCTGGACCTGGAATCCCGCCTGGAGCAGGTTCCAGAGCCCGCCCGCGGGGGCCGCCGTGGTCACGTTCGACGCCGGAGCCGTGGTCAGCTATCGCGGCAGCTGGATCAGCCGCGGACCGATCACGCCCTGGGCCGGGGAGTGGCGCATGGAGCTGGAGGGCGGAGAGGTGGTCTGGACCAGCCGCGGCGACATGGACTCCCACCTGGAGGAGGTCGAGATCCGGCCGCTGAAGGGCGAGCCCCGTTCGCTTGAGCTCCGGCCGACGCCCTGGGTCGACCGGGCCGGGTCGCTGCACGAGTTCGTGGCCGCCGTGACCGAGGGCCGCGAACCGATCAGCTCAGGCAGGGCCAACCTCGGCAGTCTCGCCCTGGTCGCCGCGTCGGTCGCCTCCGCGACCTCCGGCGAGCCGGTCGACCTGATCAGCCCCGACTGATCAGGGATTGCACTCCCACTCGCCCTGGCGGCCCTGGCTGTACATCCAAGCGGCGGCCTGGGAAGAGGCGACGGGGCTCCAGATCGAACCTCCGGCCTTGCCCGGGGGCGTCCCGGCGAAGGTGGAGGGCATGAACTGGAAGAGGCCCTCGGCTCCGGACGGGTTCTCGGCGTTGGGGTTGTAGCCGGACTCGCACTTGGCGACTGCCAGCCCCCAGTTGACGGCGGACTGTCCCTGGGACGTGAAGGCGCCGATGATGATCTGCTGGACCGAGCCGGTGGGGCAGCCATCAGGGTTCGAGGCGGGATCGCAGGCGAGGCCGGCTGCCTGATTGGCGACGGCGTTGGCCTCTGACGCGTTCGCCGCGTCCTCCTCGGACAGCGCCTGCTCGGCGACCTGGGCCGCCTGAGCGCGCGCCGACTTGATCTGCGTCACCTGCTGGGCCACCTTGTCCCTCTCCGTCTTGTCCTGCTCGCGAAGCGCGGTCGCCTGCTGCAGCAGGTCGTCCTGCCGGCTGGAGACGAGGCTCGCCTGGGAGAGGTCGCCCTGCAGCGCACTGAGGCTGCGCGCGGTGAGGACGCTGCCGAGGTCGATGACCGGGACCTCGTACTCGAGCCGCGCCAGCGCCTCGAGCTGCTGCTGCAGCTGCGTCTGGCGCTGCTGATCCTGCGCCAGCTTCTGGTTCAGCGTCTGGAGCTTGGCCTGCGTCGTCTGCAGCTGCTGGGTCAGCTGGTTGAGCCGGGCCGAGTCCTGCTGGAACGTGGCCTGCGCCTGCGTGGGCGACTCATTGGTGGTCGGCGTCTCCGCGGACACAGGTCGAGCCGCCAGCGCGAAGAGCATGACCGCGGCGCACACCGCGACCAGTGCCTCCCTCGGCGCGACCGCGACAACCCGCGCGGACACATGCCCCAGGGCACGTCG
>DATAXV010000031.1:0-9407 GCA_036272915.1 Candidatus Dormiibacterota bacterium
AACAAACACCAAGCCAAGCCGTGTAAGCCAAGCTACGGAGGCTAAACCCGACGGACGAGTACAACCACGTCCGTACCAGCTACAGGCCCGGAGCGTCGCTCTCAGCGATTTCTGTAAGGTCAAAACAATTCGTCTTTTGGCCATCCGACGGATTACGGATGACGCCAATTGGTGTCCCAAAAGAAAAGCCGCCCAGGGACGAACCCCTGAGCGGCTGTTGGTGGTCGGTAGGTCAGGCTGCGTCCGGCATGTCTACCTGCATGGCGTTGAAGATGGCCATGAACTCAGCGGAGCTTTCAAGTTGCTGGCTCGTGCCCAACGTCACGAGATCGGCCACGGTAGTGGCTGCGATCTGAGACTGTCGCGCGACCACAGCCCAATCGCCGGATTCGGACGCGTCCTTCGCGCGGTACGCGGCCCGCATGATCTTGTCAACGAGATACGCGCGGCGAACGGTGACTGCTCGAGCGCGGCGGCTGGTGTCGAGGTTGATGATGGACATGAGGAATTCTCCTATCGGGTTAGGTAACGGTCTGCCATCGTCTCAGCAGCGGCCAGCACGGCCGTAGCTTCGTTGAGCACGTTCACAAGATCGGTGCTGCTCGGGTCACCGATCGGCGAGAGAGTCCGCGCGGCGGGAAGGTACAGATCGGAGATCCGCGAGCGGACCTCGAACGAATCGGCAACGAAATTCGCCAGCGACGTACGCACGGAATCCGGGATCATGTCGGACATGGGATTCGTGGCTCCTGTACAGCTACGGGTTCCTAGGTCCGGGGTCAGGGTGCAACCTGGCTCCGGGCCGCTTCAACGAAACGGATGCTACACGCACCATCGCAATGGCGCTAGCCGTCTCACGGCGGCCCGCGCGCCCGGGTAGCCACGGCTTTGCCTGTCAAGCAAGAATCTGTTTGTGCTTCGCGCTCAACGTGGTTTGACAGGCACATTTCTTGCTTGACAGGCATTTTCTGGTACTTATGTCCTAGTGTTCTAGGTGCGTGAGATTCCGTTCACTGGCTGGCACGAGCCTTGCGGGCCTGCACGAAGGTTTCCGCCACGATCACAGCCAGCACAAGGCCCGCGATCACGGCGAAGATCCAAGCCGCATTCTCGACAACCCAGACGACGCCGGCCAGCACGAGGAACGCCATCACCAGCGAGCCGCAGCCGATATGTCTGCTGCGGAGTGGCACACGGCCAGCATGGCGCGCTAAGCGGAGCGGGATGCTCACGCCGATGCGTGGCAGTAACCGAATCCATAGCCTCATCTACGCAACCTCCTAAAGCGGATCTAGTTGGTAGGTGAGTTGAGTGGAGCGGAGGGAGAGGGATTCGAACCCCCGGTGGGTTGCCCCACGGCTGTTTTCAAGACAGCTGCCATCGACCGGACTCGGCCATCCCTCCGAGCCACATGGAGTGTACCGTCGAACATCGCCCATATCGGGTGGCGACCACTACTGCGCGATGGCTCGAGGACCTCGGGTTCGTGTTTTCGGCGATGTGGCCGGACTCCGGCACACGTGGCTGCGCCGCGGCTATCGTGTGGCAGATGCGCCACCCTGTCGATGGAGCCTGCGTGAGGGCGGACTGATGACCCAAGCGATGCCCGGCGACAGCGGTCCCGGTCGCCCCGGCTCCCGGCCATGGTGGACCAGCCCCTGGATGATCGTGGTCAGCGTCGTCGTGATCGTCGCGCTGGTCGCGGGGATCGCGCTCTACGCCTGGCTCGGACGCGGATCGAATCAGGCCGCCGGCGACGTCAACTCGGCCCGCGTCGTCGGGCTGGTCACGCATGTTCCGGCCAGCAGCTACGACAAGGTGCCGCCGCTGCCGGGGGGCGGCGACTCCTCGAGCTTCGACTCGACGGGCACGAGGCCGCCGGCCGGGACCCGGCCCTACGTCCTCTACGTCGGCGCCGAGTTCTGCCCCTTCTGCGCGGCCGAGCGCTGGTCGATCATCACCGCGCTCAGCCGTTTCGGCAGCTTCTCCGGCCTCAGCCTGATCTCCTCCTCGAGCACCGATGTCTTTCCCAACACGCCCACCTTCACCTTCCTCAACGCGACCTTCCACAGCAGCTACCTCACGTTCACGTCCCGCGAACTGGAGGATCGGAACCAACAGGCGCTGCAGACGCTGACGAACCAGGAGGCGGCGCTCGAGAGCCACTACAACACCGCCGGCTACATCCCATTCGTTCTCATCGACGACCGCTACTACCAGGTGTCCGCGGCGTACTCGCCGGCCCTGCTGAGCGGCCAGACCTGGGGGCAGATCGCGAACCACCTGAACGATCCCAGCAGCGCCACGACCAGGGCGATCCTCGGTGAGGCCGACATCATCAGCGCGGCGATCTGCAATTCGGACGGGCAGGAGCCGGTCGGCGTATGCCAGTCGTCCGGCGTCGAGGCGTCGATGGCAGGTCTGCCGTCCAAGGGGTGATGGGTAGCACTGGGCATGGGGCCGGCAACGACGTTCGGGGACGTTTCCTGTCGTGGCCGGGGTGTCGGAACGCCCGGGACCTGGGCGGGCTGCCAAGGCCCGGCGGTCTGACCCGCCGGGGCCAGTACCTCCGCTCGGACACGCTGACCCGCCTCACGGATGATGGGCTCCAGTCGGTCCTCGCCGCTGGCGTGACGGCGGTTGTCGACCTCCGCAACCCTCCGCTCCTCCGGAGGGAGCCGAGCCCCTTCGCCTCCGTCCGCTCCCCTCGCCTCGTTCAGATACCGATCGTCCCTGCCGACTTCCCGTTCCCCGTCGCCTTCGAGGGTGGCTACGAGCGCCTGCTCGATGAGGCGATGCCGCAGATGCCGTCGATCTTGGCCGCGCTCGCGGGCTCACCGGGCGCGGTGGTGTTCCACTGCCATTCCGGCACGGGTCGGACCGGCGCGCTGGCGGTGCTGCTCCTGGACCTCGCCGGCGTGGACGCGGACGCGATCCAGGGGGACTACCTCCTCAGCTTCGACAACGAGGGCGCGCCCGGCGAGAAGGCCTCCGCCACGGAGGTGGTGCCGAGGCTTCTCCAGCACCTGCGTCACGCCTACGGCGGGTCTGATCGCTACCTGGCGCTGGCCGGCGTGCCCAGGCTCGACCGCGAGCGTATTGCCGGGCGCCTGTCCGGTGATGGGTAGTCCCGTCCGCCGGCGGCCGAGTACCATCGCCGGGCGACCGGCTGGGTGCCGGGGGACCGAACGGCAGGTGGAAGGGGGGAGCGATGGCGGGGGCGAAGGAGATGCGCGAGCTCGGGATCAGGCAGCGCGGCGATCCGGTCCTCGGGGAGACCTGCCTCCGGTTCGACCTGCCCGCCGAGGCTGAGCTCGCCGTTGGGGTCGAGCGCCGCCTTGCCGTGATGATCGAGCGGCTGGCCGGGGTCCACGTGTTCGCCAAGGGGATGGGCCTCGCCGCGCCGCAGATCGGCATCCCCCGCGCCGCGGCCATGCTCCGCCCACCGGATGGCCGGCCTCCCTTCCTCCTCCTCAACCCGAGGGTGACCGAGCGATCGGCCGAGACCGACGAGCAGTTCGAGGGCTGCCTCTCCTTCTTCGACGTCCGCGGGCGCGTGGTCAGGCCGGTGCGCATCACCGTCGCTCACGCCGCCGTCGACGGGACGCCGCTGGTGACCCGGTATGAGACGGGGATGGCCCGCCTCGTGCTCCATGAGATCGACCATCTCGCGGGCACGCTGTACGCGGACCGGATGAGCCCGGGCTCGCGCCTCATCCCCCTGGACGAGTACCGGGAGGGCGGCCGCGCCTGGGAGTACTGAGGGCCGGCGCCCTCAGATCCGGGCAGCGAGGGCGGCGGCGACGCGGTTGCAACGGACCGGGTCCTCGGTCAGCCCGTTGTCCAGCCCCCAGACCCAGTAGTCGATGGCTCGCACGAAGCCCCAGATCGCGGCCCGCTCCCGGTCCAGCCCGGCGGCGTCGACGATGACGTCGAGGACGGCCAGGATCCCGGCCGCACCCTTGAGCTCGTCGGCGCGGGTCCAGAGCAGCTCCGCCACCGAGCGCTCGGGATCGCCCCGGTAGGGCTTGGGATCGACCGCGGCCCACGGCTCCCGCTCTCCGGCGAGGACGTTGGCGTAGTGGAGGTCGGCGTGAACCATCAGGCCCGCGGTCGACGCGGTGAGCCCGTCGGCCAGTTCGGCGGCGGCCTCGATCCACCCGGCGGGGATCCCTCGCCCGGGCCGGCTCCGCTTGGATCGCAGCCCCTCGGCGATCGCCCTGGCGGCGGAACGAAGCGACGGGATGGAGGGCGGCGCCTCCACGGCCAGGGTGCGGATGACGCGGCCGGCAACGGCGGCCGCCTCGAGGGGCGCCAGCCCCTCCAAACACCGAGACGGATCGAGACGCTCGAGCAGGAGGGCTCCACGCTCCGGGTCCGACTCGATCAGGCGGACGGCGCCGCGCCCGTTCCAGATGCCGAGCGCGAGCGCCTCCGACCGCGCCGGGCCCGGAGGCCAGGCCAGCTTCAGCACGAGTGCGCGGCCCTTACGCCGGACGGGGACGACGATGGCGTGGAACCCGTGCCAGATCCGTTCGCCGTCGGTTTCCAGGCCCCATCTCGCGGAGAAGTCAGAGACGTCTTCGGGCAGCCGGCTCATCCACTCCCGCCCCTCGGTGGTGGCCGCCGCTCCGAACTCGAGCGGGCCGAGGTCGCGAAGCCCGGCGATCGTCGTCCCCTCGGTCTCGTTGGTCGGCATCCCAGCCGCCATCATCGCCGAGGCGCTCGAGGCGGCGCGGGTTCATCCCCTCTGGTCGGTCACGGTCAGGGCGTCGGTCAGATGCCGCTCGACGATGAGGAACGCCACCACCGGCACGGCGGCGATGATGGTCGCCGCCCCCATCAGCAGCACCCAGTTCGAGCCGTACTCCTGCTGGAACAGGGAGAGGCCGACCGTGATCGTGCGCATCTGGACGGAGCGGGTCACCACCAGCGGATACAGGTAGGAGTTCCAGGTGCCGACGAAGGACAGGAACATGCTCACCGCCACCGCCGGCCGGGCCATGGGCAGGGCGACGCTCCAGAACAGGCGCACCGGCCCGGCGCCGTCCAGCGTGGCGGCGTCGGTGATCGACTCGGGGATGCCCTCGAAGAACTGGCGGAGCAGGAAGACCGAGTAGCCGTTGACCAGGAAGGGGACGATGAGGGCCAGGTAGGTGTTGATCCAGCCCAGCCGGCTGAGGATGAAGAAGACCGGGATCAGGGTCAGCTCGCCGGGGATCATGAGGGTGGCCAGGACCGAGAAGAAGAGCAGGTTCCTGCCCGGGAAGCGGAGGCGGGCGAAGGCGAAGGCGGCGGGACCGCCGAGGGCCACGTTGCCGATCGCGACCGCCGTCGCCACGGCCAGGCTGTTGAACAGCCAGCGGCCGAACGACCCCGCCCTCCACACCTCGGCGTAGTTGCTCCACCGCCAGACCGAGGGAAGGAGGTCCGGGGGCCAGGTCACCGCCTCGTGGGACGACTTGAGGGAGGTCAGCACCATCCAGGCGAAGGGCAGGGCGACGAGGAGGGCGAGGGCGAGGCGGAGCGCCGCCCAGGCCCCGAGGCCGGCCCGCCGCCGCAGCGCCCTGGTCCGGACCGGGACGCGGCGGTGGGCGACGGGCTCAGCGGTAATAGACTGGGCGACCGACCCAGCGGACCTGTGCATACGTCAACGCCCCCACGCCCACAACGAGCATCACCGCCACGGCCGAGGCGATGCCCATCTGGAAGTACTGGAATCCCTGCTGGTACATGTAGTAGATGGCGACCGTGGTGCTGCCCACCGGGCCGCCCTGGGTCATGAGGTCGACCTGGGCGAAGACCTGAAAGGAGTCGATCGCGCAGATCACGAGCGAGAAGAAGAGCTGCGGACCGAGCAGGGGCAGCGTGACCCGGAGCAGGCGCGACCAGTAGCGGGCGCCGTCCATCTCCGCCGCCTCCCGGTAGCTGCGGTCGATGTTCTTGAGCCCGGCGAGCAGGATCAGCATGTAGTAGCCGAACTGCCGCCAGACCGAGGGCAGGATGATGATCAGCATCGCCCAGCGCGGCTCGTCGAGCCAGTCCTGACCGCGGACGCCGAAGCGCTCGAGGACGAAGTTGAGCACGCCGAAGTGGGGGTCGAAGATCCACGACCAGACCACCGCGACGACGACGATGCTGACGACGAAGGGGATGGTGAAGGCGACGCGCAGGAGGCCCGACAGCGGGCCTCCGTGCTCGACCAGGAGGGCGGCGCCGAGGCCCGCGACCAGCACCATGGGCAGGGTCGCCCCGACGTAGACCAAGGTGTTCACCAGCGACTGCAGGAAGAGCGGGTCGTGGATGGCGGTGACGTAGTTGCGGATCCCGACCAGGGCGACGTTCGGAGAGATGCCGTTCCAGTCGGTGAAGCTGAGCACGAGCAGGCTCACGGCCGGCAGCCAGACGAACGCCCGAGGATGATCAGGGCCGGGATCGCCATCCCGTAGCCGGTCGCGGCCTCGCGCCGCCGGGACGTCATCCGGCGACCATCGCCTCCCAGCGGCCCCGGGCCAGCTCCTGCCGTTCCAGGCCCCGGTTCTCGAAGACGACGCGCCCGTCGAAGCCGACCTCGTTGAGGGTCCTGACCACATCGGACCAGCCGATCGAGCCCTCGGTGAGGGGGAGGTGCTCGTCGATCGGGCCCCCGTGGTTGTCGTGGACGTGGAGGTGGAAGAGTGCCGACCGGGCACGGCCGAGCCCGCTCTCCTCCGCCGCCAGCCGCCGGATCGCGGCGCTGACGTCCTGCCCCGCCTGGTGGGCGTGGCCGGTGTCCAGGCAGAAGCCGAGGACGGGGCTGTCGACGGCACGGACCAGCGCCAGCAGCCCGTCCAGGGTCCAGGTGTCCTCGAAGTGCGAGTTGGTGTCGATCAGGTTCTCGATAGCGACCCGCACGCCGCCCTCCTGGCCGGACCGGCAGAGGGCCTCGACCACGTCCCGCTCCCGCGCCTTCATCTCCGGGTGGCGGTCGGCGGGGAAGTAGGCGTGGATCCCGGGGTGGACGTTGAGGACCTGGGCGCCGACGCCGAGGGCGAGGTCCATCGCCCGCAGCGTGTCCCGCTTCGCCGCCTCGAAGACGCCGTCGTTGAGGGAGGCGATGTTGACGTCACGGAAGGGGGCGTGCACCGAGAAGCTGGCGCCGTGCTCCTCGCCGATGGAGCGAAGCGCCCGCACATGCTCGGGGGTGATGTCGTCGAGCGCGAAGTCGACGCTGAGCTCGATCGCTCCGAACCGCTCGGCGGCCGCCCGGACGGCGGCGAGATCGCCCGCCGACGCCGCCGCCGAGAGGACCGGGCTCAGATGTCCGGAAGCGCCCGCCGGGGCCCGCGCGCTGTCGTCGTGCACCGTCACTCGAGGCTCTCCTTGGCCTGCGCCGCGGCCTCATCCAGCGCCGCCCGGGCGCTGGTCTGGCCCAGCATCGTGTGGTCGAACGCGTTGACGATGTCGACCGAGATCTGGGGGTACTGAGGGAGGTTGGGCCGGGGCCGGGACTTGGGCAGCTGGTCCGCCGCCACGCGACGCCGGGGATCCGCGGCCAGCCAGTTCTTGAGCGTCGACGTGTCCCAGGCCGCGGTCACACCGGGCAGGTAGTTGGAGACGCTCGTCCAGCGGGCGGCGATCTCCGGCTGCACCCACCAGCGGGCGAACTCGTTGGCGGCCTGCTGCTGCTCCCTGGCGGCGCCGTTGAAGATGCCGAGGTTGTAGCCACCCATGCTGAAGACCCCGTGGCCCATGGTCGGGAAGGAGCTGACGCCGATCTCGAAGCCGGCGGCCGAGGTCAGGCCCAGGATCGCCGTCGACGACTGCTCGAAGAGCGCCGCCTTGCCGGCGGTGAAGAGGTCGGTGGTCTGGGACAGGGTGGCGTCGGTGGTGACGTAGGTGGCGCCCTTCGACCGCACCAGCTGCTGGTACTTCTCGAACATGGCCTGGCCCTTGCCGCCCTGGAAGAGGGGCTTGGTCCCCGCCTGGTTGAAGATCTGGGCGCCGCACTGCCAGAAGCGGACCTCGAGCACCTGCGGGCCGTTGGAGGGGATGACGTATCCCCAGACGTCGGCCTGCTGGGCGGAGGTCCGGTTCTTGGTCAGCTTGGGCGCGACCTCGATCAGCTCCGACCAGGTCTTGGGCAGGTCCTGGTCGGGGTCAAGCCCCGCCTGCTTGACCAGGTCCGGGTTGTAGTAGAGCTGGTTCGAGTTGTAGCCGAGGGGCACCGTGTAGGAGACGCCTCTGTAGGAGTTGGCCTCGGCGACCGACGGGGTGAACGACTTCCTCAGGTTCTCGACCGTCGAGGCCGAGTTGAGGGCCTTCAGGGGGGTGAGGGCGCCCTGCGCCGCCAGGTTCGCCATCAGGGTCAGCTCGGTGACCGCCATCGCCGGCGGCTGTCCCGCCGCGATCGCGCTGAGCGCGGTCTGGAGCACCGCCGCGTAGGGCACGTAGACGGGGTTGATCTTGATCCCCGGGTTGGCCTGCGTGAACTCGCCCAGAAGCCCGGTGAAGGCCGTGCCCAGAGCACCCGCGAAGATGTGCCAGAGATCGAAGGTGACGTCGGCGACGCGCGCCGCCACCGGGACCGAGGCCGGCGGCGAGGCCGTGCCCAGCGCCCCGACGGCGACGGCGGAGCCGACGATGGCCGCCCCAGCCGCCAGGAACTGGCGGCGAGAGGGTTTGGAGAACTGCCGGCAGACGTCAGACATCGCTACCTCCTAGACCCGGATCCGAACGCGATCGACTCGCTCCCTCCCTCTACGTCAGCAAACCGGAGCCGGGGTGTAGCGGTGGTGATCAACTGGTGATGGGCCGTCGCGAGCTCGGCGAAGGTGTGGGGAACCGGCCGCTGGCCGTGTGGCCGGCGACGCCGCTCGGCCGCGGACCCTAGGCTGAGAGAGGTGGACGCCTTCCGCCCACCGCCGGGCGCGGCGGCGAGGTCGCGGCTGAGATAGGAGGAGCGATGAAGGGAATGCGGAGCGACATCCGCGGCCGGTGGACCGGAGCGCCGGCGGCCACCGCCCGGCGGCGCCGGTCGGCGGGGCCTGCCCGGGACTGACCGGCGCGGCCGGAAGCTATCTACTCGATGAATGGGGTGACATTTGGATCATGACGACTCTGCGTGAACTGTTCGACAGCGGCGAGGTGACCTACGGCGGCTGGTGCGGTATCCCGAGCGGGTTCTCCGCCGAGCTGATCGGCCGCAGCGGGTTCGACTGGGTGAACGTCGACAACCAGCACGGCCTGGTCGGCTACGACACCACCACGTCGATGCTCCAGGCCCTCTCGATCACGGGCACGCCGGCCCTGGTCCGGGTCCCCTGGAACCAGCAGGACCACATCATGAAGGCGCTCGACGCCGGTGCCCAGGGCATCATCGTGCCCATGGTGGGCACCGCCGAGGAGGCGCGCCGCGCGGTCTACAG
>DATAXV010000032.1:0-40215 GCA_036272915.1 Candidatus Dormiibacterota bacterium
CGTAACCGAGCACGTCCCGAGCCTTGTCGACCTCGGGCACGCGCATCTGCACGTCGTACTCGTAGGCGGGGTCGCTGATCAGGCGGAGCGGACGATCGGGGCCGTTGATCTTGTGCCAGATGACCTCGGACAGCTCCTTGACGCTGGTGCTCTCCGCGGTGGAGATGTTGAAGTCCTCGTTGACGGCCTTGTCCGATTCCATGCAGACGCGAATGCCCCTGGCCAGATCGCCGCCGTAGGTGTAGTGGCGGACCTGCGAGCCGTCGCCGAGGATGTGCAGCGGATCCTGCCCCTTCATCACCTTCTGGACTAGGTCGGGGACGACGTGGCTCATCGCCAGCTTGACGTTCCCGCTCATGATCTCCGAGTCGCGGAGGGCTCGCCGCTCACCCAGGCCGACGCAGTTGAAGGGCCGGATGATGGTGTAGGGAAGGCCGTACTGCTCGTGCGCGCCCTTGGCGTAGAACTCGGACGCCAGCTTCTGGAAGCCGTAGGTCGACTTCGGCGGCGGGCTGCTCAGCTGAGCGCCCTCAGGCGTCGGGAAGACCGTGGCGCTCTCGTACACCATGCTGCTGGAGAGCACGTTGATCTTGGTCAGATGATGGTTCTTGTGGGCGTGGATGGCGGCGTCGAAGGTCGAGGCGAGGATGCGCTCGTTCTCGGCCAGCAGGTCGTACGCGAACTCGTGGAAATAGCTGATGCCGCCGATCATGGCGGCCGCGGCGACGACCTGATCGCAGCCGGACGCCAGCTCGAGCATCAGGTCCGAGTCCTTGGCGTCGCCCCGGACCAGGCTGTAGCGCGGGTGGTCGTCGTAGCTCTTCGAGATCGGGCCGTACTTGCTGAAGTTGTCGACTCCCACAACCTCGTGGCCGGCCTCGAGCAGCTCGGGGACCAGATATCCGCAGATGAAACCGGCGGCGCCGGTCACGAGCACCTTCACACGCGAATTCCTTTGCCAGTGACGCCCCAGATGTCGACCACCTCGCGGTCGTCGAGGTCGAGCGTGCGGTAGACGGAGTGGGGGGCGCCGATGATGAGCACGTCGGACAGGCGCACGACCTCGTCAAGCGGCCTCAGGTCGGCGTCGGGGACGTAGGGGTCCGTGGTCAGCACGTGCGCGCCGCGGAAGGCGGCCAGCTTCTTCAGCTTGTAGCTGAGCGACGTCCGGGCGTCGTCCGAGTCGCCCTTGAAGGCCATGCCCAGGATGCCCACCGTCCGGCCGTCCAGCGAGCGGCGCTCCTGGATGGAGTCGATCAGATAGCCGGGGAGCCCCTCGTTGGCGAGCATCCCGGCGTGGCCGAGCATGAAGTGGTCGGCGCTGAACGCGGCCAGCTGCATCGTGTCCTTGAGCAGACAGGGACCGGCGGCGAAGCCGGGGGCCGGCAGGTCGGCGCCACGGGGATAGTTGTGCCGGATCGCGTGCAGGACCCGGTTGTAGTCGAGCCCGGCGCTGTTGGCCATCACGAAGAACTGGTTGGCAACAGCGAACTTCAGGTAACGCCAGGTGTTGGTGAAGAGCTTGGCCGCCTCCGCCTCCTTGGGTTCGGTGCGGATGATCTCCACCTCGAGGGCGTCGAAGACCTGGCTGGCTCGCTGGAAGGCGCGCTCGGTGCTGGCGCCGATCAGCTGAGGCAGGCTTCGGATCTCCTCGATGGCATGACCCTCGGCGATGCGCTCGGGGCAGAAGGCGACGTCGGCCTGCTTGCCCATGTCGCGCAGCCGCTGCTCCACGTAGTGAGTGGTCCCGGGGTACACGGTGGAGCGCAGGATCACCAGGGCGTCGTTGCGCAGGTGAGGGCCGAGTTCTCCGACCACCCGCTCGAAGACCCGGGTGGAGGGGTTCATGAACTCATCGATGGGGGTGCCGATGACCAGCACGACCACATCGGTCTGGGCGAGGACCTTGGGGTCGTCGCTCATCACCAGGCGGTCGGTGGGCAGGAGCTGGGTGAGGAGCTCGTCCGCACCCTCCTCCTTGAACGGCATCTCTCCCTCGCTGACCCGCCGCATCTTGTCCGTATCGACGTCGTAGATGCCTACCCGGCGCCCGGCCTGCGCGAAGGAGAGCGCGAGGGGCAGCCCGACGTGCCCGCATCCACCGACGATGACGAGGTCAAGAGGCGGGGCCGCGACGCCAGCCACCGTTGAGGTCGTCCCCGCGGCGGCGAAGTCAGTTCCGGTCCTTGGCTCGCTCATAGTTCTGGAGCATTCTATCTGTGTCGTCAGTCGCCACGGGCTGGACTAGCGAGGCGCAGCGGAGGGCCGCTGACGATCTCGCCAGACAGGCCTGGCCGGGACCGCTGCGAATGGGGAACGGGATCACCGGGCGTCGCTCGACAGCAGGACCCGCCACCATCAGATATGGGCTCCGCGGGCCCTCCGTTAAATGACACGCGCGCGCTTGCGTTCCATTCGCCTTTGGCATAATCCGGTCCCACTGTGAATCGACCGATCCTGAGCGGGTGGAGCGGAGCCGGACCATGATGGGGTCGGCGATGGACCCCGCAGCCGGACAGCCGACGGAACCTCAAGCCAGCCCTGACCCGACGGAGGCCATATAGCGATGCCCACAGCGGTTGTCTCCGGCGGCGCCGGCTTTCTCGGATCGCATCTCTGCGAGCGCCTCCTGAACCAGGGGTGGCGGGTGACGGCGATCGACAATCTGGTCACCGGCTCGCTCGCCAACCTGGCTGAGCTCGAGGGCCGCCCAGGCTTCTCGATGCTCAATCTGGACGTGTCCGCCGGCGTTGAGCTCAACGGTCCGGTCGACCGGATCCTGCACTTCGCCTCGCCCGCCTCGCCGGTCGACTTCGACACGATCCCGGTCGAGATTCTGGACGTGGGCACGGTGGGCACGCGCAACCTGCTCGAGCTCGCCCGGCGCACCGGCGCGCGCTTCCTGCTCGCTTCGACCTCGGAGGTGTACGGCGACCCGCTGGTCCACCCACAGCCTGAGTCCTACTGGGGCAATGTCAACTCGATCGGCCCGCGCAGCTGCTACGACGAGGCCAAGCGGTGCGCCGAGGCGTTCACGATGGCCTATCACCGCCGGTACGGCGTCGAGACCCGAATCATGCGCATCTTCAACACGTACGGGCCGCGGATGCGCCTGGACGACGGCCGGGTGATCCCCAACTACATGGGCCAGGCGCTGCGCGGCGAACCGCTCACCGTCTACGGCGCGGGGCATCAGACCCGCAGCCTCTGCTACGTCGACGATCTGATCGACGGTGCGCTGGCGGTCCTCGAAGGGCCCGACCCCATGCCGTTCAACATCGGCACCCAGCACGAGGTCTCGATGGCGGAGCTTGCGGTGCTGATCAAGGAGATCACGGGCAGCAGCAGCGAGGTCGTCCACCGACCGCTCCCGCCGGACGACCCCAAGCAGCGCCGCCCCGACACGCAGCGGGCGACGGAGGTGCTGGGCTGGCGACCCAAGGTCTCGATGGAGGAGGGGCTGAGGAGGACCCTCGCCTACTTCCGGGGCAGGCTCGCCGCGGTCTGATCGCCGGCCGGGACGCCCGGCCGGCCACGTCCGATCCCGCTATACCGGAAGCCCAGCTTGGTCATCGTCACCGGGTCGTAGATGTTGCGACCATCCACGAGGATGGGCGTCCGAAGCAGCTTGCGGATGCGGGCCAGGTCGAGCTGGCGGAACTCGTTCCACTCGGTGACGACGACCACGGCATCGGCGCCGTCGGCCGCCGCGTATGGGTCGCTCACCAGCTGAATCCCAGGTATCAGCTCCCTGGCTCGATCCATCGCGACCGGGTCATAGCCCCTGACCACCGCACCCTCCTCGAGCAGCCATCTCGCGATCTCCACGCTCGGGGCTTCGCGCAGGTCGTCGGTGTTGGGCTTGAAGGCGAGGCCGAGGAGCCCGATCGTCCGGCCGCCGAGGCTGCCAAGGTACTCGCGGAGGCGGTTGACGACCAGAAGGCGCTGTTCGCGGTTGATCTCCATCACCGCGTGGAGGAGCTCGGGGTGGTAGCCGTAGCGGTCGGCGATGGCGGCCAGCGCCTTCACGTCCTTGGGGAAGCAGTTGTGGACGACCAGGCCTCCGGTCGTGACGAAGGTGTGTGCTCCAGGGACCTCGAGCGAGTACACGGCGCCGGAGAATGGCTGCCGCTCGACGCTGGTGACGCGCACCCAAGCGGCGTGCGCCGGTCCTCGACGGTAGCCGGTGGGGGCGATGCGCTTGGCCTGATCTGCAATCGATCGCCGGATGCTTTCGCGGTCGCCTTCGGCCACCAGTTCCAGCAGCTGTTCGATCTGGTCCGCGCCGGACACCTGGATCCAGTACGTGTCCTGGGTGGACTTGGCTGTGCGGCCAACCCGCAGCGAGCCGACGAACCCGAGATCGCCAAGTAGGCGCAGGACCCCGTCGGCCAGCGGGCGGCTGACGGTGCCGTACTCGAGGATCACACTCGGGCCGCCGTTGACATAGCTCCAGGACCCATCGCCGCGCCACAGCCCGCCGAGCAGCGCCAGCCTGTCCTCGCGTGAGGCCTCCCAGATGGCGTCGGGCATGCGCTGTTCGTAGGCATTCGCACCCAGCCCCAGTGCTCCCAGCCAGAAGCTGGCGAGCAGGCGAGAGGAGACAACCACCCTGGTGGTGGTCGCCACGTGGTGCACGGTCGCCTTGACGCCGAGGTCCGTCCAGAAGTCCCTGACCTCATCGACCAGGTCCTGTTCGTCGGTTGGATGGAAGGACCACTGGATCCGGCGCCGGGCCCCGTCTACCCCGACGTGGCCCTCGGCGAGGTACAGACCCACGACCCGCCAGAAGGCGCGGTCGGGAGCGATGCGGTCTGGCAGGGCTGTGCCGTTTCGCGCGGTCTTGAGGAGCGCTCCCTTGACGGACATGCCCAGTTCGCGCAGCTCGTGCTGGCGGATGGCGCCGCTCCGAGCCAGGTCGTGGCTCCGGGCTACCATCAGCACAGACCGTGGACGCGGCGCGCTTCCGGGCTCCGGACCGCTGGTCGGTCGCACGATGACGTCGGCCGGCTCCAGCCCGGCACCGGCCATCGCGTCGAGAAGCGGAGGAAGGCTGATCGGGCTGGGCGGTGGCGACTGCTGCGCCAGCGGGATCCAATCGGAGTTGGTGAGCTGCTCGGCGAGCTTGACGCCGGTCGACGTCACGAAGGGGTGGTCGGCTGTGCAGCGCACGCGACGACCCATCTTGGTGTGGACCTGGAGGATCTCGCCCTCGACCACTCGCCTCGTCACCGCGGCCCCGGGAAGGAACTCCGGCGTGGCGGCGTCGGATCGCCACGCTCGAACCTCGCAACGCTCCCCATCGGCGAGCTCCGCATAGAGCCGCGCAAGCGGTAGCAGTTCCGTGCGCCCCCGCCACCGGACGAGGACGGACTCATCTCCGGTCAGGCAGGACCCGCCGTAGCCGATGCCGGCATCGAGGAAGGCGGACCCGATGCGGGTGTCGAGACCCATCCCATCTGCGACAAGGCGCACGTCGGCACCGACCCGCTCGCAGATCCGGGCGATCATGTTGATGAAGGAGATGCGCGTGGCCAGGAAGGCGTTCGACGCGTACTTCACCATCTCCGCCGTCGACAGATCGCAGGTCAGGACTTGGGCGTCGAGGGGCTCATAGAGGCGGGCGACCTGGCCGGCGGCGTCCATGTCGCGGGCGCCGATCACGATCCGGTCGGGTTCCATGAAGTCGCGGAGCGCGGTGCCCTCGCGCAGGAACTCGGGATTCGAGACGACACTCACCTGGCGGTCCGTCCTGGAGGCGATGATCTGCGAGACCATGTCGCCGGTTCCAATCGGGACGGTTGACTTGTTGACCACGATCAGCGGACCCCGAAGGTGCTCGGCGATGGCGATGGCCGCGGCCTCGACCGCGTCGAGATTGGCTTCACCGTTCTCGGAGCCGGGCGTGCCCACTGCAATGAAGACGAACTCGGCATCCGACAGCGCCACTGGGTACGAGGCGGTGAAGGACAGGCGCCCCGCCTTGGCGTTGCGCTCGACCACCTCGGCCAGCCCTGGCTCGAAGAAGGGGATGGTCCCCGACCTCAGCTCCCGGACCTTGGTCTCGTCCTTGTCGAGCACCACCACTCGGTTCCCGAGGTCAGCTAGGCAGGCGGCGGTGGTGAGGCCGACGTAACCCCCGCCGACCATGGTGATAGTGCTCACGGCGATGGCATTATCGCAGGCGACTCTGGATGCGCAACAGCGTTGGCCGGCTAGCTCCAGCTGTCGGTGGCACGCATCTCGAGGCGCTTACGCGGTGCCTCCGTTTTCCTGAGCCGTGGTCAGCAGCGGATGGAACTTGGCCAGTTCGGCGAGGCGCCGGCGGTGGTACTCCCGATCCTGGAGCTCGCCGAAGAGCCTGCGGTCGGAGGTCAACCTCATCTTCCAGAGGAAGAAGATGGCCTTCACCCCATCCTGCCAGGTGATCTTCTTGCCCTCCTCGCGGCTGCGGGCGTAGTAATGGATCGGCACTTCGTGGATCCGGTAGCCGAGGCGCAGCACGCGGCCGGTTATGTCCGGCTCGATCTCGAAACGGTTGCCGCGCAGGGCAAGCCGCTGCCAGAGCTCGGAGCGCAGTGCCTTGTATCCGGTCTCAAGGTCCGAGATGTAGGCGTCGAAGAGGACGTTGGAGGCCAGGGTTATGGTCTTGTTCCCGAGGACGAACCAGTAGCTGTACGCGGTCTGGCCGACAAAGCCCCTCACACCGTAGACGACGTCGGCGCGACCCTCGACCAGAGGTGTGAGCAGGACTGGATAGTCGACCGGGTCGTACTCCAGATCGGAGTCCTGTACCAGTGCGTAGGGCTTCGTGATCTTGGAGATGGCAACACGTAGCGCCGCGCCCTTCCCTTGATTGCGCTCCTGACGGAACGGTCTCACTCGGGGATCCTTCGCCGCGATCTCGCTCAGGATCTTCCAACTGTCATCCTTCGACCCATCGTCGACAGCGATGACCTCCCCGACCTCGGGGCGCTGGAGCACGTAGCGAAGGATTACTTCCAGTGTCTCCTGCTCGTTGTAGATCGGCATCATCACCGACAGGAGACCTTCCTGAGAACGGGCCATGTTGGCCAGAAGCGTACTCCATCGACCTCAGCCACCGCCAAGGATACGGCGGCCGTTGTGGAAGTCCGACTGGGCGGGTCTCACCAGCTTCCGATTCCAGCACGTCCGTGCTCGAGGGCGTATCCGTACCGCCACCGTCTTCGGCCGGGACCCGGGCAAGATGGGATGGGCCGACCCCCTATCCTGAAGCCTGCTCATGAGCAACGTGCTGATCGTGTCTCACGACTACATTCGAAAGGCCATGGCCGGTCCGGCGATCCGTAACTTCGAGCTCGCGCACCAGACTCACCGCGCGGGCCACCGAGTCACCCTCGCCGTCCCCGAGTCGACCGACATCGACGAGCAGCCCTTCGAGGTGATCGTCTGGGGCGACGGCTCGGACACGCTCCGGCGTGCTGCTCATGCACAGGACGTCGTCCTCGTTCAGGGCTGGGTGCTGGAACGCAACATGTGGCTGTTCCAGACGGGTGCGCGGATCGTCGTCGACATCTATGACCCCTTCCACTACGAGTTCATCGCAGCCAACGAGGTCGAGGTCGGCGGAGTCGCGACGGACTGGCCGTTGGTGCTGTTCACCCTTTCCGAGCAGCTGCGGACAGGGGACTTCTTCCTCTGCGCCAGCGAGCGGCAGCGCGACATGTGGATTGGCGCCCTCTCGATGTTGAACCGGATAAATCACGAGACCTATGTGCAGGACCCAACCCTGCGTTCCCTCATCGGCGTGGTCCCCTTCGGACTGTCGGCTGAGCCTCCGCGAAAGGTCGGGAGCGCATACCGCGGCGTGGTGCCTGGGATCGGCGCGGACGACTTCGTGCTGCTCTGGGGGGGTGGGATCTACAACTGGTTCGATCCACTGACGTTGATCCGGGCCGTGGGCATGGTCGCCGAGAGCCATCCCCAGGTGCGCCTCTTCTTCATGGCCACGGCGCATCCCAGTGAGGGCGTCCCCGAGATGGCGATGGTCGGGCGCGCGGTGGACCTGGCCCGTGAGCTGGGTCTGGAGGGGAATCACGTCTTCTTCAATGAAGAGTGGGTGCCCTATGACCGGAGACAGGACTACCTCCTCGAGGCCGATGTCGGCGTTTCGACCCACTACGAGCATCTCGAGACCCGCTATTCGTTTCGCACCCGGATCCTCGACTACCTTTGGGCAGGCCTCCCGGTGCTGTGCACCAGCGGGGACAGCCTTGCCGATCTCGTCGAGCTTCACGACCTGGGTGTCACGGTCGGGCCTGAGGACGAGGCGGCGGCGGCCGATGCCATCCGCGGCCTGATCGACAAGAGGGACGAGCGCCATGCGATGGCTGACCGAGTCCGAGCCTTTGCCGTTGGCATGACCTGGGACAAGGTCGCCGAACCCTTCCTTCGCTATTGCGACAACCCCACGTCAGCAGCTGATCTGTCCCCGTTTGAACGACGCACGGATGGCCGGCCGCTCCTTCTCCGGAACGATGCCGAGAGGCTCGCTCTTTCACGCGGCGAGAACCCGGACCAGCGCCCGCTGCCGCAGCGCGTTGCCAGGGTGCTCCGGCGGGAGGGACCTGTGGGGGTGGCGCGGCGGATGGCGAAGCGGCTCGGCTGATCTCGGGGGCGTTGAGCCCTGCGTGCCTCCACGGAAGGTGAGGCAGTGATGGCGCTGTCTCACCCTGGGCGTGGGGGTGAAGCGGTTCCTCCAAACATCGCTGCCGCCTGTGCTGACCTGTCCAAGGAGGACCCCGGTGAGGGATCGGCGCAGAGCCTTCAGCTGTCGTATGAGAGCCGACTCGGTAGGACTCCGCCGTCAGATGAGTGTTGGCGGCGGACGATCCCGACGGGGTCGACCGTTCGAAGTGGAAGAGGGTCCGCGGGGAGTGTCTTAGCGCGGCTCGCGAGAGGGGATGATGCTCCTGTAGGCGTCGCGGAGGCCCAGCGCGACGCGCACGCTCCGCATCCGAAGCAGCCGGCGCATCCGCTCCAGCTCCTCCTGGCGCTCCTGGATGCCCTCCTGCCAGTCGATCGCCTCGCGCCGGGAGGGGATTCGATCGGTGAGGTCGAGGCCCTCGGCCTGAGCCTCGGCCAGGATCCCGTCGATGTCCTGCTCGAAACACTCGCCCCAGCGTTCGATGAAGAGGTTGTAGTTGCGCTTGTCCTGAGGGCCGATTCGGCCCTCCGTCATGCTCTCCCAGTGGTAGGCGACGGAGTCGGGTATGTAGACCACACGGTCCCCGTCGGCCTTCACGCGAAGGCAGAGGTCGACGTCCTCGAACGAGTTCTGGTAGGTCTCGTCGAAGCCGCCGTAGTGGGCGAAGGTGTCGCGTCCGATCGCCAGCGACGCGCCGGTCACGACCTGGTAGTCGCGCTGGCGGAGCACCGGAGGCACGTCGCTGCGCAGGCCCACGAAGACGTGGTGCGGGCCGAGGTGGTTGAAGGCGATCCCGGCGTGCTGGATCCGTCCATTCGGATAGAGGAGCCGTGAGCCGGTGACCTTGATCCGGTTCTGCCCCAGCGGCCGGATCAGAGCCGGCAGCCAGTCGCGCAGGACGAAGGTGTCGTTGTTGAGGAAGATCAGGATCTCGCCGTCCGCCTCCTTCGCCCCCAGGTTGCAGCCACCCGCGAAGCGCAGGTTCTCGCCCGGCCGCACGAAGCGACGCCCGTCACCGCCCGCGGCCCACTCCTCGAGCAGCTGGGGCGTGTCGTCGGTCGACCCGTTGTCGACGACCAGCACCTCGGCGCCGGCCAGGTCGGCCAGGGCCAGGCTGGCGAGGCACACCCGGGTGAGGAAGGACTGGTTGAAGACGGGGATGATGACGGTTGCGGGTCGCATCAGGCAGGCCTCACTCCGGTTGCGAAGTACTCGCCGGGCGGGTAGAGGGAGGATGCCCACCCGCTCAGTTGGTTGAGACGCTCCTCGACCGCGGCCAGCCGCTCGAGCAGGCTGCTCGGCGTACCCGCCTCCTGCAGCCGACCCAGCCCGGTCGACCGCTGCCTTCGTCGGGGCAGGTGCTCGGGGCCGCCGTCATGGAACATCTCCGGACCGAGGCGGTAGCGCGGGTTGACGCCGATCTCGATCTCCTCCAGCCCGCCCAGATTCAGCACCCAACGCATGATGTCGGGGCTGTAGAAGCGGACGTGCTGGAGATCGATCCAGAAGTCGTTGAGCTGCATCAGCAGGTTGCGCGGGTTGGGGGTCACGACGATGACCCGCCCTCCGGGCTTGACCGCCACGGACATGCCCTTGACGAGTTCCAGCAGCGCCTCCGGGGAGAGATGCTCGGCGATGTGGGCGGCGAAGGTGCCGTCGAACTCGCCGGCATGCTGGTGTAGGTACTCGATGGCGTCGCCGTCGGCGATGGAGAGGCCTTTCCCCCGGCCCTCCTCGGCCATCTGGGCGTCGGCATCGACGCCGAACGGCTCGATGCCGCGGTCGCGGAGCACCTCGAGGAACTCCCCCCGTCCGCAGCCGATGTCGAGAACGCGGTTACCCGCAGAGAAACGGTCTGCGTAGGGTTGGTAGCGCTCCTTGAGCACCTCGCCGGGGTAGCCCATGAAGGTGTAGTACTCGAGTTGGTCCACGGGGTTGGCCTACTCTACTCCAACGGACCCCCGAGGTTGGCTCCGCTCGGGCCCGGTCGTCGCCGCCTGAGGCCCTTCGGGCGGGTTAGAGTTGCAGCCGTGTCCGATGCCATTCGATCGCTCCTCGCCTATCGGGAGCTGATCTACAACCTCGCCGTCCGGGACCTCCGGCTGAAATACAAGCGGTCCTACATCGGCGTGGCCTGGTCGCTGCTCAGCCCGCTGTTCATGACCGTCATCTACACCATCGCCATGAGCTTCCTGCTACGGGGCGCGCGGATCCCGGATCGGCCCTACTTCGCCCTGATCCTCAGCGGGAACCTGGCCTGGAGCCTCTTCACCAGCAGTGCCGTCAACTCGACGGTGTCCTTCGTCCACAGCCCCAACCTGATCTCTCGCGTCCACTTCCCGGTGGAGTCGATGCCGATCGCCGGGGTCATGGCCAACTTCGTCAACTACCTGATCACGCTGGTCATCTACTTCATCGCGGTGCTCGTGGTCCGGCTGCCCTTGGGGCCGTCGCTGATCCTGCTCCCGATCGTGGTCGCCGCCCAGCTCTCCTTCTGCATCGGGATGAGCCTCCTGGTGGCGACGCTCACCGTCTACCTGAGGGACCTCGAGCACCTCGTCGGCATCCTCATGACCGCTCTCTTCTACCTGAGCCCGGTGCTCTACACGCTGCGGCCGCAGTACCTGCCCCACGCCGCCGCGACGGTCCTGCCGATCCTCAAGCTCAATCCCTTCGCCTGGTACCTGGAGACCTACCACTCGATCATGTACTTCGGGGACTGGCCCTCGCCGACGATGTTCACGGCGGTGCTGATCTCGGCGGTGATCATGCCCATCCTCGGCTACTCCGTCTTCCTGCGGCTTCGGGCACGCCTCCCGGAGGAGGTCTGATGGCGCCCGCCCTGGTCCTGGAGGACGTCTACAAGAAATACCGCATCTATCACGAGCGTTACCGCTCGGTGAAGGAGATAGCCATCCACCGGCGCCTCGGCTCGTGGGAGGACCGCTGGGCGCTGAGGGGCGTGTCGCTCGAAGTGCAGCGGGGGGAGACCCTCGCTCTGGTCGGGCCCAACGGCGCAGGCAAGAGCACCGCCCTCAAGGTCATGGCCCGGATCCTCACCCCCGACCGCGGGCGGATCCAGGCCAACGGGCGCCTCTCCGCCCTGATCGAGCTCGGCGCCGGCTTCCAGCTCGAGTACACGGGCAGGGAGAACGTCTATCTCAACGCCTCGCTCCTCGGCCTCACCAAGAAGGAGGTCGACCGCAAGTACGACGACATCGTCGCCTTCTCCGAGCTCGAGGACCACATGGAGGCCTCGGTGCGGACCTACTCCACGGGCATGTACATGCGCCTCGGCTTCTCGGTCGCGATCCACGTGGAGCCAGAGATCCTGCTCGTCGACGAGATCCTGGCCGTGGGTGACGCCTCCTTCCAGCAGAAGTGCACGGACTGGCTGGAGGGCTTCCAGCGCCGGGGCGGCACCATCGTCATGGTCAGCCACAGCCTCGCCTCGGTCCGCCAGCTGGCCAACAAGGCGGCCTGGATCGAACACGGGAACCTGCTCAGCGTCGGCGACCCGATCGACGTCATCGCCGAATACCTGGGCCAGGTCCGCGAGCACCGCCACGACGAGGACGAGGCGAGGCGGGCGCACCAGACCCGGCGGCCTGACATCGAGCTGACCCAGGTCACACTCAGCGACGCCGAGGGCCGCCCGGTTGAGGAGCTCGAGCGCGGCGACCCGCTCCAGGTCCGCATCTCCTACCGCTGCCACCGCGCGGTCCCGACCCCGGTCTTCGGTGTCGCCCTTCACCGCGACGACGGCAGCCTCGTCTACGGAACCAACACCCACGTGGATGGCGTCAAGCTCGACCCGATCACCAAGGACGGGTCGATCACGATCCGGTACCAGTCACTGCCCCTGCTGGGCTCGACGTACCTGATCACGGTCGCCATCTTCGGCTCCACCGCCCAGAACGCACCCCCGATCGACTTCCGGGAGCAGCGCTACAGCATCAGGGTCACGCCGCGCACCGACGAGCAGGGCTCGGCGTACCTGCCCCACGATTGGGTCCTGGAGCCGGTGGGGATCTCCAAGAGCACCTGAGTTGAGTCAGGAGACGAGCGGAGAGGCGGCGCGGCCGGCGGCCTCGGTCGTGATCGTCAACTACAACGGACTGCACTACCTGGACGCGTGCCTCGGGGCCGTGCTGGCCCAGGAGCTCGAGGGCGGCTTCGAGGTCGTGATCGTCGACAACGGGTCCGTGGACGGCTCGGTTGCGCACCTCCGCGAGGCCTGGCCCGCGGTCCGCGTCGTCGAGGCCGGCGAGAACCTGGGCTTCGCCGCCGGGAACAACCTGGGCATGCGCGAATCCCGCGGCCGGCACCTGGTCCTGCTCAACAACGACACGCGCGTGCGCGCGGGATGGCTCCGGGCCCTGGTCGCGGCCGCCGAGGGCGAGGACGGGGTCGGCGCCGTGACCTCCAAGCTGATCTTTCTGGACCGTCCTCAGATCATCCAGAACGCCGGCGGCGTCGTCCTCAGCGACGGCAGCGGCGGCGACCGGGGGACGGGGGAGAAGGACTCCGGCCAGTTCGGGCGGCGGGAGGAGGTCTTCAACATGTGCGGCGCCGCCGTGCTCCTCACCCGCGCCATGCTCGACGAGGTCGGCGACTTCGACGAGGAGTTCTTCATGTACTACGAGGACACCGACCTCTCCTGGCGCATGCGCATGCGCGGGTGGCGGGTCCTCTACGAGCCGGAGGCGGTGGTCGAGCACGTCCACTCCGGGAGCTCGGTCGAGTGGTCGCCCTTCTTCACCTTCCACGTCGATCGCAACCGGCTCTTCATGCTGATCAAGGACGCGCCGGCGAGGCTGGTGCTCCGCGCCTTCGTCCGCTTCGGCCGGATGTCCGCCGGGTTCGCGGTGAGGATGGTGCTGCGGCGCCTCCGTCGGCGGAACAGTGGTGCGACCGGCGCCGCCCCGGTGCGAGGCGCGGGCGCCAACCGGGCCCTGATCCAGTTCCGGGTCCTCGCCTCGCTGCTCCGGCACCTGCCCTCGCTACTGCGCAAGCGGCGGTCGACGCGGTCCCATCGCTCCGTCGCCGACGACGCCATCGTCGCCTGGTTCATCCCTCGAGAGCAATGGCACGTCCGCTGAGGATCGGGATCTACTCGCCCTTCTTCGGCAGCACCTACGGGGGCGGCGAGAAGTACCTCTGCGTGACCGCCGAGGCGCTGCGGGACGGCTTCCCCGAGGACCGCGTGGAGCTGCTCAGCCCGCTCCAGCCCGACGTCGACCGCTACCAGCGCGTGCTCGGAGTGGACCTCTCCGGCATCGAGATCCTTGGCTTCGGCGTCCCCGGCGGCGGGGTCGGCCGGCGGCTTCGCCGGATCCCCGGCCTGCGGCGCTACGCCGACCTCTACCTGAGCGTCAGGGCGGCGAACCGCACCCGCCCCTACGACCTCCTGCTCTCGATGGTCTACGTGATGCCCGCCTTCTCGAAGGCTCGGCGGGGAGTGATCCTCTGCCAGTTCCCGTCCAGCGACGAGGTCCGGTACCAGGGCCTCAAGGGTGTCCTCTACCGCCTCTACACGCTGCCCTACAACATCCTCCACGACCGGCTGCTGGGCCGGCAGGAGCATGCCTTTCAGCTCGTCGTCGCCCAGTCCGAGTACACCCGCCACTGGGTCGATCGGTACTGGCATCGCGACGCGCTGGTGGTCAACCCGCCCATCGACGTGCCCGACGCGGAGCCCAGCCCGGAGGCGAAGGAGCCGATCGTGCTCTCGGTCGGCCGGTTCTTCGCCGGCGGTCACAACAAGCGCCACGACGTCATGGCCCGCGCCTTCCGCCAGCTCTGCGACGAGGGGTTGAGCGGGTGGTCGCTGCACCTGGTCGGGTCGCTGCACACGGCGCCCGCCGACCAGCGCTACTTCGAGGAGGTGAAGGCGCTGGCCGAGGGCTACCCGATCCACATCCACGCCGACGCCAGCCTGGAGGAGGTCCGGGACCTCTACCGGCGGGCCTCGATCTACTGGCACGCCGCCGGCTACGGGGTCGACGCCGAGCGCAACCCGATCCAGCTCGAGCACTTCGGCATGACCACGGTCGAGGCGATGGGGCAGGGGGTGGTGCCGGTGGCGATCGCCAGGGGCGGTCAGGTGGAGGTGATCGAGGACGGCGTCGACGGCTATCTCTGGAGGGAGATCGAGGACCTCAAGCAGCGCACCATGACCCTGGTCGGAGACGGTGCGATGAGGGCGCGGATGGCCGAGGCCGCCCGCCGCTCGAGCTTCCGGTTCTCGCGCGATGAGTTCAAACGAAGGATGGCGGACGCCGTGCGCCCGCTGGTCGAGGAATTGCAGGGGGAGGCAGTGCTTCGAGGATGACCGGGTCACGAGGAGGCGGTCAGGCGGTCAACGGACACCGTCGGCCGACCGGGACGGGACTGAGCTGCGGCCGCGTGCTGGTCGACGCGCGGCCCCTGCAGGGGGCCAGCTCACTGCGGGGAATGGGCTCCTACGTCCGGGGGCTGCTCGGCGGGCTGGTGAGCGCGGGCTTCGACGACCGGCTGGCGCTGCTGCTCGACGGCGGCATGCCGCTGCCCCAGCTACCCGACGGCGACTACGTCGTCTTCACGGTGCGCCGCCGGTACCGGGGACGCTTCGCGCCCTACGAGGACGCGACGGCGCTGCCCGGCGAGCTGGAGGGGCTGAGCCCCGACCTCTATCACGCGACCACGCTGTCGCTGCCGGGGCGCATCCCCTGCCCGATGATCGTCACCCTGCACGACCTGATCCCCTGGGCGCTGGGCGGCCGGCACATGATCGGCGAGCGGCTGCGCTACCGGATCGGGCGCTCCGTCCTACGCCGGGCGCGCACGATCGTCGCCCCCTCGGAGGCGACCGCCGGCGACGCCATACGCATCGCCGGCGTCGATCCTCAGCGGATCAAGGTCATCGCTGAGGGCGTCGACAGCCGCTTCCGCCGGATGGACAACGTGAGCGGCGAGCGGTGGGGGCTGACCAAGCCCTTCCTCCTCTACATCGGGGCGCTCGACCATCGCAAGGACCCGGCGGCCCTGCTGCGCGCCTGGGAGGTGGCCCGGGCCGAGGGCGCCGACTGCGACCTGGTGCTTGCCGGCGCCGCCGGCAAGCAGGCGCCCAAGAGCATGGACGGCGCGCGGCGGCTGGGCTACCTGCCCACCGACGAGCTGGCCCGCCTCCTCTCCGCCGCCGCCTGCCTGATCTTCCCCAGCCGGTACGAGGGCTTCGGGCTTCCCCTGATCGAGGCCATGGCCTGCGGCTGCCCGGTCGTCGCCTACGACAACTCGAGCCTGCCCGAGGCCGCCGGCGACGTGGGCACGCTGGTGCCCGACGGCGACGCCGAGGCCCTGGGCAGGGCGGCCGCGACCTACCTGCTCGACGCCGAGCGGCAGCTCGAGGCGCGCGAGGCCGGGCTCCGGCGGGCGCGGACCTTCTCCTGGGCGAAGGCGGCCAGGGCGACCCTGGACGCCTACCAGGAGGCCGGCGCCTGAGGCCATCCGCCGGAGCCGGCTCACTCCAGGACGACCAGGTCGAAGAGGTCGAGCCGGGGGAGCAGGAACCCCCGGCGCCCCGGGGAGTCGACCGGTTGGAGAGGGCGGTCGAGGTTGATCGAGCGCGCCCGGGAGGCGTCGATGCCGGAGATCTCGACCCGGAGGTCGTGAATCGGCAGCGGCTCCTCGAAGGAGCGGCCGCGATGCCCGGAATAGTTGATCAGGTGCGCGAGCACCCTCCCCCCGGGCTGCCGGCCGACGACGACCTCGACCGCGGCGGGAGCGTCGGTGACGACCTGCCGCGGGGTCGCCGACACCTCGTCGATCGCCCGCAGGAGGAGCGCCCGGTACTCGGGTAGGGCGAGGTCGTGGTAGAGCCCGCCGATGGGCCAGGGGAAGTAGGCGCTGCGGCCGCGGCCGAACCGGTGCCAGACCAGGCCCGGATGCGTGGTCTCGACGTCCCAGTAGCACTTCTCGGGAGGGCCGTAGGGTGACGGCGGGATGAGTGCCAGGGAGGGCACGGCGCCCTCGCGCGGCTCGACGTCGAGGAAGGTTCGATCGATGGCGATGAGGTCCCCCTCCTCGGCGCCGGGCGGGTCCCCAGCCCGGGTCACGCGCAGGTAGGCCGAGCGCACGGCGTCCCCCTGGCGGCGCCAGAGGACGCGCCGTGCGCCCAGACTGCGCAGCCGGATCTCGTCGAGCGGCATCCCCTCCTCGTCCAGGTCGGCCGTGTCCTGGGTCGCGATCAACCCGCCGCCCGCCTCGACGTAGCCGTCGAGGGCGCTGGCCTCGGCCTCGTCGAGGAGCGCGACGTCGGGGAGGATGAGGACCGCGTATCGCTGGAGGCGGCCGTCGCCGGCGGCGTCGAGCAGGTTCTCGTGGGGCAGGATGTCGAAGGGCACGTGCGCCTCGGTCAGCGCCCGGTGCAGCCCGCGGCGCTCCCTCGGCGCCACCGCCGGACCCGGACCGCCGGGCCGGTGCTCGCTGCGGGCGGAGCTGATCAGCGCGACCTGCGCCGCCGACCGCGCCCCCAGGTAGAGGTCCTCGTGGTCGCGGTGGAAGCGGAGCACGCGGCCGACGATCTCGTAGCGGTGGCGGGGCAGGCGCTGGGGAGGCCCGACCAGGTAGGCCGACGGGTTGCCGCCGTGGGCGATGGTCTGCACCAGGTCGAGGCCGATCAGGCCCGGCTGCTCGGCCTGGAACCGGTAGGGGAGATCGAGGAACATGACGGTGTTGACCCAGACCGGCAGGTGCGGCCGGCCGGTCCTGGACTCCCGCACCTGCTCCCCCGGCGATTCCACCCAGAGCGGCTGCGGCCGGTCGACGGCATCGTTGACCTCGTGGAAGATGACGTCCGGGTCCTGGCGCAGCAGCAGCGCGGTGTCCGACGACCGCGCGCCGATGAAGGCGCGGATCCGGCCGGCGACCTCGCTCAACGTCTCCTCCGTGTACCGGCGCCAATCCGGCCCGGGATCGGCGGCGCCGTCGGTGAGGCTCCCGCGGAACCGGCGCCGGCAGTGCACGCAGCGGCAGGCGCCCCAGACGCGGCCGGCGTAGTCGCGCTGGTTGAAGTTGAACCAGTTGAAGAAGAAGCCGTCGACCGGATAGCGGTCCATGACCTCGCCCAGGATCTCGAACGCCCGCTCCTGGTAGTAGGGCCCGCTGGGGCAGGTGCTGTGGAGGCCGTTGAAGACCTGGGGCCGGCCGGCGGCGTCGACGAAGCACCAGTCGGGGTGCGCCTCGGCGATGTCGCGGTGGACCTTGGACAGATCGACCCGGGCGATCAGGCGCACACCCCTCCGGTGGGCGGCCGCGACTGCGGCCGCGGTGAGATCGCCGCCGGGCCGATCCCGGAGCCAGGGGCTCGGGTGCTGGAAGGGAAGGGAGGACGGGTAGAAGGAGACGATCCCGGCCGTGTTGAGCAGCCAGGTGTTGGCGCCGAGGCCGGTGAGGTGATCGAGGACGCCCTCGACGTCGAGCCCGGCATCGATCTCGCGGAGGTTGGTCTGGAAGACGCGGAAGGGGCGCTCCCACCACCGCTCCCGCGGCGTCTCGCTCACCGCCCTCGCTCCAGGAGCCGGAGCTTCTCCAGCCGCCGGGTGTAGTCGGGTCCGCCCTCCCAGGTCGCGGCGAGGAAGTTCCGGATCAGCTCCATGGCGATGATCGGACCGACGATCTGCGCTCCCAGGCAGAGCACGTTGGCGTCGTCGTGCTCGACGGCCTGGTGGGCCGAGTACAGGTCATGGGCGAGGGCGGCGCGGATCCCGGCGATCTTGTTGGCGGCCATCCCCGCCCCGATGCCGGTCCCGCAGACGAGGACGCCCCGCTCCGCCGACCCGTCGAGCAGGTGCCGGCAGAGGGCCTCGGTGACGTCGGGGAAGTCGACCGGCTCCTCACCGCCGGTGCCGACGTCGATGACCTCATGCCCCTCCCGGCGCAGGGTATCAGCGATCAGGACCTTGAGCCGGTAGCCGGCGTGGTCGCCGCCGACGACCAGCCTCATCTCGACGCCTCGCGCCCGGGCCGGGGAGTGGGGAGGGGGCGCCGGATCCGGGTGCGTTGCAGCGGCATGGTGACCTCCTGGGTCGACGGGGGATGGGCTCGGAACCGCGGCGCCGGGCCTCGCCCCGGCACCTTCGCCAGGGTACTGATTCGGCTGGACCGACCCACCGGCCGGGGTGGGGATCGTGCGCCGAACACGACGATGGGGATGGAATCCGAACAAAATCGAGCCGGCGCCCGCTCTGGCTCCAACTGGATCTGCCCTGGTGTGTTGACAGCCAGCGGTCGCTCGGCTACTTTAGGCGCTACCTGTGAACAAATTTATCGAGGGCTTTCCCTTCCGTTCGAATGGGGTTCGCCGTGCCAACACGCTGGCGCTGCTCGACATCTTCCGTTCCCACCGACGGACCACCCGCACCGAGCTGATCCGGCTCTCCGGTCTCAGCAAGGCGACCATCTCCGAGATCGTCGACGATTTGATCGGGCAGGGCTTCATCCACGAGGCGGGCAAGTTCCAGGCCGGGCTCGGCCGCAGCCGCGTCGTCCTCGCCTTCGACCCCGGCGCCTGCCTGGTCATCGGCGTGCAGGTCCAGGACGACGTCTGCGAGGCGGTGCTCGCCGACCTCGACGCGAGCCCCAGGGAGCGCGTCACGGTCGAGTTCCACGGGACCGGCCCCGACCTTATCCTCGACGCCGTCGAACGGGCGGTCAAGCAGGTCCGCGAGCGGGCGACCGCGCCCGTCATCGGCGTCGGGATCGGCGTGCCCGGGTCGGTCGAGCCGACCGGCCGGCGGGTCACCATCGCCGTCTCCCACGGCTGGCGCGACGTGGCCATCGCCGATCCCCTGGAGGCGAGGCTGGGGCTGCCCGTGCTCGCCGCCAACCGGGCCAAGGTCGCCGCTCTCGGCGAGATCTGGAACGGCGACGCCCGGGGCGTCCAGGATCTCGTCTACGTCTTCCTCGGCACCGGCCTCGTCGCCGGCATCGTGGTCAGGGGCCGGCTGCTGCTGGGGACCGCCGGGGGCGCCGGCGAGATCGGCCACACCATCGTCGACCCGGAGGGCGAGCTCTGCGGCTGCGGCAATCGCGGCTGCCTGCACACCCTGGCCTCGGAGGGCGCGATCCTGCAGCGGGCGAGGGCGGCGGCGCGGAACGCCGAGGACGGCTCCCTGCTCCACCGCCTGACCGACGGCGCGCTGGGCACGCTGACCCTGGATCAGCTCGGCGAGGCCGCCCGCAGGGGGGATCCGGCGGCGGTGGCCACGCTCACCCAGGTCGGCGGGACGCTGGGCCTGGTCGTGACCAACCTGGTCCACACCCTGAACCCCGAGAAGGTCGTGATCGGCGGACCCACGGTCCGGCTCGGCGAGCCGCTGCTCGCCCCGCTCCGCAGCGAGTTCCGGCGCCGGGTCCTGGGCGACCTGATCCCGCCACTCGACATCGTCGCCTCCAACCTCGGTGCCGAGGCCGGCGCGATCGGGGCGGCGGCGCTGTTCCTGACCCTCGGTCCCTCCCCCTTCGATGAGCGTGCCGGCAACGCCGTACAGCCCGTCCCCGCGGCGACGGACGAGGCGAGGAGGTAGAGAGATGCGCACACTCCGTCTGGCCGCGATCCAGCCGCCCCAGGAGACGGGGGACTCCCCGGCCGAGGCTCACGAGCAACTGGTCGGCAGGGCACTGGAGCTGCTCGAGGAGGCGGCCTCGCAGGGGGCGGGGCTGGCCCTGCTGCCCGAGGTCTTTTCGACGCCGCGCGCCGGCGCCCCGTCCGACTACGCCGAGTCCGACGAGGGGCCGCTCTGCGCGAGGCTCTGCGATCTGGCCCGATCCCACCGCATGGGCATCGTCGCCCCGGTCCACGAGATGTGCTCGGGACGCCTTCGCAACGCCGCCTGGGTGATCTCCCCGCAGGGCGTGCTGGTCGGCCACTATCACAAGGTCCACCCGACGCGGGGAGAGATGAGGAAGGGCGTCGTCGCCGGCGACGAGTGGCCGGTCTTCGAGATCGACTCGGTCCGGGTCGGGGTCATGATCTGCCACGACAACTCGTTCCCGGAGAGTGCCCGGTGCCTGGCCCTGGCCGGGGCCGAGCTGATCTGCTGGCCCCACGTCCAGAGCGGTTGGGGCGACACCGTCTGGGACATCACCCTTCGCTCGCGGGCGATCGACAACGGCGCCTACCTGCTCACCTCCTGCTACGGCATGGCCGAGGGCGGCAGGGCCTGGCGGCCGGGGATGATGGTCGGCCGCAGCGGCGTCGTCGCGCCGGACGGGATGATCCTGTCCGAGACCGGCCGCTGGCCCGGCATCGCCACCACGACGATCGACTTCGACCGGGCGCTGATCAAGCACGACTTCAGCCACAGCGGCGATCACGAGTTCCGGACCGAGATGCTCGCAGACCGCCGGCCGGACACCTACCGAATCCTCGCCGAGGAGGGTGTGGCGAGCCGAGCTGACTGAGCAACAAGGATGAGGAGCGGTTAGGAAGCACAGCGAGCTCGCTCGCTGTGGGATCAAGGAGACGGTCGCCTCACACCGGCGCCGCCGCCAATGAAGAAGGGGCGTCACGATGGCAGGGGAAACGCGTTTGACGCGGCGATCCCTACTCCGGATGGGTGGAGGGATCGTCCTCGGATCGGCCGCCAGCTACGCGCTCGCCGGCTGTGGCACGCAGAACAGCGCGGCCGAGGCGGAGGGCACGGTGGAGATGTGGGTCTACCCGCTGATCGGCGTCGGCAATGCCGACCAGGTGCTGTGGAACAAGATCGCCGCCGACTTCCACAAGAAGAACCCCAAGGTCCAGGTCACGGTCCAGATCCAGCCCTGGGACAACCGGGTGGAGAAGCTGACCGCCGCGCTCGCCGCCCACCGCGGACCCGACGTCTGGTACATCAACCCCGAGGACATCATCAACCACGCCCAGCACCACCGGCTGGAGGATCTGGGCGCGGTGCTCACCGCTCAGGACCGCAAGGACTATTACGCGAGCTCGCTGGAGTCGACGTCCTGGAACAGCAAGACCTGGGCGATCCCGCTGCTCACCGACGTCAACTCCACGTTCTGGAACACCGCCGTCTTCAAGGAGGCGGGGATCGACAGCTACCCCAAGACCTGGAAGGAGGTCATGGCCGTCGCCCCCAAGCTCAAGGCCAAGGGCTACTACGTCCTGCAGATCGACCCCACCGACGCCGAGGACGAGTTCTACCCCTACATCTTCCAGGCCGGTGGGACCCTCTTCAGCCCCGACGGCAAGAAGTGCGTGCTCAACAGCAGCGCCTGCGTCAGCGCCATGCAGTTTGTCGCCGACCTGGTCAAGCAGAAGTACGCCGTCGTCACCACCGCCTCCCAGACCGGAGTCCCGGTCACGGAGACCCCGCTCGGCCGGCAGCAGGTGGCGATGGGCGTGAACAACGTCGACAACTCGGGGATCGTGCAGCTGGAGCAGGCCTGGAAGGCCAACAACGTCCGGGTCGCGCCGCCCCTCACCGACAAGTCCTCGAAGGCGATCGGGACCGTCGGCGGCCTGGCCGTGTCGACCCAGGCCAAGTCGGTGGCGGCGGCCAAGGCGTGGGTCAAGTACGTGACCAGCCCCACCGTCCAGGCGCACGTCGACAAGTCGACCAGCTACTTCTCGCCGCGGAAGTCGCAGAACGGCCTCTACCCCCAGAGCACGCAGCTGGGCCAGCTCGAGACCTTCCTGCCCCGGGTCGTGGCGACGCCGATGAACCTCTACGCCCGGCAGGTCTCGGACGACATCCTCTCCGCTCAGATGGAGGCGGTCTTCGCCGGCGAGAAGTCGGCCAAGGAGGCGATGGACGCCGCCGCCTCCCAGGCCAACAGCCTGATGGCGGGCAACTCCTGAGGCCGGCCGGGACCATGAGGCGCGTCACCGATGGCTGAGAAGCCGGCCCTGGCCGGCCGTCTCCGCCTGGCGGGACCGGGCTGGATCCGGGCCAGGGTCAGGGTCCGGGGCACCGAGGTGTGGGCGGGATACCTGTTCGTCCTCCCCGTCTTCGTCCTCTACGTGGTGTTCCAGTTCGGGCCCGCCGTGGCCGCCTTCCTGCTCAGCTTCACGAACTACGAGGTCGGGAGCAACCCGCAGCTGATCGGGCTGACCAACTACCTGCACCTGTTCCAGGACCAGACCTTCTGGACCAGCGTGCGGGTGACGGTGACCTACACCCTGATCTCGGTCCCACTGATCACGCTGCTCGCGCTGGGGCTGGGCCTGCTGCTCAGCTCCGGCCTGCGCTTCCTGGCCACCTACCGGGCGGTCTTCTTCCTGCCCTACGTGACCAGCACGGTGATGGCGGCGCTGATCTGGCTGTACATCCTCGACCCGACCAACCAGGGCCTGCTCAACGCCACCCTCGGGGCCTTCCACATCCAGCCGATCGCCTGGCTGCAGGTGCCCCGGCTGGTCCTGCCCGCCCTGGCCCTGATGTCGGCCTGGAAGGGCTTCGGCTACTCGATGATGATCTTCGTCGCCGGGTTGATGTCGATCCCGCACGTCTACGCCGAGGCGGCCGACGTCGACGGGGCGTCCTGGACCCAGCGCTTCCTCCATGTCACCCTGCCGTTGCTCCGGCCCATCTTCTTCTTCGTCCTGGTCATCGAGACGATCTCCTCGTTCCAGGTCTTCGACGCCGTCTACGTGATGACCAGCGGCGGGCCGGCCAGGGCCAGCTTCACGCTCGTGTACATGCTCTACACGCAGGGCTTCGAGTACTTCAACTACGGGTACGCCTGCGCCGTCGGCGTGATGCTCTTCCTGATCATCTTCGGGCTCTCGATCGCACAGCGCCGACTGCTCGGCGGGGAGGACTGAGCGATGCTCGGCAGCGCTTCCGCACCGGTGCTCGGCACCCCGCGACGCAGGCGCGCCCTGCGCCGGTATCGCAACGCGACCATCGCCCACGCCCTCCTCATCGTCATGGTCGTGCTGACGCTGATCCCGTTCGCCTGGATGCTCGACCTCGCCATCAGCCCGCCCGGCGCCCTGGCCCTGCCCGACCCGATCCCGCACTCGATCACGCTCAGCTACTTCAGCCAGGCCATGCAGGCGACCGGCGTCGCCCGCTGGGTGCTGAACTCGGCCATCTACTCGGTGGTCTCGGTGGCGGCGTCGCTGCTGCTCTGCTCGATGGCCGCCTACGCCTTCGCCAAGAAGCGGTTCCCGGGGAACCATGTCATCTTCTGGTCCTTCGTCTCGATGCTGATGGTGCCCTGGCAGCTGACCATCGTCCCGCTCTACCTGCTGATCGCCAACCTCAACGGGATCGACACCTACTGGGGCCTGATCCTGCCCACGGTGGCCAGCTCGCAGGCGGTGTTCCTGATGCGCCAGTTCATCCTCGGCCTGCCCGACGAGCTGTTCGAGGCGGCCAAGCTCGACGGCGCCTCGGAGCTGGTCGTCTTCCGCCGCATCGTGCTGCCCCTGTGCGTGCCGATCATGGCCACGCTGGGGATCTTCATCTTCCTCTTCCACTGGAACGACTTCTTCTGGCCGCTGCTGGCGGCCCAGAGCGAGAACATGCAGACCCTGACCGTCGGCCTCGCCACCTTCCAGGCCCGGTCCCCCAACGTGGGCGAGCTGATGGCGTCGACCATCATCGGCTTCATCCCCTCGCTGGTCGTCTTCATGCTGTTGCAGCGGTACATCGTCAGGAGCATCGCCCTGAGCGGACTGACCGGAAGGTGATGCAGGGGAATCGACGGGTCCTCCTCGCCCGGTGGGCGCGATCTCGGCGCCCATCGCGGACGGGGGAGGAGAGGGAAGGAGGAGTCGCTTGCTGATCGAGACCGTGGCCGAGCTGGAGGAGGTCCTGACCAGACCCTCGCCAGGGCTGCTCCAGGACCTGCGCTCGATCGAGGGTGACGTCGCCCTGATCGGCTGCGGCGGCAAGATCGGGCCGACGCTGGCGCGGATGGCGCGGCGTGCCCTCGACGAGGTCGGCTCCGCCGCCCGCGTCGTCGCCGTCTCCCGCTTCTCCGACCCGGCGGCGCGCCGGAGCCTGGACGAGGCCGGGGTGGAGACGGTGGCGGCCGACCTCGAGGATCCGGCCCAGGTGAGGGGACTCCCCGACGCCCCCAACGTCGTCTATCTGCTCGGCCGGAAGTTCGGCACCACCGGCGACGAGGCCTCGACCTGGGCGACCAACGCCTACACCGCGGGCCGGGTCGCCGAACGCTACGCCGGCTCCCGCATCGCCGTCTTCTCCTCGGGAAACGTGTACCCGCTCTCCCGCCCCTTCTCCGGGGGGTGCTCGGAGGAGACGCCGCCGGCGCCGGTGGGCGAGTACGCGCAGTCCTGCCTGGCCCGGGAGCGCCTCTTCGAGTACGCCGCCCGGCGCCACCACAGCCCGACCGTGACGCTTCGCCTCAACTACGCCAACGACCTTCGCTACGGGGTCCTCACCGACGTCGCCCTGGGCGTGCGCTCGGGGCGCCCCGTCGACCTGGCCATGGGCGCCGTCAACGTCATCTGGCAGGGCGACGTCAACGACGCCGCGCTGCGCTCCCTGGCCCTGGGCTCGGCGCCGCCGCGCGTCCTCAACCTGGCCGGCCCGGAGACGGTGTCGCTGCGGTGGCTGGTCCAAAGGTTCGCCGAGCGCTTCGGCGTCGAGCCGCTCGTCACCGGGGAGGAGGCGCCGGAGGCGCTGCTCTCCAACGGCGGCCGGGCCTTCGACCTCTTCGGCTACCCCAGGGTGCCGCTGCTGCGGATGATCGACTGGGTCGCCCACTGGGTGGAGATCGGCGGGCCGCTGCTGAACAGGCCGACCCACTTCCAGGAGCGGGAGGGCACGTTCTAGCGTGGCGGCGAAGCTCGACCCCACGGCGCGGGAGCGCCTGCGGGCAGGGATGGTCATCCCCGCCCATCCACTGGCCCTCACCGAGAAGGGAGACCTCGACCGGCGCCACCAGCGAGCACTGACCCGCTACTACCTCGCCGCCGGCGCCGGGGGCGTGGCCGTCGGCGTCCACACCACGCAGTTCGCGATCCGGGAGGCGGGGCTGCTCAGGCCGGTGCTGGAGCTCGCCGCCGCCACCGCCCGCGAGGCCGGGCCGGCGCCGCTGCTCATCGCCGGCGTCTGCGGCCGGCGGGAGCAGGCGCTGGGCGAGGCCGCCCTGGCCCGAGAGCTCGGCTACGACCTCGGCCTGGTCAGCCTCGGCGCGCTGCGCGACGCCGGCGACGCCGAGCTGATCGACCACGTCGCCGCCGTCGCCGCGATCATCCCCGTCTTCGGCTTCTACCTCCAGCCCAGCGTCGGCGGGCGGCCCCTGAGCCACGCCTTCTGGCTCCGGCTGGCCGAGCTCGATGGGGTGGAGGCGATCAAGGTCGCCCCCTTCAACCGCTACCAGACGATCGACGTGGTCAGGGCTGTCGCCGAGTCGTCCCGGGCGGGCGAGATCGCCCTCTACACGGGCAACGACGACGCCATCGTCTCCGACCTGGTCACCTGCCACCGGTTCGAGGCGCCGCGGGGCCCGGTCGCCAAGCGGTTCGTCGGCGGCCTGCTCGGCCAGTGGGCGGTCTGGACCAGCGGCGCCGTGGCCACGCTCGAGCGCTGCCGCGCCGAGGGCCCGACCGAGGCGCTGCTCGCCGACGGCGCCGCCCTGACCGACGCCAACGCCGCCATCTTCGACGCCGCCAACGGGTTCCGCGGCTGCATCCCCGGGATCCAGGAGGTGCTCCGCCGGCAGGGGCTGGTCGCCTCGCGCCGGTGCCTCGACGAGGAGGAGGTGCTCTCGCCCGGGCAGATGGCGGAGATCGACCGCGTCTGCCGGACGCACCCCGAGCTCGCCGACGACGGCTTCGTCCGCGCCAACCTGGCCGGCTGGCTGGATTGACGTGGCCACCCCAACCCCTGGACGGATTCGAGAGGAGACAAGCCCGCATGTCCGGTGATAAGGACCAGGAACCCAACCCCCAGGCCGGCGGGGCCCGACCCCACATCCTGCTGGCGCTGCCCGAGGCCCTGCGCCGGGAGCTGTTCACCCCCGAGGCGATGGCCGCGCTCGAGGGGATCGGCCGCGTGACCCTCAACCAGAGCGGCCGCAACTGGTCGGCGGAGGAGCTCGCCGAAGCCATGGCCGGCGTCGACGCGCTGATCACGGGGTGGGGGACGCCCCCCATCGACGAGCGGATCCTGGACCGCGCCGACCGGCTGCGCCTGATCGCGCACTCGGCGGGCAGCATCAAGCGCCTGATCCCCGACGCCGCCTTCGAGCGTGGCGTCGCCGTGACCACGGCGGCGGTGGCGATCGCGCCGGCGGTGGCCGAGGTGTCCCTGCTCCTGATCCTGCTCGGCCTCCGCCAGGTGCACCGCTACGACCGGGCGACGCGGGAGGGGAGCTGGGAGGGACCCAAGGCCTTCGGGTCGGGTCGCGAGCTCGGGGCGCAGCGGGTTGGCGTGGTCGGCGCCGGCTTCGTCGGCCGCGAGTCGATCCGCCTCCTCCGGCCCCTGGCCCGGGAGGTGTGGGTCGCCGATCCCTACCTGGATCCGGCGCGGGCCGGGGAGCTGGGGGTCGAGGTCGTGCCCCTCCGCCGGCTCTTCGCCGAGTGCGCGGTGATCACCAACCACGCCCCCTCGACGCCGGAGACCCGGCACATGATCGGGGAGGAGCAGCTCCGCTCGATGCCCGACGGCGCGCTGCTGGTCAACACCGCCCGGTCCTGGTCGATCGATCAGGAGGCGCTGCTGGCTGAGCTGCGGCGGGGCCGGATCCGCGCCGCCCTCGACGTCTTCGACGAGGAGCCGCTGCCCGCGGGCAGCCCCCTCCGCTCTCTCGACAACGTTATCCTCACCCCGCACATGGCCGGTGCCACCCTGGAGGCCCGTCTCCGGCAGGGCGACACCGTCGTCGCCGAGATCGGCCGCTTCTGCGGAGGCGGCGGGCTGCGCCACGCCGTCACCGTCGAGCAGTTGAAGATCATGGCCTGACATGGGCCTTGGCACCGACATCCGGGTCGTCGAGGCCCGGGCCTTCTTCCGGACCGAGCAGACCGAGGACGGCCTCGCCTTCGGCCGGCAGCGGACCGCCGATCTCACCCTCTGCCACGTCAGGGTCAGGGTCGAGAGCCGCCGTGGCGACCCGGGGGTGGGGTGGGGGGCCATATTCCTCTCCCACCCCTGGGCGATGCCCCAGGTGCCGCTGCCCGCCGAGGCCAGGGACGGGCTCATGCGCGAGCTCGTCGTCGACGCCTGCGAGCGCGCCGCCGGCGACGGCGAGTTCACCCACCCCCTCGACATCTTCTCGCGGCTCCGCGGCGAGCGGCCGGTGCCGGCCTCGGCCCGCGGCCTCGCGGCCCCAATCCCCGAGTTGGCTCGCCTTGTCTGCCTCTCGCCGGTGGACGCCGCCATCCACGACGCGTTCGGCATCGCCGCCGGCATCTCCTCGTACGACGCCTATGGCCCCGAGCACTGCGCGCACGACCTGGCCCCCCTGGTCGGCGAGGGCCTGGCCGGGCGGTACGCCGCCGACTTCCTTCGCGAGGAGGCGGCGACGCGGGTCCCGGTGGCGCACACCGTGGGCCTCGGCGACAGCCTGACCGACCCCCGGCGCTCCGACCTCGAGGGGCCGCCCAGGACGCTGGAGCGGTGGATCGCCCGCGACGGCGTCTACTGCTTCAAGGTCAAGTTCGGCGGCGACATCGCCTGGGACCTGGAGCGCCTGATCGAGGTCCACGACGTGGCCGCCTCGGCCCTCGGCGGGCGGCCGATCGAGCTGTCGGTCGACTTCAACGGCCAGTGCCCTTCGGTGGACCTGCTGGTCGGGCTGCTCGAGGACCTCCGTCGCCGGAGCCCGGCAACCTACGCCGCCCTCCGCTACGTCGAGCAGCCGACGGCGCCGGAGACGACCCCCGAGGTGCGCGCCGCGTCGGCCCTCAAGCCGATGATCCTGGACGAGGCCTTCACCCGGCTCGACGAGATCGAGCCGGCGCTGGAGGCCGGATGGTCGGGCGTCGCCATCAAGACCTGCAAGGGCCAGAGCCTCTGCCTGCTCGGCCTGGCCGCGGTCCGGCGCCGGGACGCGATGTGCGTCATCCAGGACCTCTCCAACGTCGGCGTCGCCTTCCTGCAGTCGGTCGGCCTGGCCTCGCGCCTCCCCGAGATGACGGGGCTGGAGGCCAACGCCCGCCAGTACTACCCCAACTCCTCGGGACCGGAGACGGCCGCCCATCCGGACGTGATGCGGGTGGCCGAGGGGTGCGTCTCCACCTCCTCGCTGGGCGGCCCGGGCCTGGGCTACCGGGTGGGTCGGATACCACGCGACATTTTCCAGGAGGTGGGGTAGGGATGGACTGGGACCGGCCCGGCATCGACATGCACGTCCACACCCGATCCCCAGGCTGCCGCTACGACCCGGAGGAGATGGCCGAGTCGATCCGCCTGGCCCGGCGCGCCGGCATCAGCCGCATGGTCCAGCTGCACAACCTGGTCGACGCCGGCGGTGTCGAGCCGACCCCTGCAGACGTGCGGCGAAGCAACGATTTGGGGATGCGGATCGTGGCCGAGCATCCCGACACCTACCTCGGTCTCTGCTATCTCAACCCCTCCCATCCGCCCACGTTCCTGCTCGAGGAGATCGAGCGCTGCGTGGCCGCCGGCAACCTGAGCGGGATCAAGCTCTGGGTGTCGGTCTCGGCGCGGAGCCACCTGCTCGACCCGATCATGGAGCGGGCGCGGGAGCTCGGTGTCCCCGTCCTCCATCACGCCTGGTACAAGACCACCGGCTATGTCCACCAGGAGTCGACCCCGGAGGACATCGCCGACCTGGCCGGCCGCCATCCGCGGACGACGATCGTCATGGCCCACCTCTCCGGCGGCGGCTGGCGCGGGGTGAGGGACGTCAGGGCCCATCCCAATGTCCTCGTCGACACCTCGGGCGGGCAGCCCCTGGCCGGACTGGTCGAGTACGCGGTCGCGCAGCTCGGCGCCGAGCGCGTGATCTACGGGTCGGACTGGCCGATCCGGGACTACGCCACCCAGCGGGGACGGGTGCTCGGCGCCGACCTCGCCCGACGAGACCGGGATCTGGTCCTGGCCGGCAACGCGGCCCGCATCCTGGGCCTGGAGGTTCCCGCCGATGCGTGACGCCAGCGCCTTCCTCGGCCAGTGGCCGTTCACCTCGGCCCCGGCGCCCTCGGCGGCGCTGCTGCGGCGGCGGTACCGGGAGTGCGGCGTCGAGGAGGCGGCCGTGTCGCCGATGGCGGCGGTGCTCCAGCCCGAGCCGATGAGCGCCAACCTGGCCCTGTTCGACGAGCTGCGCGACGGCGCCGGGGAGGCCGGTGTCGCGCTCCGGCCGGTGCCGGTCATCAACCCCTCCCTGAGCGGCTGGGAGGAGGACCTGGAGCGCTGCCTGCGGCTGGCCCCGGCGCGCCTCGCCGGCGTCCGGATCGTCCCCAACTATCACGGATTCTCGCTCGAGGACGGCGTCGCCGACCGGCTGGCCGAGGCCTGCCAGGCGCGCCAGCTCACCCTCTGCGTCCAGGTCCGGATGGAGGACGAGCGCAGCCACCACCCGTCGATGCCGGTGCCCGGCGTCGGCTCCGCCCAGGTCCGCGACCTCGCCGTCCGCCACGAGGGGCTGCCGCTCCTCGTCTGCGGCGCCTACCTCCGCGAGCTGGAGGCCTACGCCGCCTGCGCCAACATTGTCGCCGAGCTCTCATTCGTCGAGTCGGGACGGCTGCTGGCCGCCGCCATCGCCGCCCTCGGGGCCGGCCGCCTGGCGATGGGGACGCACGCGCCGCTGCACGTGATCGAGGCCGGTGTGGCCAAGGTCGGATCGGACGAGCTGGACGCCGGCGCCGAGGCCGCCATCGGCGACGGCAACTTCCGCCGCCTCTTCCCGCGCTGACCCGGAGGCCTGGCGCTCAGCGCGTCCAGGCCCCGACGCGCTGGTCGCCGCCGCCGCCTGCGGCGGAGGTGAAGCCGGCGCGGCGGAGCGACTCAAGGGCACCGGCCGCGGCCTCCACCGCGACCTGGACGTCGTCCGGGGTGTGGGCGAGGGTGACCATGTTCAGCCCGCCCCGGCGGAAGAGGACGCCGCGCCGGGCGGCCTCGCCGAGGAAGAGGTCCCAGGCCGGGGCGACCTGGTCAGGGGCCAGGTCCAGGGCCATCGCGCTCATCGGCGCGTGCCCGCAGCAGCGGAAGGGGACCCCGCTCTCCTCGCCGACGTGGTTGAGACCCTCCATCAGCATCTCGCCGATGCGCCACAGGTGGCCGATGACGTCGCGCTCACGGTATTCGCGCATCACCGCCGCGCAGGCGGCCAGCGACAGCGGCTCGCCGCCGTAGGTGATCGACACCTGGCAGTTGAGGATCGCCTCCATGACGTCGGCGCGCCCGATGACGGCGGCGAGCGGCATCCCGTTGGCCATGGCCTTGGCGAAGCAGGCCAGGTCGGGCACGACCCCGAAGTGCTCCTGCATCCCACCGACGGCGAGGCGGAAGCCGTGGACGATCTCGTCGAAGACGAGCAGGGCGCCGCTGGCGTCGGCCAGCCGCCGCGCCGCCCGCAGGTACCCGGCGCCGGCGGAACCGTCGTAGGGGAGGTTGGTGAAGATCGCCGCCACCTGGCCCCGGTGCTCGGCGAGCAGGCGCTCCAGCCCCTCGGCGTCGCCCAGCTCGAAGGGGACGAGATAGCGCCGGAGGTCGGGCGGCACGGCGTCGTCCCGCCCGGCCGCCCAGGTGTCCGGCCAGCCCCGGTAGCCGGCGTTGAGGATCACGTGGCGGCCGGTGTGGGCGCGGGCGATGCGCGCGGCGGCTGCGGTCGCCTCGCCGCCACCCTTGAAGAAGCGGACGGTGCCGGACGGATCGCCGGCGGCGCAGGGCATGGCCTCGACCAGACCGCGGGCGGCCTCGATCTCCACCGGCCAGAGCAATCCCGAGGAGGTGCCCAGCTCCAGCTGCTCGCGGACGGCGGCGTCGACGGCGGGGTGGCAGTAGCCGAGCGAGATCGGCCCGAGCGCGCCGACCAGGTCCAGGTACTCGTTCCCGTCCACGTCGCAGAGGTGTGAGCCCCGCCCCCGGGAGATGAAGATGGGGTAGCGGCCGAAGGAGAAGGCGGACGGCCGCTTGCTGTTGGTCTGGCTGCCGCCGGGGATGAGTCGCGCCGCCTCGCCCCAGAGGTTCAGCGACTCGCCCAGCTCCAGCCCCTTGATCTCCTCACCCACCGTCGGCGGTTCGCTCATGCGGTGACGCTCCTCTCAATCTCGCCGGCGAGTCGCATGATCCCGACGGCGTGCTGGATGCTGGTCTCGGGTCGGGTGCCGGCCCGGACCGAGGCCAGGAAATGGGCGCCCTCCTGGAGATAGCCGTAGGTGCGGTGGTAGGCGTCGCCTCCGGCCAGCGCGGCGCCCTCGAGGCGCTCGGGCTCGGCGCCGGCGCGGTAGATCGTCGCCTCCCCGGGCGCCTCCATGTAGGCGGCGCCGTCCTCGCAGTGGAGCTCGAAGCGCTCGACCCTGCCCCCCGAGACGTAGTTGGACATGAAGATGCCGGTGGTCCCCGCGTCCCAGCCGAGCAGCGCCGTGTTGCAGTCGGCGTAGCCGCGCAGCGCGCGGCAGCGGGCGGTGACCGAGCTGGGCAGGCCGCCGGCCAGGAAGGTGATCGCGTCGAGGGCGTGCGACTGGTCGACGACCAGCCAGCTGCCGGTGCCGCAGAAGGGCTCGGGAGCGGGGTGGGCCTTGTGGAACTCGCCCATGACCAGGGTCGGGGTGGCTCCGGCGAGCAGCTCGGCCGAGCGCCGGATGACGGGCGCGAAGCGCCGGTTCCAGCCGACCTGGAGGATGCGCCCCGCCCGCTCCGCCTCATCGGCCAGCCGCTCGGTCACGGTCAGGTCGATGCCGGGCGGCTTCTCCATGAAGACGTGGCGGCCCTGGCGCAGGCAGTCGATCACGACCGGCGCCGCCGGGCCCGGCTCCATGACCACGTAGACCGCCTCGACGTCGGCGGCGGCGAGCATCTCCCGGTGATCGCGGTAGCGGGCGCTGGTGGGGATGCCGTAGCGGTCACCGGCGGCGGCGCGGCGGCCGTCGTCGAGCTCGGCGATCGCGACCAGCTCGGCGCCTTCGAGGTCGGAGAGCGAGGGGTAGTGGACGGTCGAGGCGAAACGGCCGCAGCCGACGAAGCCGACGCGCACCGGGCGAGCAGGCTCAGTCACCGGCCCCACCGGCGAGGAGGGTGGCCAGCTCCACCGGCGCCCCGGCGTGGTTCCGGGATTGGAGCGCCGCCTCCTGGAAGGCGACGACCTCGATCAGCTCGGCCGGCTCGACCGGGGCCTTGCCGCTCAGCATCGTGCCCACGATCGCCTCGACCAAGCCCTTGTAGATCCAGCTGGCGTCGACCTGGCGGGAGACGATCGCCTCCTCTCCGTACACGGTCAGGCCGTACCCGGAGGTGCGGCCGCGTAGCCCGCGAACCACGCCGAGGCGGCCGTCCGACCATCGGCCGACGACGACCTCGCCGCTCTCGTCGAAGGTGCAGGTGACCTGGGCGCAGCCGGGCCCGAGCAGCGTGTAGAGCATCTCCACGCCGTGGACCCCGTAGTGGAAGAGACCGGGGTTGCGGTCGTGCAGCTTGGCCGGCGCGTACACGTCGGCCCCCTCGATCCGGCCCAGGCCGGCGTCGTTCCTGAGGGCCACGAGCTCCGGCGCGTAGCGCAGGGCGGAGGCGGAGAGGAGGGGGACGCCGGCCCGTCCGGCGAGGTCGAGCAGGAGCCGGGCGTCGGCGGTGCTGGTGGCCAGCGGCTTGTCGATGAAGGCGGGAAGCCCGGCGGCCAGGAACGGGCGCGCGCGGTCCAGGTGGACGCCGCCCTCGTTCGACTCGATCAGGACCCCGTCGACCTCGCCGATCAGGTCGCGGGGGGAGTCGACCAGCTTCACGCCGGCCGAGCGGATGGCAGCCACGTACTCGGCGATGCGGCTCTCCTCGGTGACCCGCGACGTGCCGACATGGGCGGCGACGACGGTGGCGCCGTCGACCCACTGCTCCGGCTCGATGTCGACGTGGTTCAGCCGACGGGAGAACTGATAGGTGTGGCTGGTGTCGCAGTCGACGATGCCGAGCCGAAATCGATCCACTTCTTCCTCCTCACCGGGACGGTCTGGGAGCCGGGCCGCGCTCGCCCGCCGGTGGAGAGGGATCGTCCGCCTCCTTCACCGAAGTCGGACGGGATGCCCGGATCCTTGCATCGGATCGCGCCAGCCGGATGCGGGCGTTGCCATGGAGACGAGGGGAGGGGGCGCGCCGGCCGATCCTACCCCGTCAATCGGAATGCCCATCGAACTAATCCGAAGCAAGGCGCTTAGAATGGGGCCCATGCTAACAGCGGCCCAAGGGACCGTCAAGGGATGGTGCCGCTGGATTAGGGAGTTGTTCCGAACAAAATCGAGCAAGGGCCTGGTCGCCCGGTCCGGACCGGGCGCGAGAGGCCCGCTCGAGGGAGCGGGCGTGTCCCCGCAAATGGGGTCGGCGGGACGGCACGAGCGGGGACTGCCGAGGTTGACGCCGGCCGGGCCAGATTGGTATTTTCGAATTGAAGCGACTGGTAAGTCGTTTCCCGCGTTCGGGCGCGTTCCGCAATCCCACCCGAAGCGATGGCGCGCGTCATCGCGGGTGGGCGACGGTCAGTGGTGTTCCGGTCCGCATAGATGAGGAGTAGCTGATGGGCGACGCAACCGGTGTGGAGACGCATGATCCCCAGAGCCCTGCCGAATGGCACGACCACATCACCAAGTACGGCTATGTGATCGTTCACAACGTCCTTCCCCCCGGGGAACTGAAGGCCGTTGTCGATGACATCTGGAGGCACACGGGCTCGAGTCCGGACGACCCCGAGTCCTGGTACCGGAAGGATGTCATCCGCACCGTCGGTATGGTCGAGATGTATCAGTACCAGTCGATGTGGAACACGAGGCAGAGCCAGCGCCTGTACGACGTGTTCCGGGCCGTCCATGGCACTGACAAGCTGTGGGTGTCCATCGACCGTGTCGGACTGAAGCCGCCGGTCAATCCCAATCACCCCGAGTACGACCACAAGGGGATGATCCACTGGGACACCGACATCACCAAGTACCCCAACATCCCCTTCCACGTGCAGGGTGTTCTGGCGCTCACTGACACCGAGCCCGACATGGGCGGTTTCCAGTGCATCCCGGAGACCTACCAGAACCTCGAGAAGTTCATTGCCACGCAGGACCAGGAAAAGCTGGCGGCGCGCAAGCCGGACTACACCGGCTACACGCCGACCCGGCCGCGTCTGGCCGCCGGCGACCTGCTGATCTGGACGTCGCTGCTCCTGCACGGCAACGGTCACAACACCTCCGACCGGCCCCGGCTGTGCCAGTACATCAGCATGAACCCGGCCCCCGAGCACCCCGACCAGGAGGCCCTGGAGCGCCGGATCGGCAGCTGGAAGGAGCACCGGGCTCCCGGCTGGGGCTCGTTCCACGGAGACCCTCGCAAAATCGAGGAGACCCAGGGCCATACCGCCGAGCTCACCGACCTGGGCAAGCATCTGCTCGGGGTGGAGGCGTGGAACTAGAGGGGGGGACCCTCCCTCTGAACCGGGGCAGGCAGCGCCCCCCACGACTCGCCCCCGTCCCGTGGCCCGCGCGAGCATCGCTCGCGCGGGCCGCCGCGCGTGCCGGCGGGGCCGGTTCGGCGCTGCCGCAGGCAGCGTCCACAGAGCCCTCCCGCAACGGCGGATCGAGTCTCGCCGAAAGTGGCGCTGGACGAATCCGAAGTGCAACGTCACACTAGTCCCGGGTGCTCTCTCACTGAGTGATCGGGCCAGGTGCCCACGCCGACTTGCCATTCGACCTCGCCGCAGGTGTGCGCGGAGAATCGGTCGACAGTGCGCAGGGGCGGGTCGCGGGCCAGTTCGAAGGGGAGGGAGCACGGCGCCGGTGGGCTCTGCGGAGCGACCGGGGAGCCTGAAGGGAAGTTCGGACCTGCGTTGAGGAGGAGTTGTAAGGATGAATCCGGTGGACTCGTCTCGTGATCGTGGGGAGGAGGTGCCGTCCCGTCGGGGGATGGGGCGGCGGGGGTTCCTGAGCGGAGCCCTGGGACTGGGGGCCACGGCGGCGCTCGCCTCGTGCGGCGGCTCGCCGACGGCGAACGTGGTCGCGTCCTGCGTGGCCAAGCTCAACTTCCCAGCCAACGCGCCGCCCAAGCGGCCCGGGCAGATCGTGTCCAAGGTGGCGAACACTCCGCTCGCCTGGACCGAGTACCCGAAGCCGTACGTGACCGTGCCCAAGCCCCCCGGCGACGGCGGCACCGTCACCACCTTCCAGATCCTGTTCTCGTCGCCGCCCGAGCCGCTGAAGAGCAACCCCTGGTGGCAGGAGCTGAACCAGCGTCTGAATGTCACGCTCCAGCCGACTCTGGCCGACTCGCCCGACTACGCCGACAAGCTGCTGACGCTCGCCGCCAGCGGCTCGTTCCCGGACATCACCTACGTCAACTTCAACCAGAACGGGTTGAACAACGGCGCCGGCTTCGAGAAGTTCATCGCCGAGGGCGCCTTCCATGATCTGACCTCATATCTGTCGGGCAGCGGGCTGAAGCAGTTCCCGAACCTCGCCCTCTACCCGCCAGTGACCTGGAAGGGCTCCTCGTTCGAGGGCAAGATCTACGGCCCGCCCTACCCGATCCAGGCGGTAAACGGCCAGCTCGGCATGTACCGCAAGGACTGGGCCAAGAAGCTGGGCGTGGACAACCCCAAGAACGCCGACGAAGTCATGCGCATGTTCGTCGCCTTCTCCACCGAGGACCCGAACGGCAACGGCAAGAAGACCTACGGCCTCGATCAGCTCCACCAGAGCGTCTGGAACTCGATGTTCCGCTCGCCCAACAACTGGCGGCTGAACAAGGACGGCTCGTTCACCAAGGACTGGGAGACCGACGAGTGGCGGGCCGCCACCAGCTTTGCTCGCGAGCTCTGGAAGAAGGGCGCCTTCTACCCGGATGCGCTGACCATCACCCTCAACCAGGAGGAGTCGCTGCTCACGTCCGGCGTCACCGGTTTCTTCATCCAGGGTGGATGGGGCTACTTCGGCAACCAGCCGGGCACGCTCTACACGTTGGCCAAGGAGAACAACCCGGCCGCCAACCTCCAGCCCTGGCTGCAGCCCGGACACGACGGCGGCAAGCCGGCGATCGCGCTCGGCAGCGCCGACTACGGCTTCGGCGCCATCCCGAGCACGATCAAGAGCGAGAAGCGGATCGTCGAGCTGCTCAAGATCATGGACTTCATGGCCGGTCCGCTGGGCAGCGAAGAGTTCAACTTCATGTACTACGGCATCGAGGGCAAGATGTTCAACTGGGTGGACGGCGCCCCGGTGTCGGTCACCAACGGCAACCAGAACTGGCCCAACGGCCTCAACTATCTCTGCGGCTGCACGGAGATCAACTACTTCTTCGCCAACCAGCCGGGCCAGGCACAGCTGATGCAGAACTGGCAGGCGAAGCAGATCGAGCTGTCGATCGAGGATCCCTCCCTGGGCCTCTACTCGCCAACCTGGGTGCAGCAGGGCGCGAACCTGATCCAGATGCAGCAGAGCGCCTACAACAGCGTCGTCACCGGCAACCAGCCGCTGTCCTACATCGACCAGCAGATCAGCCAGTGGAAGAGCGGAGGCGGCGACCAGTCGCGGAAGGAGTTCCAGAAGGCGCTGGAGAAGTGTAAGTGAGATCGGCCGCCGCTCCCATCCTCCCGGCCTCCGGGCGCGACTCGGAGGGTCTCGCCTTGGTCTGTGCCCGGGAGCCGGGGGAGGCGGCCAACCGGGGACGGGTGGGGCCCGCCGGCGAGTGCCGGCGGGCCCCCGGCCCGCCTCATATCCGACTGTGGCGCTGCGCATCGCGTCACATACGACCGGCACAGGCGATCGAAGCACACAACCCGTTTGGTGTGGACAGTAACGGGTTGACTCGACTTGGCCGGCTTGGTATCGTTAAAATAGAGCGTTCGGAACTCGTTGGAGGTCGTGGAGGTCCGCATCGAGATCTGGCTAGCGTGTGTCATCACCCGCCCGATGGCTGGATGGCACCTGCTGGGTTCTCGGGTCCTCCTGGGTACGAGAGGAGGAGTCGATGGGTGACGCCATAGGTCTGGAGACGCACGATCCCCAGAGCCCTGCCGAGTGGCATGACCACATCACCAGGTACGGGTATGTGATCGTCCACAACGTGCTGCCGAAAGAGGATCTCCAGGCAACTGTGGACGACATCTGGCGGCACACAGGCGCCAGCCCCGACGACCCGGAGAGCTGGTACCGACCGGATGTGATACGGATCGGCGGTATGGTCGAGATGTACCAGTACCAGTCGATGTGGAACAATCGACAGAACCAGCGGCTCTATGACGTGTTCCGCGCAGTGCATGGGACCGACAAGCTGTGGGTGTCGATCGATCGCGTCGGGCTGAAACCGCCGGTGAACCCGGCTCATCCCGAGTACGACCACCGCGGGATGATCCACTGGGACACGGACATGACCCGCTACCCCGACATCCCCTTCGGCGTCCAGGGCGTGCTCGCCCTGACCGACACCGAGCCGGACATGGGCGGGTTCCAGTGCATCCCCGAGACCTACCAGAACCTTGAGAAGTTCCTGGCCACGCAGACGCGAGAGAACATCGAGTCGCGGAGACCCGACTACACCGGCTACACGATCACCAAGCCGCGGCTGGCCGCCGGCGATCTCCTGATCTGGACCACGCTCCTGCTCCACGGCAACGGCCACAACGTCTCCGACAAGCCGCGGCTGTGCCAGTACATCAGCATGAACCCGGCGCCGGAGGCGGGCGGGGTCCGCAACACGAGGATGGAGGACACGGACGCCGAGCGGCAGGGCCGGATCGAGTGCTGGCGCAAGAACACCCACCCGGCCTACCGCGCCTTCCCCGGCGACCCGCGCGCGATCGAGGAGGAGCGGACCGAGCCGGCCGAGCTGACCGATCTGGGCAAGCGCCTCCTCGGGGTGGACCCGTGGTCATGAGCGCCCGCACCGGCGGCTGGACGGACGCGGAGGTGAGGCGGTGATCCCCGGGCAGCGGCAGGCGCAGGCGGTGCTGGGGATACGGGGACGGTCTGAGCGCGCTGCCGGGCGGACCCACGGCTCCTCGCTCGGTACCAGGATGTGGCGGGAGAGGTGGATGTACCTCTTCATCGTGCCCGGCTTCATCTACTTTGTCGTCTTCCAGTACCTCCCGCTGCTGGGCAACATCGTCGCCTTCGAGAACTACTCGCCCTACCTCGGCTTCGTGAACAGCCCGTGGGTGGGTTTCGAGAACTTCGCCGCGCTGTTCACCGACCCCGACGTCGTCCAGGCCGTCATCAACACGGTGGAGCTCAACGTCCTCCAGCTGATCTTCTTCTTCCCCGCTCCGATCGTGCTGGCGCTGCTCCTGAACAGCATCATGAACAACTCGGTCAAGCGCGTCATCCAGTCGATCGTGTATCTCCCGTACTTCATCGGCTGGGTGGTCTTGGTCAGTGTCTGGCAGGGCATTCTCGGCGGTGACGGGCTGGTCGATCAGGTGCTGGCCAGTCACGGCGTCAACACCACCTTCAACCTGATGACCGACCCGACGCTGTTCAAGCCGATGATGGTCGTCCAGTACATGTGGAAGAACGTCGGCTGGGGCACGATCATCTTCCTCGCCGCGATCAGCAAGGTCGACACCAGCCTCTACGAGGCGTCGGTCGTCGACGGCGCCGGACCGTGGAAGCGCCTCTGGCACGTCACCCTGCCCGGTATCCGCGGCATCACGGTGCTGCTGCTGATCCTGAACCTCGGGAACCTCCTGACCTCGAGCTTCCAGCAGATCCTGCTCCAGGAGCCCGCGGTGGGCGCCCAGGCCGGCCAGGTCCTCGACACCTTCGTCTACTTCGAGGGCATCGTCGGCGGCAACTGGGGCCTGAGCACCGCGGTCGGTCTGCTCAAGGGGGTTGTCGGCACCATCCTTGTGGTCAGCGCCAACAAGGTCGCCCACATGATGGGCGAGCAGGGGGTCTTCTAAGTGGCAGCGCGCGTCTCCAATCGACCCGCGTGGATGGAGGAACCCACCTGGGTTGGCCGGGTCTCCAAATTCATCGTGCTGGCGATCGTCGTCATCGTCATGCTCTTCCCGTTCATCTACGTCATATCGATCAGCTTCTCCAGCCAGAGCGATCTCTCCGGCACCACCATCCAGCTGATCCCCAAGCACCCCACCCTGCAGGCCTACACGACGATCTTCGCCGGCAGCGTGGTGACGCGGGCGCTCGAGGTCAGCATCGGCATCACCGTGATCGGGACGCTGGCCTGCATGCTCTTCACCACCACGCTGGCCTACGGACTCTCGCGGACCAGCCACGTCCCGGGCAGCAAGTTCGTGCTGCTCCTGGTGCTGGGGACGCTGCTGTTCAGCGCCGGCATCATCCCCAACTACCTGCTGATCCGCTACCTGGGTCTGCTCAACAACTTCGCGGCTCTGATCCTGCCCGGCATGATCCAGGCCTTCAACCTGGTCGTCGTACGGCAGTTCTTCATGAA
>DATAXV010000033.1:0-13481 GCA_036272915.1 Candidatus Dormiibacterota bacterium
AGGCGGTGGGCAATGTGGTCAGGCCCGGAGGGGCTGTCCAAGCGCTGTGGTCAGGCCGGCGGGGATGGCATCCGGCGCTGGCTGACGTAGCCGGGCTGTCCACAACGCGGCATTGTCCAGGGCCTGGCGTGGCTGGTGGCAAGGGTCGGGCCAGTGGCACCACCCCCTTGCCGGCGGTGGCCTCGGCCAGACGTAGCGACGGTCCCTCGGTGGCGACCAGGTGGGCATGGTGGAGGAGCCGGTCGCATGGGCAGCAGGGGCTGCTTGGATGCCACCAACTCACTGAGGAGGTGCTCCATGCCCGAGGATTCCGCAGAAGAGACCGCCCTCTTCCGCTATCGCGTCATCGCCGAGGCCCTCTCCGAGCGGCTGACGCCGGCGGAGAGGGGGTTGCTCGTACGCGAGCTGGCCGCTCACACCCATGCGGGGCCGGACCGCAGTCGCAGAGAGGTTCAGCCGCGCCACGCTGGACCGTTGGATTCGCGCCTATCGCGAATCGGGGCTGCAGGGGCTGCGACCACAGCCGCGCTCGGACGTGGGCGCGGTGCGTGAGAACGGTCCGTGTTCCCCTTGGTCAGCCCTCTTGCCTCCACCGTCTCCGCGGCCTCGGCCTTGTTCGACGGCTTCGCAGGTCCTACGGGGGCTGTCTGACCTCCCGTCCTCATGCATCTCAGGCTTGCGGCCTCAGCCTTCCCTGAGCGTCCCGCCGTGTCGACCTCCGACTGGGGGCGTGGACGGGATCTCCCGGTTCTCGCGCATGAAGGTTCCGCGCATGCGAGGGTTTCTGACCCCGCGGGTCCCTTGCGGCTCGCGCTAGCCCGCGGTGGGTGTTGCGTCCCGCCTTCCCGACGGCGTCGGCACCCCGGATGTCTGCATTTCGGGGCTCAATGCCTGCCTGCACGTGCCCCCGTCCAACGCTTCGACCGCGCCCTCGCGGGCGCCGCCGCATGGCTCGGGGCCGTCGTGCGTCGCTACCCCTTCGACGTAGAGCTCTTTCATCTCCTCCTTCATGCCGGTTTCATCCTGGCGCCTTCCGGAAACTGCAGGAGCGCCGACATGGTCCAGGCTGCCTCGGGGACATCCACGCGCCCCCGTCTCATTGCTACACCTCCGGTCCGGGCGGCGGGAGAGAGCAGTTCATACATCCACGGGCACACATCCGGTCATTGGTTAGGCCGGACCGGACAATGCCGGCCCGGCCCCCGGATGGAGGGAGCGGGGGGTGTCTATTGTTATGCTGGAGAGGGTTCACACCTCAACCGTCGCTGTGTGCAGCCTAACTGACATGACCCGCAAACGATCAGTAAATCTATGAGCGCCGCTCCGGAAAGATGCCCGACTGTGAGAGTGGGAGCCACGACAGCGCTCTCACACTTCGGACGGAGGCGCGACTTTGGAGTGTCTGACGCAGTCGAGCAGCCAGGGTCCGCTCCCGCCAGTTCTGGCCGGGAGCTCTCCCGGTCCTGACATCGGTGAGGAGGTCGCCGAGGGCGGCCGCCAGAGCGAGCGTGTGCGTGTCCCTCGGCGCAGCGGCGGCAGACCGGAGGACGGCGGCCATTCCGCGCTCCAATGCCGGCGTGGGGTCCTGGCCGTCGAGGCGCAGGGAGATCGCCTCGACGGCAGCCGCCCCGGCATCCATCAGATCCGAGCGGCTCTGTTCCCAGGTCTCGGCGAGTCCGTTACACGCCGGAGGCGCCTCGGCCGCCTGCCAGGCCAGGGCACGGACGGCCATGTACAAGTAGGAGATCAGCCGGAGCCGGTCCTCAAGCCGGCTGAGGTCGTGGATCCGGCGGACGTGCCAGAGATTCCAGCGGAGCGCGTCCTCGACCGGCCCGACCACGGCCACTGCGCCGTCCGCACGCTCCGAATTCGATCAGACCCGCCTGAATTCGATCGGACCTGCCTACGGTTCAGCTCGAGGTCGGCGTCAGTGCCCGCCAGCTTCAGCGTGCGGAGGGTGTCATGGAGCAGGCAGCGCCGGATCTCGTGATACTCCTCGCGCAGGCTCCGTGCCGGGTTTGGTGGCCAGACAAGCGCCGAGACCCCGGACCCCCACCGCTCCACCGAGCGCCGTCTCCCATAGGCGGGTCGATGTTCTGAGCGCTGCCTGACGCCAGAACCAGCAGCGGTGACACCGCGATCTGGTTGTTGAAGCCCTGCCGAGAGACCTTCAGCCAGCCGCCCATCAGCATCGACACGAAGATGACCGCGGCCAGGATCGGTGGAGCCACCTGCAGAAAGCGCTCAGCAATGAGGCCGAGGATCAGGCCAGCCACCACGCCGAGGAGGAACTGCAGCGCGTTGAGGAGCGAACCGTAGGCGTGTCCTTGCATGAGGACGATCACGGCCAGCACGTCGGCGAACGGGCGCGGCGAATGGAGGGTTTGACCGAGGTCCCAGGCGATGCCCGAGCCGATCGCGACCTTCAGAGATTTGATTACTAGGTCTGGCAGCCAGGCGGGGGGCTCGATGATGCGCCAAAACAGATGTCTTGCGTGTCGATACCACGCGCCTCGAATCAAGAGGAACCTGCCCCGATTGATATTCGGCATTGGTAGGCCGGACTCATGATAGCGGCCCCTTGGATTAGAGGCAAGCAACTCTAACTGCACTGTTACGGAGCATGCACAGTATTCATACCATCTGTGGATGGATCAGTCTAATAGCCCCGTCGAGAGCGATTTGAATCCTGGATCAGCGGGCGATATCATCTCAGAGATCGAACACACCAGACTGGAGCCCGTCGTCCCGCTGCTGGACGAGTCCCAGCGATTGGTAGAGCTGACGGGCTCGCTCGTTGGCGACGCTCTCACTGAAATTGAGAGCGGTGAATCTGTCGATCTGTGCACGCTCGACCCGCGTCCAGCAGGCGGCGACCGAGACCTCGGCCCCTGTAGCCGGCGACGATCCCGATCACCACCTCCGGGACGCCGGCGGCGCAGACCGTCCCCGACGTTCGATCCCCGCGACGAGGGCACCGGCGACACCGGGCCGCGAGGGCCACCGGCCGCTCCGACGGACGGAGCGGTTACGGTAGCCCGGTGAACGCGATCGCGGGCGCCCTCCAGAGCGTGACCACGGCGGTGGGCCTGGTCCTCGACATCCTGATCCTGGCCTGGGCCACCCGTCGCCTGCTCGGGATTCGCCTCTCCCTGACCCGGACCGTCCTCGCCGGAGCTCTGGCCTGGGCCATCCTCGACCCCCTCCTGACGGCGATGATCGGCCGGCCCACGGAGACCAACGTCCCCGTCCTCATCCTCTTCGCGGCGCTCGCCATCTGCTGCGCGCTGCTCGGAGCCATGGTCTTCCTGGTCCTGGCCGAGGTCTTCGTCCCCAGCGGCTCCCTGCCCACGCCTCTCGAGTGGCGGCGCGGCCTCGGGGGATGGCTGGCACGGACCGGCCGCTACCTCCAGGTCAGCCGGATCCTGGTCCGGCACGGGCTGAGCGGCTATCTCAACGGCCGCTGGCGGGCCGACCTCGGCAGCGCCGACAAGCGCCGCCGGCTGGCCCGCTCGCTGCGGGAGGCGCTCGACGCCTGCGGGGTCACCTTCATCAAGCTCGGCCAGGTCCTCGCCACCCGGTCGGACCTTCTTCCGCCCGAGTTCGTCGAGGAGCTGCGCTCGCTGCAGGATCACGCCGCCGGGATCGCCTGGGCGGACGTGGAGCGGGTGCTGACCGAGGAGCTGGGCGGCGTGGACGGCGTCTTCGCCGAGATCGAGCGGACGCCGCTGGCGGCGGCCTCCATCGCCCAGGTCCACGCCGCCCGCCTTCACTCCGGCGAGGTGGTCGTGGTCAAGGTCCAGCGGCCCGGCGTCCAGGTGCTCGTGGCGCGGGACCTCGACATCCTCCGGCAGCTGGGCCGGCGCCTGCAGCGGTCGAGCGGCTGGGGGCGCTCCCTCGGCGCCGAGGATCTCGCCACCGGCTTCGCCCAGGCCCTTCGCGAGGAGCTCGACTTCCGCGTCGAGGCGGGCAACATGACCGCCGTCGCCGCCGCCGCGGCGGCCCGGAGCGGCGGGCCCGAGGTGCGCGTGCCGACCGCCCACGAGCAGCTCTGCACGCGTCGCGTGCTGGTCATGGAGCGGCTGGCCGGCGTGTCGATCGCGACCGCGGCGCCGACCCTCTCCGAGCGCGGGATCGACGGCGAGGAGCTGGCGCGGACGCTGCTCGAGTGCCTGCTCCGCCAGATCCTGATCGACGGCGTCTTCCACGCCGACCCCCACTCGGGCAACATCCTGGTGCTCGAGGACGGCACCCTCGGGCTCCTCGACTTCGGCTCGGTGGGACGGCTCGACGCCGCCCTCCGCCGCAACCTCCAGCAGCTGTTGCTGGCGATCAACGGCGGCGACGCGGTCGCCGTCAGCGACGCGCTGCTCATGGTCGTGGACGCGCCCGAGGAGCTCGACGAGCCACGACTGGAGCGTGCCCTGGGCTCCTTCATCGCCCAGCACCTCGGGCCGGGCCGCCCGGCCGGCATCCACATGTTCACCGACCTCTTCCGGATCGTCACCGCCCATGGCCTCTCCGTCCCGCCCCAGGTGGCCGCCGTCTTCCGGGCCATGGCCACCGCCGAGGGCGTCCTGGCACTGCTCGCCCCGGGCTTCGACATGGTCGGCGAGGCGCGGGAGTTCGGCGGCCGGCAGCTGGCCGAGAAGCTGGCGCCAGAGGCGGTGGAGCGATCGGCCATGGAGCAGCTGGCGATGCTCCTCCCCTCCCTGCAGCGCCTCCCCCGCCGCCTCGACCGCATCTCGGCCAGCCTGGAGACGGGCAGGCTCGGCGTCAACGTCCGGCTGCTCGCCGACGGGCCCACCCGCCAGGTCGTCGGCGGCTGGCTGCACCAGATCCTGCTGACCCTGCTCTCGGCGACGGCCGGGATCATGGCCGTGCTCCTGCTCGGGCTGAGCGGCGGGCCCCGGATCACCGCGGCCGTCTCGCTCTACCAATTCTTCGGCTACTGCCTGCTGATCATCTGCGCCGTGCTCGCCCTGCGCGTCCTGGTCGTCATCTTCCAGGTCAGCCGCAACTGAACCGGCCCGCCGCAGATCAGTCGCTCTCGATCTGACGCCCCTGGCGGAACTGCCAGTCCTCGGCGAAGAGGTCGAACTGGATCTCCTCGGCGGGATGGGCGGCGACCAGGTCCTGGTCCAGGGTCACGCCAAGTCCGGGGCCGGAGGGCAGCGAGAAGTACCCATCCTCGACCTCGGGGTTGCCCGGCGCCGACTGCTTGACGTGGGCCTCGCCGAAGTCGTTGAAGTGCTCCTGGATCTTGAAGTTGGGGGTGGCCGCGGCAAGGTGAAGCGCCGCCGCCGTGGAGATCGGGCCGCCGACGTTGTGCGGGGCCATGAGCAGGTAGTACGCCTCCGCCCAGCCGGCGATCTTCTTCGCCTCGAGGAGCCCGCCGCAGCCGGTGATGTCGACCTGGAGGATGTCCGCCGCCTGGCGCTCGAAGAGCTCGCGGAACTCGTGCCGCACATGGATGCGCTCGCCGCTGGCGACCGGGATCCTCACCTCGCGCCTGACCCGCTCCAGCGCGGCCAGGTTCTCGGGCGGCACCGGCTCCTCGATCCAGGCCGGGTTGATGCGCTCCAGATCGCGGGCGATGGAGACGGCGGCGGCCGGGGCGAACCGGCCGTGCATCTCGATCAGGAGGTCGGCGTCGGGCCCGACCGCGTCGCGCACGGCCTCGACCAGCTCCAGCGCGCGGCGCCTCTCGCCGGCGTCGAGCTCGTAGGTCCCGGCGCCGAAGGGATCGACCTTGAGCGCGAGGTAGCCGCGCTCGACCACCCGCCGTGCGGCGGCGTGGAACTCCTGCGGGGTGCGCTCGACCGTGTACCAGCCGTTGGCGTAGGCCTTGATGCGGTCGCGGACGGCACCGCCCAGCAGCCGGTAGATCGGCTGCGACAGGGCCTTGCCGATGATGTCCCAGCAGGCGATCTCGACCGCCGCCAGCCCGGACATGACGACGCCGCCGGCCCGCTCGTAGTCGGAGCGCCACATGCGCTGGGCCAGAGCCTCCAGATCGAACGGATCGGAGCCGATCACGTGAGCGGGGAGCGCGTACTCGAGGTACCCGAGCAGCGCCTTGGTGTGGTTGACCATGCGGACTTCGCCGACGCCCTCCAATCCGTCGTCCGTGCGCAGACGGACGATCGTGAAGTTGCGCCAGCTGGAGCCCAGGACGAGCGTCTGAGCCTCGGCGATCCTCATCTCGCTTACCTCCTCACGGGATCCTATCAGATAGGTTTGCACACGATCTCAAGCGGGACGGGGAGCGACGGCGCACGTGTACGATCGGGGCAGCCGTCGAACCGGCGATCCGCACCACCGAGGGGGAAGCAAGCGCCATGTTCACCAGCCTCAATCCCGGCACGATCGGACTCTCGCTGCCGTTCGAGGAGGCGCTCGGCGCCGCCCGCGACAACGGGTTCGAGGGGCTGGACCTGAACATCTCGGAGCTCGCCGAGCGAGCCGTCCGGACCTCCATCAGCGAGATCCGGGAGCGCTTCGAGGAGGCCGGCGTCCGGCCCGGCGGGTGGGGCCTGCCGGTCAACTTTCGCGGCGAGGAGCCGCCTGACGAGGCCACGCTGGAGCGCTTCGCCGCCCAGGCTGAGCTGGCCTCGGACCTCGGCAGCCCATGGTGCTGCATCTGGATCCTGCCCTTCTCCGACACGCTCGACTACGCCGCCAACCTGGCCTTCCACACCGAGCGGCTGAAGCCTCTGGCGCAGCGCCTGGCCGACCACGGCTGCCGCCTCGGCCTCGAGTTCGTCGGGCCCAAGACCCTCCGCCACGGCCACGCCCACGAGTTCCTGCACACGATCGAGGGGGCGCTGGAGCTGGGCCACAACCTCGGCACCGGGAACACCGGGCTCCTCCTCGACTGCTTCCACTGGTACACCTCGCACGGCACCGTCGAGGACCTGAGGCGGCTGAAGGCCGATGACGTCGTCTACGTCCACGTCAACGACGCCCGGCCAGGTCGCGGACCCGACGAGCAGATCGACAACGAGCGCCTGCTGGCCGGTGCCAGCGGCGTCATCGACAGCACCGGATTCCTGCACGCCCTGCGCGACATGGGCTACGAGGGCCCGGTCGTGGTCGAGCCCTTCGACAAGGAGCTGAACGCGCAGCCCGCCGCCGACCGCCTGCGGAGGACGGGCGAGTCGCTGGCCGGGATCATGCGCGCCGCCGGCCTCCGCTGAGCCCGCCGGTTCAGGAGTCGGTGCGGCCCGACTCGACCAAGCCCGACTCGTAGGCGAGGATCACCGCCTGCACCCGGTCGCGGAGGTCGAGTTTGTCGAGCAGGTGGGCGACGTGCGTCTTGATCGTCGTCTCGCTGACGCCCAGCGCGGCCGCGATCTCCTGGTTGGAGAGGCCGCGGGCGATCTGGCCCAGCACCTCGACCTCGCGCTCGGTGAGGTCCCGCAGCCGCACGCTGGGCGGCCGGCGCCGCGAGCGGGCGAAGGTACCGATCAGGCGTCTGGTCACGCTCGGGGCGAGCAGCGCGTCGCCGCGGCCGACGACCCGCACCGCCACCGCCAGCTCCTCGGGCTCGATGTCCTTGAGGAGGAAGCCGGAGGCCCCGGCGGCGAGCGCGTCGAACACGTACTCGTCGAGATCGAACGTGGTCAGCATGATGATCCGCGCCCTCGCCTTCATCTCCTGCAGGCGTCGGGTCGCCTCGATGCCGTCGACCTGCGGCATCCGCACGTCCATCAGGACCACGTCGGGGTCGAGGCGGCGGGCGGCCTCCACCCCCTCCGCTCCGTTCGACGCCTCCCCCACCACCTCGATGTCCGCCTCCGGCTGGAGGATCAGGCGGAAGCCGGCCCTGACCAGGGGCTGGTCGTCGACGAGGAGGACGGTGGTCACGGCGCCGGCACCAGGGGCAGGCGGGCGCGCACCCGCCAGCCGCCGCCGGACCTCGGCCCCACCGCCAGCTCGCCGCCGAAGAGGTCGACCCGCTGACGCATGCCGATGAGGCCGTGGCCGGCCCCCACCAGCTCCGGTGAGGCGATGGCGCCGCCGTCGTTCTCGACCCCGACCAGCAGCGAGGCGTTGTCGCGCGTGAGGGAGACGTCGACGTGGGTCCCGGGCGCGTGCTTGAGACAGTTCGTGAGGGCCTCCTGGAGGATGCGGTAGGCGGAGAGGTCGACACCGGCGGGCAGCGGCCGGGGGATGTCGTCGACCCGCGCGTCGACCTCCATGCCGGCGGTGCGGAAGCTGGCCAGAAGCTCATCCAGCCGGTCGAGCCCCGGCTGCGGGGCCCGGTCGGCGGGCTCCCCCTCCCCGGCCGGGGCGCGGAGCACGGTGAGCAGCCGGCGGAGCTCGGCCAGCGCCTGGCGGCCTGTCTGCTCGATCGAGACCAGGGCGCTGCGCCCCTCGGCCGGGTCCTGCAGCACCAGCCGCCGGGCGCCCCCGGCCTGGATGGTCATGACGCTGACGCTGTGGGCGACGACGTCGTGCAGCTCGCGGGCGATGCGGGCGCGCTCCTCGGTGGCGGCTCGTCTCGCCTCCTCGGCCCGCTCCCGGTCCACCGAGCGGGCCAGCTCCTCGAGGGCGGCGGCCAGGCTGCGGCGGCTGCGGACGCTGTCGGCGAGGGCCCAGGTGGTCACGACCAGGACGAGGTCGGCGATGACGTTGATCGGCCCGGTCGCGTGCGTCACGTAGATGGTGCCGCCGGCGATGGCCGCGGAGATCAGGGCGGACGTCCGGCGGCCGGTGCGCGTCGAGACCGTGTAGAGGATGAGGAGCAGCGCGGCCGCCTTGGCCGGTGACGCGGCGAGCCCGACGGCGGCGGCGACCAGGTTGGTGACGGCGACCACCGCCAGCGCCCAGAACGGCCATCGCCGGCGCACGCAGAGCGGGGCGATGGCGATGACGGCGAAGGCGATGAGGACGGGCCGTGGATGCGGTCCGCTCGCTCCTCCGAAGTCGGGCGTCCCGATCACGTCGAGGACGGCGAGCACCACCGCCGCCGCCACATCCGTGGGCCAGGCGGTCAGCCATCGAGCTGCGACGCGAAGCCTGTCCACTGCCAGGTGTGACATTACCTGACCGCCGTCGCGACCGGACCAACCACCCGCCGGACGGCCTTCCGGCCGATCAGCCACTCGGCGACGATCAGGTCGATCAGCGGGGTCACCCACGAGCCGACCGCGTACGCCTCCGGGAAGGGCAGGTGAAGAGCGACGATCAGGCCGATCCAGGCTCGGAAGGTGACCGCGGAGAAGATCAGCGCGTAGGACCGCATCGTCCATGCGCGGTGGCTGTCGACGCGGCGACGGAGGATCGCCACCAGGCCGGCGACGGTGGAGGCGAGAACCATCCCGGCGAGGACGAGAAAGCCGACGTGTGCCATCATCCCGCCCAGCGAGAGCGGCACCATTCCGATCCCGCCGAGACCGGCGAGGATGGCCCCGCCGACGTAGGCCCGGCCGATCAGGCGGTGCGCTCTCAGCCACCGCCGCCGGATTCCGGGCAGGAACTGCAACGGCCCCAGCGACAGGGCGATGACCCCACCCGCGACGTGGGGCAGCAGCGGGAACAGGTGCGACGCGTAGGTCGCGTGCTGAAGGGCGAGGAAGAGCGCCGGACCCAACAGGAGGTACCGGGCCGAGTAGAGGGACACCCCGACGGCGGGGACCGCAAGAAGCAGCCAGAGCCGCTTGCTCTTCATGCCCGGAGGCTATGTCCGGCCTCGCTAACGGGTCATCGGCCTCGCGGATGAAATCGGTCCTCCTCCCCGGGGATGACGCTGCCCTCCGCGCTCAGGTCGACGCGATGCACTCGACCTCGTTGCCGTCCGGGTCGTCGACGTAGAAGGTGCGCACGTTCTTGAGAACGGGATGGATCCCGCCCCGCACCTCAAGCCCGGCGTCGCGGCACCGCCGCTCCTGGGCGTCGTACTCCGCCGGAGCCAGGTTGAAGGCCATGTGGTGGAGCGGCCGCAGCGGCTTGTCATCGGGGAACGATCCGGCCGGATCGGGGTGCGGGACGAGCACGATCATCTCCGGCACCCCATGCTCACCGGGGCCGGCACGGAGGAACCGGATCGGCTGCTCCGGCGGGGAGATCACCTCCAGCCCGAACAGGTCGCGGTAGAAGCCGAGCGCGCGATCCACGTCGCGGACCCAGAGCACGATCTCCGCCAGGTGGCGAACCGCTGCCATCTCGTTCCTCCTCAACCGTTCAGGTGGTGCGGTCGCCAGTGACGGCGCCCGGCGGGGACCCATCCTCGCACACCGAGCGTCGCCGCCAGGGCACCATGTCCCTGTGCTTCCGCCAGAGATCCGGGCCTGGTGCGTCGACGAGTTGGGCTCGGCGCCGCGACGGGCTCGATTCGAAACCGGGCACCTCTCTCGCGTCGTCGGCGTCGACATGGAAGACGGGACCTCGGTCGTGATCAAGGCGCGACCGGCGGATCCGCGGCTGCCAGCCTGCGCCGCCGTGCAGCGGCACGTCTGGAGGCGCGGCTACCCCTGCCCTGAGCTCCTGGCCGGTCCCGACCTCGTCGGCCCACTCATGGTCTCCGCCGAACGCCTGGTGGAGGAGGCCGCCGCGGTCTCCCCCACCGCGGCCACAGTCCCCGCCTTCGCCGCCCTGCTCCGGCGGCTGGTGGCGTTGGCACCCATGGCAGCCGAGGTGCTCACCCTTGATCCGGCGCCTCCCTGGGTGGGCTGGGACCACGACGGGCACGGCACGTGGCCGGCTCCGGACGACCTCGACGCGGATCTGAACGCTCCCGGCGGCCCCGCCTGGATCGAGGAGATCGGCCGGCGGGTTCGCGCCCGACTCCGGGCCGATGTCCTCCCCGCCGTGGTCGGGCACGTCGACTGGGAGGCGCACAACCTGGCCTGGAGCGCGGGTGAACCTCGGGCCGTCCACGACTGGGACAGTGTCGCCCTCCGCTCCGAGGCGGCCATCGCCGGCGCGGCGGCCGGGGTCTTCGCCTCTCTCGGCCCGGTGGTGGCGGCGTCCGTCGAGGAGAGCGCGAGCTTCCTCGCCGCCTACCAGGCCGCCCGGCGGCGGCCCTTCCATGTCGAGGAGCTGGAGATCGGCTGGGCAGCTGGCCTGTGGGTGCTGGCCTTCAACGCCAGGAAGGAGTCGGTGAAGACCTCATCCGGTCCATACCAGGCCGGGCTCCTCGACGAGGGCGAGGAGCGACTGCGCCGGGCCGGGGCCTGAGCCGAGCTCAGGCCGAACGGGCCAGTGCCGGGCGCCCGAGCCAGGCGGCCAGAGCGTCATCGGCGGTGTCCTCGAGACCGCGCAGGAAGAAGAGGAGCGGCAGCGCCGCGTCGCGGAACTCGACGTTTCGCGCCTCCACGTCCGCGCCTCTCCGCTCCAGCGCCGCGATCGAGGCCAGGCACGCCGCCAGCTGCCGGGTCACGTGACGCCCCAGGCCGGTCTGCCTCATCCCCTCCGGGCACTCACTGCGCCAGGCCATGCGCACATCCTCCGCCGCCGAGATCAGACGCCCGACCAGGACCGTCCGCGCGGGAGGCACTGCCGCCTCGTGGTCGAGCCTGCGGATCGCGTCCGCCTGCATCCTGATCAGCCGCTTCAGCCGCGCCTGCGTGAGCAGCGTCCTCATGTGCGCCACTATACCAAACAGACGTTCGAACGGCAACTCCGGCCGAACTCACAGGAGAACGGACCGGCGGAGAGGTCTTAAGGGGCCAGGGCGACCGGAGGGGCCGGCGGTCCGTAGCGGAGAGTCTGGTCCAGGAGCGGACCCAGCCCGGGACAGGTGAACTCCTCGGTCGAGCTCGTCAGCTCCTCCGTCGTCCACCACCGGTGGCCGAGCGTGGAGCGCACCTCGATCTCATCGCGGCCGGAGCCGTCGACCTCGGTGACCTCGGTCCGGGCCAGGTAGTAGTCGTTCTCCTGGTCGTAGTCGACGCCCTCGAAGGTGAAGACAGAGCGGTAGCGGGCGATCAGGGGGCCGATCTCGATGTCCTCGATCCCGACCTCCTCCCGCACCTCCCGGCGGGCGGCGTCCTCGTCGCTCTCGCCTGGCTCGACCCCGCCGCCGACGGTCACCCAGTAGGGCGCGCGGGCGGGGTTCTTGGTGTCGGCGCAGTGCAGCAGGAGCAGCCGGTCGCTGGCGTCGAGCAGGAGCACGCGCACCGCGCGCCGGCGGCGGACCCCGTTCCCGGCCGGGCTCACTGCCGCTCCAGGGCCAGGACCAGCTCCCGGAGGAAGGACTCGACGTCGGTCACCAACCCGATCGACTGCCAGCTCCCGCGGTCGGCGAGCTTGGTCACCACCGACTGGTTGATGTCGACGCAGATCGTCCGCACCGAGGCCGGCAGCATGTTGCCGGTGGCGATCGAGTGAAGCATGGTCGAGAGCATCAGGGCCAGGCCCACCCGCGGCCGGGTCACGCGCTCCGGCCGGTCGGTCACCGGACCGCTTCCGCCCGGCCCCCAGATCGCCTCGCGCATCCGGCGCTGCGCCATCCACATGTCCGAGCAGACGTCGGGAAGCGGCCCGTCGTCGCGGACGCTTCCACCCAGGACGTACTCGACGTCGTGGTCGATCACGCTCTTCATCACGCCGGTCTGGAGCTGGCCGCTCTTCACCATCGGCCGCAGGCCGCCGGCGGCGCGTACCCGGTTGATGGCGCGCATGTGGTGGGCATGGCCGTGCTCGGTCGGCAGCCCGCTCTCCAGGTTGACGCCCAGGGCGGTGCCGAACAACGCCGCCTCGACGTCGTGAACGGCGAGGGCGTTGCCGGCGAACAGGACCTGGATGTAGCCGAGCTCGATCAGCCGGGAGAGGTGCTCGCCGGCCCCGGTGTGGACCACGGCCGGACCGGAGACGACGAGGATCATCCGGTCCTCGGCCCTCGTCGCCCGCATCTCCTCGGCGACCTTGGCGATGAGCAGCTTCTTCGGCTTCTCGGCGGAGACCTCACTGGCCATGAAGCTGAAGATCTCGGTCTGGCGCGAGCGCTCGAGCGGGGTCACGCGCACGCCGGCGTGGCCGACCACGACCTCCATCCCCGGCTCCGTCTCGTAGAAGGGCAGCGTCCAGGCGCGGCGGGCGCTCCGGTCGAGCGCCACCGCGCAGTCCATCTCCTGCCGCTCGACGGGGATCCACTCGCCGTCAAAGAGCAGCTCCGTGGCCAGGTTGCTGGAGGAGTAGAAACCCTCCGGGTAGACGCCGGCGAGCTCGACCCGCGCCGTCTGCGCCGGCTCCTCCTCGATGGCGACGGCGCCCAGGATCGTCGCCTGGCGGAGGATCTGGTCGAGCACGGCGGGGTCGTCGGCGGAGACGGCGATCCGGCAGGTCGAATGGTCGGTCTTGTGCTGGCCGACGCGAAGCTCCTGGATGTCGAAGGCCCCGCCCATGTCCATGACCAGGTCGAGCAGGCGGGGCAGGCTCATCGAGTCGATGATGTGGCCGCGCAGGAGCAGGGTCCGTGACGACTTGCCGTTCATCTCGCCTCCACCACCGCCCGGATCGCCAGGCGGAGGGAC
>DATAXV010000034.1:0-4789 GCA_036272915.1 Candidatus Dormiibacterota bacterium
ATCGAGAGGATCCTGTCGAAGGTCCCCGCCGGGCGCCAGACCGCGTTCTTCTCGGCGACCATCCCCGCCCGCGTCCGGCGTCTGGGCAAGACCTACATGCGGGACCCGGAGCAGATCAGCGTCGACGGCCGCGAGGCGGTCGCGCCCCGGGTTCGCCAGGTCTACTACGAGGTGCCCTACAGCGCCAAGGTCGAGGCCCTGGTCCGCATCCTCGACCTGGAGGGACCGGACTCGGCGATCGTCTTCGTGCGCACGCGGAGGGACGCTGACGAGGTCGCCCTCCGGCTCAACGGCCACGGCTACATCGTCGAGGCCATCCACGGGGACATGAACCAGGTCCAGCGCGAGAGGGTGCTGGCCCGTTTCCGGGGCGGGCACATCCAGGTCCTGGTCGGCACCGACGTCGCCGGCCGCGGGCTGGACATCCCCGACGTCAGCCACGTCATCAACTTCGACCTTCCCGCCGACGCCGAGTCGTACGTGCACCGCATCGGCCGGACCGGCCGGGCGGGACGCACCGGGGAGGCGGTCACGCTGGTCACGCCGCGGGAGCGCCGGCTCCTGCAGGTCATCGAGCGGGGCATCCACCGCCGGCTGCAGCCGCTGCGCCTGCCCAGCCCCGCCGACATCGCCGCCCGGCGCCGGGCCAACTTCCGCGATGAGGTGCTGCGTGTGGTCGACACCGGCGAGCTCGACGAGTTCATCGCTCTGGTCGAGGACCTGGCCTCCTCGCGCGACGTGACCGAGCTGGCCGCGGCCGCGTTCAAGATGGCCGCCGAGCGGCATGGGGCTCCCGACCGGCCGGCCGTCACCGTCCCCGAGCCGCCTCCCTTTCCCCGACCTCCGGCGGGCCCAGCTCCCCGCCCCCGGGAGGACCGTCGTGCCGGCGAGCCGGAGCGGAAGCGGGAGAGGCGTCCGGCGGCGGCACCCATCCGGCGAGACCCGCAGGAGCCCATGGCCAAGCTCTTCCTGCGCGTCGGCAAGAAGCAGGGCGTCCGTCCGGCGGACCTGGTCGGTGCCATCGCCAACGAGGCGGGCGTCCCCGGCGACGCCATCGGCGACATCGATCTGTTCGACGCCTTCTCCGTGGTCGAGATCCCGGCCTCGGTGGCGACCAAGGTCGAGGCGGCCCTCAACCGGACCTCGATCAGGGGCCACGAGCCGGGGGCGAGCCTCAAGCCGACGCCAACCCAGAAGGGCGGCACCACCCGACCCAGCCGGAACCCGCACCAGAGGCCGAACCGCCGGCAGCGCTGAGGCCGCCATTCCGCAACGAGGCGCATGACGGGGACCCCAGCAGGCTGGACCCCGTCCGGGGGCTCGTCAGGTGGGTCAGACGACGCCGTTGGAGTTCGCCGTCTCCGCCGGGATGGGCTCGTCGACATCCCAGTGCTCCACCACCTTGCCGCCGTCGACCCGGAAGATGTCGACGTGCGCGCTTCCCCGGTCATCCGGCGAGGGGACCACGTGGGCATGGAGGATCACGTGGTCGCCGTCCACGAACACCCGACGGACGTCGACGCGCGTCTGCGGACTGCGCTCACGCAACATGAACCGGCGTAGGCCGTCGACGCCATCGGGGACATCGGCGCGGTGCTGGATGTACACGTCACCGAGGTACGCGGAGGCGGCGGTGAAGTCGCGGCGATTGACCACCGCCTCGTAGAAGTCGAGCACGATTCGTCGATTCTCCTGTGCAGTCATATCCACTCCCTCGCCGAACACAGTAAACAACGGGTACGTTTATAGTACACATTGTGGACCATATCGAGGAGCCTGAAGAGGGCTCCACGCCGCTGGCACCGCTTCTCCGCCTGGCCTGGCAGCACGCCCGCCGGCGGATCTACGAGGGACTGCGACAGGCGGGCTATGAGGATCTCAGCCCGGCTGATCTCGCCGTGTTCCAGTACCCGACGCCGGAGGGCGTCCGCCCCACCGACCTGGCCGGTCGGGCGCTGATGACGAAGCAGGCGGTCAACCGGATCATCCGCAACCTGGAGAGGAGCGGCTACCTGCGGCTGGAGCCGTCCGGCTCCGACCAGCGGGCGAGGGTGGTCAGACTCACCGAGCGGGGTCGCCGCCTGCTGGCGAGGATCAGGGAGCTGCACGCCGAGGTCGAGACCGAATGGGCAGGCCGCATGGGCCGACGCCAGCTGGCCGCGCTGCGCAGGACCCTCGTCAATCTCACCGATGTGATCGGCGGCTGACCGGGAGGGCCCCTGCGGCCGCCGGCCCCGTCTCCGGGTGCGATCACGTCCGGCCGGCCCGTCGCCGGCGACGAGCAGAGGAGGAGCCAGCCATGCCCCGCAACCAGTTCGGCTTTCGAGGCGTCGAGTAAGCGTCGACGCGGCTTTCCCTCCGAGACCCGGGTCAAGCGTGGGATTAGGATCGTCCACGGCGACAAGCTCCTGGAGGAGCGGCTCGGCCGCAACGATCCCTGCCCGTGCGGCTCGGGCCACCGCTTTCAAGGGCTGCTGCATGCGCAGCGGCCGCTTTTGACGGCATCCGGCGGGAGGAGTACCACCGGCCCTGACCGATTCGAGAGCGGCGGATGGCCCGGCGCGGCCATCCGCCGCCGTCAGTCGCGAGGCAGGGCCAGCTGGCGCAGGAACCAGGTGATGCCGCCCTGCTCCGAGGAGTCCTCGAGCTCCCCCAGCTGGTCATCGATCCGGGCGACCTCATCCGCCCTCTCGGGACCGGCGTGACGCGACCAGGACCTGAGGTTGAGGCGGAACATGCGTGCGGTCAGGCCGGTCGGCGGGGAGATCTCGGCGACACGATCGATCAGGGCCCCGGTCCCGGCTAGGGTGCGGCCGATGTAGAGGTCGCCGCCGGCGCCGCCCATGACCTCGGCGGCGCACCGGAGGTAGTGGTCGAACACCGGCTCCCATGCCCGGATCGAGTGGTTCTCCTCGATCAGCAGGACCCCGTCCTCGGCGAGCTGTGACCGCCACTCGGCGACGTGCCGCGCCGGCTCGGGCAGGTGCGACAGCACGTATCGGGCGTAGATCAGATCGGCGGGCGACCCCGGATAGGGCAGGCCGTTGAGGTCGTGGGAGAGAAAGGTGGCCCCGGGCACCCGCTCCCGGGCCAGGCGCAGGAAGGTCTCGGCGAGGTCCAGCCCGACGAGGCGGCGGGGGCGGAGGACGTTGTCGAGGCGCCCCGTGGTCAGGCCCGGTCCGCAGCCCAGGTCGAGCACCTGGCCCCACTCCTCGCGGCCGCTCGCCAGCTCCCTCAGCACCCGGTCGCCGGCCGGCCCGAAGACCTGGTCGAGCAGCTCCATGCGCCGCGCGGCCAGCTCATCCCGTCCGAAGGTGTAGGTGTTCTCGGCCACGCGACGATGGTAGGCGCCGCTCAGACGGAGCGGCGGCGAAAGGCCCTGATCAACCCGTAGACGGCGAGCCCGCCGACGGCGAGGGGGAGGCAGGCGAGGCCGACGAGGAAGAGGACGATCGCGGCGAGGAAGAGCAGGACGGCGGGGACCACGACCGTGGCCAGCGCCGCCGAGCGCAACTGGTGGGGAACGCCGGCGATCAGATAGCCGCCGTGGATCTGGACGTTGACCATGACCAGCGCCACCAGCACCGCACCCACGGCGGCGGCGGAGGGCAGGACCCACCGCAGACGCAGAGGTCCGGCAAGCCACCGCTCAAGCATTGGAGATCTCCATGCCGGAACCATCCCAGCCCGCTGTTTCCAGACTGTGTCCGGGTGCGCTCAGCCCCGGTGCTGGATCAGGTCCCAGCGGTTGCCGTGGAGGTCGCGGAAGACGGCGACCGTCCCATACGACTCCTCCCGGGGCTCCTCCTCGAAGGTCACCCCGGCCGCGAGCATGCGCCGGCGGTCCCTCTCGAGGTCCTCGGTATGGAGGAAGAAGCCGACCCGCCCGCCCGTCTGATCGCCGATCCGGGCGCGCTGCTCGGGCGTCGACGCCCGGGCCAGAAGCAGGCCGGTCTCCCCCGCCCCCGCCGGCCGGACCACGACCCAGCGCTTGCCGTCGCCCAGCGCCGTGTCCTCAAGGAGCTCGAAACCCAGCGCGCCGACGTAGAAGGAGATGGCCTCGTCGTAGTCGCCGACGAGCAGGGTGACAAGGCCGAGGTGGGACATGCCGGCGCTCAGTCGCTCGGAGGCGCGATCGCGGTCGGCGAGGCCATCAGCGTCGCCGTCGCCTCGGCGACCAGGGAGCCGTCCGAGGCCCGGGTGACGGTCGAGGTCGTGTAGACGAGCCGCCGCTGGATGCGGTCGACGCGGCCGACGATGCGAACCCGCTCCCCCACCTTCAGCGGCTGCCGCAGCCGGACCTCGAGCTTGCCGGTCACGCCCGGATGCCCCGCATGCCAGGCCGCCCAGCCCACCGCCTCGTCCATCAGAAGGGCGACGACGCCACCGTGGATGATCCCCTGCCAGCTCTGGTAGGTGGCGGAGAGCTCGGCCTCGCAGCTGACCTGCTCCCCCTCGTTCTCGAACTGGAGCTGCAGTCCCTGTGGGTTCTCCACCCCGCAGCCGAAACACCGTCTGTCGTACGTCACCTGCACAGCGCCTAAGGCTAAGGACTGTGGTCGGGCAGTCGATGGCGGGCGCTCCGCGAGGACACGCGCGAACTCCTCCGGCGAGGACGGCGATCCCACCAGCGGGGACGTGCGCCGGGCCGCCCGGCCCGGCGCACCTTCGGGCTCCCCAGCTCAGGAGAACGCGATCGCACGGGCTCCGGCGGCCATCTCCTCCACCACTCTCGCCGCCCCGACGATCACCACGCCGGGCGCGAGTTGCTCCTCCCCGATCCCTCTCG
>DATAXV010000035.1:0-63080 GCA_036272915.1 Candidatus Dormiibacterota bacterium
CTCCGGCGGCCGGCGCAACGACCTGGAGACGATGCGGCGCTCGGTGCCGCTCCACTACACCGACTACGGCTACGGCTTCCACGAGATCAAGCTCGCCTTCCACCACACCCTCTACCAGTGGATCCCCTACTTCCGGGAGACGACGCTCTCCTGGGACGGGGGCGAATCCCGCCACAACCAGAACATCGACAGCTTCTCCTTCCACTGCGCGATGGCGGGCATGCTCTCGATCGCGATCGACATCAGGAAGGACGGCTACGACTTCGCCCTGATCCGGCGAATGATCGAGGTCTGGCGGAGGGCCGCCCCGCACCTGCTTCACGGCGACCACTACGCCCTGACGCCGTTCAGCAAGAGCCCCGAGCGCTGGGTGGTGGCCCAGTTCGACAGCCCCGAGCGAGGTGAGGGCTACATCCAGGCGATCCGCCACCGCGACAGCGCCGATGGCCGCTTCACCGCCCGTCCCCGGGGTCTGGCGCCCGACGCCACCTACGTGCTCGAGGAGGGGGAGACGGGCCGGACCTGGACCGCCTCCGGCCGCGAGCTGCTGGAGCAGGGCGCGACCTTCGAGCTGCCGCCGCGCAGCGGATCGATCTGGTTCTATCGTCGTCGGCAGGACGATGCAGGAGGAGCCACCAATGGCTGACGCGACCTTCGACGTCCCCACCCTGGAGGGCATCTGCCGCCGCGTCCTGGTCGCCCTCGGGACCCCCGAGGACCTGGCCACCACGGTGGCCACCTCGCTCGTGCTCTCCAACCTGGTCGGCCACGACTCCCACGGCATCGTCCGGCTATCCCAGTACGCGGGGATGATCCGGAGCGGCCAGGTCGACCCGGCGGCGAGGCCCCACGTCGACAACCGGAGGGGGGCCGTCGCCACCATCGACGGCGGCTGGGGCTTCGGCCAGCCCGCCGCCCAGCTGGCGACCAGCGTCGTCGTCGAGGCGGCCCGCTCGATGGGGGTCGGGATGGTCGCCATCCGCAGCTGCAACCACGTCGGCCGGCTCGGCGAGTACGTCACCTCGATCGCCCGCTCCGGTCAGATGGGGATGGCCTTCTGCAACGCCGGCGCCGTGGTCGCGCCCTTCGGCGGTGCGGGCAGGGCGCTGGGCACCAACCCGTTCGCCTGGGCCGTGCCCCGGCGCGGCGAGGATCCGATCTTCGCCGACTTCGCCACCTCCGGGATCGCCGAGGGCAAGCTCAACATCGCCCGCGGTGAGGGACGCGCGGTCGCCCTCGGCTACGTCATCGATGCCGAGGGCAGGCCCAGCACCAACCCCGAGGACTTCTACGCGGGCGGGTCGCTCCTCCCCTTCGGCGCCCACAAGGGCTCGGGCATGTCGATGCTGATCGAGCTCTCCGCAGGCCTTCTCTCCGGCATGGGCGCCTCCTGCATGGCCACCTTCGGCGGAGGCAACGGGACTCTCGTCATGGCCACCGACGTGGGCGCCTTCATACCCCTCGACGACTACATGGACCAGGTCGACGTCTTCTGCTCGGAGCTGAACCGGCAGGCGGCGCCGCGCGACGGCGGCGAGGTGCTGCTCCCTGGAGAGGTCGAGTTCCGGACCAAGGCCGGCCGCGAGCCCGACCACATCCCCGTCGGCGTCGGCGTCCGCCGGCCGGTCACCGTGCTGGCCGGTGAGCTCGGCGTCGACATCGGCGAATTCGCCCTGGCCGAACGATCCGGCTGAGGGCAGTGTCCCCCCGCCCGAGGAACACGCCTCCATCCGGTCAGCTCCAGGCCAGCGTCCGGCGCACCGCTCACCGTCCAGCTCAGCTCGGAGCCGACGTTGAGCAGGCGCATGCCCTCCTCGGCGCGGCGGCGGGCGGCGTCCATGCTGCCGCAGACCGGGCCGGAGACGAGCCCGTGGGCAGCGGCGGCATCGACCACCCTCCGGACCAGCCGCGCGTGCTCGGGGTTCGGTGGTGAAGGTCGAGGACGGCCCGCGCCAGGCTCCGACGGTCGCCGGCGCGGTCAGACGTCCTCGAGCGCCCCCGACTCCAGCGAGCGGTGGATGGCGACCAGCGTCCGGGTGTTGGCGAGCCCGTCGAGCAGTGTGGAGCGGGAGCGGTCGCCGGCGACGACGCGGTCGATCAACGCCTGGAGGCTGTCGCGACTGTAGTCGAGCGCCTTCAGGTGGCGGTAGCCGCGCCGGCTCGAGGCGAGGTGGACCATCTGGTCGTGGGTGTCGACGTAGAGGGCGCCCTCGGTGCCGATCACCTCGAACTTGAAGTCGACCAGCGCCGGCATGCTGTCCGGCAGCACCCAGGAGGCCTCGAAGAGACCGTCACAGCCATCGCCGTAGCGGACCATGGTGTGGACGTAGTCGGGCGTGTCGATGCCCATCGGCGCCAGCTTCCGCCGTGACCCGTTGGCCCACACGCGTTCCGCCGACTTGCCGGAGAGCCACTGGGCGAGGTCGAGCACGTGGCTGAGAAGGAACCAGGCGCTGGTCGTGCGGCCGGCCCAGCTCAGCATTCGCGTGGGGGACTCGATGGCGTTGTTGAGGCGGCTCATGAAGGAGAGAACGTCGCCGATGTCGCCGGCCTGGATCGCCTCGTGGGCCGCGGCGAAAGGAGCGCTCCACCGGTTGCCGAAGTGCACTTCGGCGACGATGTCCGCCGCCGTCGCCGCGTCCACCATCGCCCGCGCGTCCTCGACCGTCGTGGCCAGCGGCTTCTCCAGGATGGCGTGCATGCCGCGGGCGGCACAGGTCAGGAGCGGGTCCCGGTGCGACGCGTCCGGAGTGGCGATGTAGACGGCGTCGAGGCGCGCCTCCTCGATCATCCGGTCCAGCGAGGAGAAGGCGGGGACGGAGACCGCACCTCCCAGCCGCTCGGCCCGCCCTGGGAGCACATCGCAGACGCCCTCGAGGGTCATGTCGTGCAGAAATCCCGGCCTTCGCGCCGACTCCGCGAACTGGGATCCCATCAGGCCGCACCCGACCACACCGAACCTCGCCATCGCTACCTCCCCGCCCCGAGGTCTAACCCCGGGCTCAGGTCATCCCGTTCCCTACTCGCCAGAGGTCTCAGGGGCAATGAGTTTGAGAGTCGGGAAGTACGTGCGATAGCGCCGTGCGTCCCTGGTGAGTAGTGTCAGCCGCTCCACTGCAGCATGAGCGCCCATGTAGAAGTCGGGGAGTGGCGAACGCCGCGCACCGCCGACTCGCCGATATCTAAGAAAGCATTTCCCCGCCAGGAAGCCAGCCTCATGGGGCAGCGGGAGCCTGATGAAATCCGATTGCTGCAGCGCGGAGTCAAGGTCCTCGGTGCGGTCGAAACCCATGGAGACCTCCGCATAGATGATCGGATTGATGGCGAGCCGCGAACGGGTCGCTGCCTCCGCCAGCTGGGCGGCCGACCAAGAGCCCCAGCGTGGGTCGTCTGTCGTCACATCGAGGATCACGTTGGTGTCCACCAGGACGGGGCCGCCGTTCGTCATTGGCCTCTGGTCAGCGCAATGATCTCGTCGGTCGTCAGGCGACTTGTCGCCGTGCCGCGCATGCGATTGATCAGAGTCCGGCCGCGGTCACCTCCATCCACCTTCACCAGACGAACCGTGTCGCCGTCGAGATCGAACTCGACCTGAGCTCCAGGCTGAAGGCCTAGCCGATCGCGGATCTCCTGGGGGACGGTGACCTGTCCCTTGGCCGTAATCCTCATCGCCCGGTCGTAATCCTACCGGTAAGAGTAAGAATTCAACCGGGCTCCGGCCGGCGCCAGGCATCCGTGCGTCGAGCGGGGACAAGCCGGAATATCGTTCGATATGAAGGGTCCGACCCTCGGTCGGCACCGTCGCTCGGCCTGCGCACCTCAGTCGTCCGCCGTACCCGCCAAACGCTCCAAAGGAGTCCCGATGGTCATCACCGACGTAGAGGCACTGATGCTCCGGCAGCCCAGCGAACTCAACGCCAAGGCAGCCGACGGCAGTCAGGACGCGCTGGTCATCCGGGTTCATACGGATGAGGGGATCGTCGGCCTGGGCGAGGTGGATTCGATCCCGGCAGTGGCCAAGGCGGTGGTCGAGGCGCCGGCGTCGCACAAGCTGGCCAACGGCCTTCGTTCCCTTCTCGTCGGCGAGAACCCGCTCGACATCGGCCGGCTCTGGCAGAAGATGTACGTCGGCACCCTCTACTTCGGGCGGCGGGGCGCCGCCATCCACGCCATCGCCGGCGTTGACATCGCCCTCTGGGACATCGCTGGCAAGGCGGCGGGCAGGCCCATCCACGCGTTGCTCGGTGGGGCTCGCCGGGACCGGATCCGCGCCTACGCCAGCACGCTGATGCCGTTCACAGTCGAGGAGACGCGGAGCGTGGTCCGCTCCCATCTCGACGCCGGGTTCCGCGCGATCAAGCTCGGCTACGGACCCCTCGGGCAGGACGCCGAACTCGATGTCGCCCTGGTCCGCGCTGCGCGTGAGGAGGGCGGCGACGCCTTCGACCTGATGGTCGACATCGGCAAGGGCTGGGTCAGCATCCGCGACGCCATCGACCGCTCCCGCCGCATGGCCGAGTACCGGCCCTACTGGATCGAGGAGCCGTTCCTGCCCGACGACTACGAGAAGTACCAGGCGCTGGTCGAGGCGGTCGACACGCCGATCACGGCCGGTGAGGAGGAGTCGGTGCTCTCCGACTTCGAGCGGCTGGTGGATCGGGGTGGTGTCGAGGTGGTGCAGCCGGACGTGACCCGCGCCGGCGGCATCAGCGAGGTCTCCCGCATCGCCGACATGGTCCGCCGCCGTGGCCGCCGCTGCGTCTGCCACGCCTGGAGCACCGGGATCATCAAGGCCGCCACCCTGCAGCTGCTGGCCTCGATCGAGGAGGCCGACTACTTCGAATACTGCGTGCAGGAGACCGAGCTCAACCGGCACCTGGTCCCGGAGCGATTCCCGATCCAGGACGGGATGGTCTCCGTGCCCCAGGGCCCGGGCCTGGGCATCGAGATCGACGAAGAGGTCCTGGAGCGCTGCACCGTGAGGTGACCGCCACACCCGGCGGTGCAGGTGGAGGACAACGTCGAATAGGAGGAGGAGCGTGATCGAGTCCCCGGTCGTGACCAGGATCGACTTCGACCGGCCCGGCCGCCAGGTCGGCCACCTACAGCTGCCCAGGTCGAAGGACACCGCGGGCTGGGCCAGCCTCTTCATCCCCATCCTCTGCGTCACGGGTGGGGAGGGGCCGACGGTCCTCGTCACCGGCGGCAACCACGGCGATGAGCCGGAGGGCCAGATCGCCTGCCTCAACCTCGCCCGCGAGCTCTCCGCCGAGGACGTCAGTGGCCGCGTCATCGTCATCCCCTGCCTCTCCCCCGAGGCCTCGCTCGCCTACACGCGCAGCTGGCCCTCAGGGGAGAATTTCAACCGGATCTTCCCCGGCGACCCTCGGGGCACGACCGCGCAGATCCTCGCCGACTACCTGACGCGCCACCTGTTCCCGATCAGCGACGCGGTCATCGACATTCATTCCGGCGGCCGCTCGATGATGTGCGTGCCCTGGTCGGAGATGCACCCGGTCGAGGACCCCGCGCTGCGCCGCCGGACGGCGGAGATGATGCTCGCCTGGAACGCCGACTACAGCACGATCTACATCGACGTCGCCGGGGGCGGCCTCCTGGTCGGGGAGGCCGAGCGGCAGGGCAAGCCCGTCATCGGCACCGAGCTGGGTGGGGGCGGCCAGGTGACGGCGCCGATCCACCGCCTCGCCGCGAGCGGGCTCCGCAACGTGCTGCGCCGCCTCGGCGTGCTCCGCGGCGAGGTCCAGACGCGCCGTTCCCTCGGCCTTCCGGAGACCGTGATCCTGAGCGCCACCGAGATCGAGGACTACCAGCTGGCGCCCGTCTCAGGACTCTTCGAGACCCTCGTCGGGCTCGGCGAGGAGGTGCGGGAGGGGCAGCCGCTGGGCCGGATCCATCAGTTCGACATCGGCGCGCCGCCGGTCGAGATACCCTCTCAGGCGGCCGGCATCGTCTGCACTCTCCGAGCCATCGCCACCACCGACCAGGGCGACTGCGTCTGCGTCGTGGCTCAGGTCGGCGATCGATCGGAGCTGATCTGAGGAGGTGTGCGCGTCATGAGCGACCTGCGCGTCGGCATCGGGACGGCCGACATCACGCCGCCCAGCGGTCTGCCTCACGGCTGCTGGCGTTTGCGCTCGCCCGGCCTGGCCGTCGGCACCCGCGATCCGATGATCACCCGGGCCCTGGTGCTGGAGGGGGGTGGGGAGCGCATCGCGATCATCACCGCCGACCTGGTCTTCAGCGGCCGCGCCCTCACCGACGAGGTCCGCGAGCGGGTGGGGAGGCTGGCCGGGATCGCGCCGGAGGCGATCCTCGTCAACGCCGCCCACAATCACTCGGCGCCGAGCATCACCAGGGGGCAGAGCATCGCCGGGCTCGGCCATGAGGGCGGCTTCGACGGGTACGAGGCGGTGCTGCCCGACCTCATCGCCGGCGCCGTCTACGAGGCGAGCGAGCGGCTCGAGCCGGCGCGGCTGGGCGCGGTGATGACCAGCGCCTCCGGCATCACCTCCAACCGGGTGCGCCACGAGCTCCAGGCGGACGACTCGCTGGGGGTCGTCCGGATCGACTCGGCGGAGGGTCGGGTCAGGGCGATCGTCGTCTGCTTCGCCTGCCATCCGATCTCGATCGGCGGCCACACGCTGCAGTGGAACGCGGAGTACCCGGGAGTCCTCCGCCGCGCCGTCGAGGCCGCCCACCCGGGCGTGCAGGCGCTCTTTCTGCAGGGCTCGGCCGGCGATGTCGCCCCCTTCAACTACTGGATGGGAAACGAGGCGTCGCTGCCGCAGACGTTCGAGAACCGGGACCGGCTGGGCGGCGCCATCGCCTCCCGCGCGCTGGCCGCGGCGCGGTCGATGGTCACCCACGAGGGGGCGCGTCTCGGCGCGCGCTCGGTGCGCCTGCCGCTGAGGCGCCGGCATGTGCCCTGGTCGCTGGATGAGATCAGCGAGGTCGAGCGCAAGCTCGAATCCGAGCCGGAGCCGGCCTATCCGGCCGTCTGGCCTCCTGACCTTCACACCATGAACTCGGCACAGCGCTTCCCTCTCCACTATCAGAGGGCCGCGGTGAGGATGTACGCGGACATGAAGCGGCGGGAGGACATCCCGCTCGACGTCGAGGTCCAGGCGCTGGCCGTCGGCGACGTGGCCCTGGTCGGGAACCCGTTCGAGCCGTTCAACCGGATCGGCGTCAGGATCCGCGAGGGCAGTCACTTCCCCGTCACCCTGGCCATGGGCTACTGCAATGACAGCCTCGGCTACCTGCCCAACACCGAGGACGTCGACTTTCTCGGCGACGTCCCTCTGGAGGAGGTTCTCGACCAGGACCGGTACCGCTGGGCCTACGGCATCACCAACACCAACGTCGAGAGGGGAGAGGTCGACCGCCTGATCGAGACCAGCCGGGGACTGCTCACGGATCTGGGCGCCAAGACCGGGCGCTGACAGAGCCGACGGGGGGAGCGATTCGATGCGCACCGCCGCGGATCTCCCCGAGCCGATCCGGGATCTGATCGTGGCCGGCCGCGACGCCTGGCGGGAGAGGGACTACCCGCGTGCCGAGGATCTCCTCGGCCGGGCGCTGGCCGAAGCCCAGCGGACCAGAAGCGCCTTCGGTGAGAGCGCCGCACTGCACTTCCTCGGCAACGTCGCCTTCAATCGCTGTCATGACACGGAGGCCCGACGGCTACATCTGGCGGCGCTGTCGATCAGTCGCGCGGAGGGCGATGACCAGGGCATCGCGTCGTCCCTGGGCAGCCTGGCCCTGATCGACGCAGCCGAAGGAGATCGTCCACTCGCCGCGACCAGGTTCGACGAGGCCTTCGCCGCATACGAGCGGGCGATGATGCCCGAGGCGGCGGAGTCGCTCCGGCGCACGGCCCGGGCGTTGAGCGGCGGAACTCCACTCGACCGCATCGTCCACCGCCAGTCCGATGGGCGGCGATGCTGACCTGACCCCGGTTGGCCCGGTCTCCGTGCTGGGTTGGCTTCGGGATCGCGGTCCGGAGTGCGAGCGTGGCGGCGGCCCTCGGATACCTCGCCGTCAGAGCTCCCTACCCGGGTCCGGCCCCTCCGGATTCGCGTCGACCGATCGGCCCACGGAGTGGTGCGGGCTCACCAGGGTGCCGTCCCAGTTCCGCACGATCGCCGCCGCGATCAGCTCCTCACGCGGGGTTCGCTGACCGAGATACGACTGCCAGTTTCGTCCGGATCGGTCGTGGTCAACGCCCAGCGCTTCGCGAACGTGCCAGCCGCTCTCGATCGCGGCCTCGTCCGCCATCGTCCAGGGCTCCCCCGCGTCCCGCGCCCGTTCCCTCTCCCGCCGCTTGACCCGGGCTGCCACGACCGGGTCGGTCGCCTCCGCTGCGCCGTTGACGATGATCGGGATCCAGGTGCCGTCCGACTGGAAGACGCTCCGGCGTCCGCTCATCCCCTCGATCGCGATAACGGCGACGTCGTCCCTCATGTCTCGCACGGGATCGAGGTGGGCCTGAGGTGTATCGGCTGGCGCTCCGCGAGGGAGCCGGCCGCTCTCGACGGCGAAGAGGGCGTTGACGTTCGAACAGTCGTGCTCGCTCCCCATGATGTCGAGCCGCAGGTTCGCGAAGCGCTCGGTCTCCTCCCTGCCGACGGGCTCGGAGTCGACGCCGATGTCGCGGTCCTGTAACTCGGTGGGCCAGGACTGGACGACGATCGGCGCACGAAAACTGGCGAACCGCGAGGGGATGCGGGGGTCCATGCAAACGACCGAGCCGTCCCGGTGCTCGACCAGGACCGGGAGTGTCGGGTAGATCTGACGGAGGGCACCGGCGACACCGTTGAGCTTGGCCGGCCTGCCACTGGCGACGGCTACTATCAGCGAGGGCCTGCCCTTCAGCTCCATGCCACGCGGCCTCCGGTGAGGGGCATCAAGGCGCGGCGGGACGCCGGAATCATGGGCGTCCGAGACGGCCACGCCACCGACGGTCCGTGGTCATGGGTGGTGGTGGGCTTCTGGCGACGCTCTGCCGACTCAGAGCTCGGCACGCTGGCTTCATCGGTGAGTCCCATGTCTCCCCTCAACTCACTCTCATCGGTCTTCCGGTGTCCTGTCCCCGTCGAGGGTGACCCGGTCGTGCTCCTGATCGAAGTCCCGACGGGGACTGCAGCCATGGCCTGATCCTGCACGGACGGGAAGGACGGGAGACGGACAGTGGGCCGGCGGATGGAAACGATAACTATCCCGGCCGGCGCACCGACCGCGTCGCCGGTCGTGAGGCGCTCGAGCGGGCCCTGACCGAACGGGGATCCGCGTAAATCGGAGCGATTTCGGTCCTTGGCGCGGACCTCCGGGAAAGCGCAGGCTTGCCGTGACCAACGAACCCCACCTCCCGTCCAGCGAGCCGGTGCCGTCAGGCCGCGATGAGCAACCGTTCCGTTCCTCGGGACCGCTGCTGGAGCAGGAGGATCAGGACGCCGCCGCCCGTACGCTCTCGACAGGAGTTCACCAGCCCAGGGCTGAAGAGGAGGCACGTACCGGATGGATCGACTCGCCAGCGGGCGGGTGCGTCGAAGGATCAGCTCCACACCTGATCGCTCGCTTCGCCGCCCGCACCTGCGAAGGAGAGCCGCGGATGTGTGATTGAGACCGAATCGAGGCACTGCTTCTCGCGCGCTACGGCGTCCAGGACGCGCGCCTCCTCCCTCTCGACGAATCCGATGACGCGGCCTTCTATCGAGTGTCGATTCATGGCACCGACGGCTGGATGCTGCGGATGTTCCCGCGAAGCCGTCCACTCGAACGGGTCGACGGCGATGCCCGGGTCCTGACCTTCCTGGAGCGCGTGCGGTTCCCGGCGGAACGCCTGATCTCGGCGCTGGACGGCAGCGGCAGTTGCGACCTCGATGGGCACGGATTGATCGTCACCGCGCTCATCCCCGGCAAACCTCCCGGCTCGACCTCACTCGAACTCCAGTCCCTGGGCTCGCTGGTGGGCCGCCTGGTCTCGCTCGACCAGCTGCCGCCGGAGGTTCGGCGGCGGGCAGGCTCCCTGCCACGGGAAGACCTCGACTATGGGTCTCGCTGTCTGGCTGAGGTGAAAGGGCTCCTCGAGGACGCCTGGCGGCCCAGGTGGGAGGCGCTCGACAGGGCCCTCGCCGCCACGGGAGACGGCGCCGACCTGCCCCAGACCCTCATCCATCCCGACTGCCACCCGGGCAATGCCATCCGCCGTCCGGATGGGCAGATCGAGCTCATCGACTGGGCGGGCGCCGGCATCGGTCCCCGGATCGCCGCGCTCGGCGTGCTGCTGTCGGGGGCGGTCCTGACCGGCCTCGATCGGACCGGGGACGGGTGCGATCTGGCCCGTGTCGACGCGGTGGCGGAGGGCTTTCGCAGGCACGTCCATCTGGAACCCGAGGAGATCGCTCGCATGGTCGACGCGATACGCTTCCGGCCGCTGGTGCTGGCGGCTCGCGAGTTCGCGTCCGGCGTCCGTCGCGGGTCGGCGCCAGGCGACGGTGGGGCGTATCGCTACGACCTTGCCGGGGTGGTCGCGGACCGCGTCGAGGCGATCCTGCGCTGACGGCGGAATCGAGGGCCACGCCCGCCGGTGGCCAGGCCCGTCCCGCCGTCCCAGCGCCGGAGACGTCGCCGGGCCTCCCCCTCGAGATCTCAGCCCAGGCCCCTGGGGGTGTTGACGGGATGCAGCGGCCGCTCCCCCCGGAAGACGAGGGAGATGTTCTGGCAGGCGGTCCTGATCATCTCCTCGCCCGCCTCCTCCGAATACCAGGCGGCGTGCGGCGTCACCCAGATCCGCTCCTCGACGAGGAAGGGGTGGTCGCGCGAGGGTGGCTCGCTCTCCAGGACGTCGACCGCGGCGCCGGCCAGCCGGCCGTCGCCAACTGCCTCGACCAGCGCCTCCTCGTCGACCAGCCCGCCCCTGGCGGTGTTGACCAGGACCGCCTCCGGCCGGACCTGCCGCAGAGCCGACCGGTCGATCAGGTGGTGCGTCTCCGGGGTCAGCGGCATGTGCAGGGTGATGAAGTCGGCCCGCCCCAGCAGCTCCTCGAAACCGACCGGCTCGACGCCGAGCTCGGCCATCCTCTCCTTCCGGACGTAGGGGTCGTAGGCCAGGATGCGCACGCCCAGCGCGCCCGCCTTCGCCGCCACCGCCTGGCCGATCCGGCCGAAGCCGAGGATGCCCAGGGTCTGCCCGCGCAGGCGTCTGATCCGCCCGGCGGCGCGGCCATCCCACCCACCGCCCTCGACGACCCCGAGAAGGCCGGGGATGCGCCGGGCGTGGGCGAGGATCAGGCTGAGGGCGTGGGTCGAGACCTCGTCCACGGCGTAGTCGGGGACGTTGGCGACCCAGATGCCCATCTCCGTCGCCGCCTCGATGTCGATCAGGTCGATCCCGGTCCCGGCGCGGCTGATGATCCGGCAGCGCGGCATCGCCTCGAGCAGGTCGGCGCCGACCGGCTGCAGCGTGACCAGCAGCGCCTCGGCGTCGGCGACGACGTCTCGGCTGAGCGCGTCGACGAAGACCACGCTCGCCCCGAGCGGACCCAGAACCTCGTTCTCGATGCCGTCGAAGGCCTGTCCGTAGGCGGCGGTGACCGTTCTTCTGGGGTTGCCCGCCGCTCGGTCCGCCCGGTTCTCGCCGATCGTCATGTCCCAACCTCCCCAGCCCTCGGCGTCATGTCCATTGATTGCCACTGCGTGGCGGCATCGGGTTCGGGAGGCCGATCGGCGAAGCTCTCCCGGATCCGGTCGTAGCCGCCGGTGAGGTGGGCCGTGATCCCGGCGACGGCCCGGTCCACGTTCTTCGCCCGCAGCGAGTCGAGGATCTCCTGATGGCCAGCCACCATCACGGCCTTCCAGTCCGGGTTGGCGATGTTGCGCCGGAGCAGGAAGACCTGGATCTGGGAGCGGAGGCTGACCCACGTCCGGTAGAGGCGCTGGTGGTGCGCCGCCCGGTAGACGGCGTCGTGGTAGCGCACGTCGAGCTCCGCCGCCCGCTGTTCGGTGATGCCGGCGCTGAGGGCGGCCCGGAACTCGTTGACCACGGACTGGATCCGGTACAGGTCCTCGGCGGTGGCGCGCTCGACGGCCCACCGCACCGCCAGCTGCTCCACGGCGAGACGGAGGCTGTAGACCTCGTCCAGATCCCTTCCTGTCAGGTGGGCGACGATCGTCCCCCGGTTGCGCCTGACCACGACCAGGTTCTCTCGGGCGAGCACGGTGAGGGCCTCGCGCACCGGTCCCCGGCTGACCTCGAGCGCGGCCGCGAGCCGCTCCTCGCGGAGCCGCTCCCCTGGCGTGAACTGGCCCTGCAGGATGGCCTCGCGTAGGCGATCCGCGATCTCGTCGGCCAGGCTGCGCTTGGCAGGCGGCACCAGGATCGGTTCCTCCATGGCTTCCTCGGACACCACTGGTCTCGCTCAGGGCTCCGCGCCTAGCCCTTCACCGCGCCCGCGGTGAGCCCGCTGACCACGTGACGCTGAACGGCCAGGAACAGGATGATCGGGATCACGGCGAAGACCGCTCCGGCTCCGATCAGGGCGTACAGCGCGGTGTTGCCCGCCGTGATGAACGAGGCGAGGCCTTCCCCTTCCGTGAAGAGGGAACGATCAGAGATGAAGGCGGAGGCGAAGAGATAGTCGTTCCAGGCTCCGAAGAAGGCGACGATGGCCACGGCTGTGAGGCCGGGCCGGGAGAGCGGCACGAGGATGTGGATCAGCGACTGCAGTGGCGTGCAGCCGTCGACGAGGGAGGCGTCGAAGACCTCCCCGGGCACGGCGTCGTATGAGGCCTTCAGGACCCAGCAACCCAAGGGGGTCGTGAAGGCGGCGTAGATCAGGGACAGCGCGTAGAGATTGTTCTCCAGACCGAGCGTGCGGTAGATCTGGATCTCGGGCACGATGATGATCGCGCCCGGCATCATCTGTGTGAAGAGCAGGCAGAAGCCGAAGATGGCGGCCCCCCTCCAGCGCAACCTCGACAGAAGGAATGCGCCAGGGATGGCGAAGATCGTGGTCACGACCACGGCGATCGCCGAGACCAGGAACGAATGGCCGAGCCAGAGCCCAATCGGATTCTGGGTGAAGGCTTCCCTGAGGGCGGAGAGGTCGAAGCCCTTGAAGAAGAGCGGGGGCGGCCAGGTGAGCTCGTACTTCTCCGGCTGAAACGTGCTCAGCACCATCCAGTAGATGGGGAAGAGGATGATGACGAGCGAGACGATGATGGTCAGGTAGCGGACCACATCTCCGATATGGCGCCTCATCACATACCGCTGGCGCTGCCTCCTCCGTCGGTTCCGATCGGCGACCAGAGCCGCTCCCGTGTCTACAGCCATCTCGCGGCACCTCCGCCGTACTCGCTCGGGAACCGGCCGGGGGAAGGGTGGGTGGTGCTCATGCGGTCCTCCCCTCGAAGTACTGCCTTCTCAACACCGTGCGGTCCAGGACTACGAACAGCGTGGTGCCGGCGACCGACATCACGAGGCCGGCCACCGCCAGAGCGGCCGCGTAGTTGTAGTTGAAGAACTCGAAGGCCTGCAGGTAGATGAGGACGGATATGGTCGCCGTGTCGAACCCAGGTCCGCCGCCCGTTGTCAGATAAATCATCGAGAACTGCTGGATCGCGAAGATGAAGGCGAGGATGACCAGGAGGGCCGCCGTCGGCGTCAGACCGGGTACGGTCACCGCCCGAAAGCGCCCCCACGCCTTGGCGCCGTCGACGCGGGCCGCCTCGTACAGCTCGCTGGGGATGGACTGCAGGCTGGCCAGGAGGATGAGAGCGTAGAAGGGCAGACCCTTCCAGCCGGCCATGATGACGATGGCGAAGAAGGCGAGCTTGGGCGAGCTCAACCAGGGGATCTGGTGGTGCACCCCCGGGATCCATGAGGCGAAGAGGTTGATGACGCCGACGTTCGGGTCGAGCATGATGACGAACGTCAGGACGATGGGGACGTCCGGGATCGCCCAGGGGATGGCGAGGAGCGCGCGTACGAGCCCGCGGCCCTTGAACGACCAGTTCATGAGCAGGGCCAGGAGCACGCCGAACATGAGCCAGATCACGATCATGCACAGCGCGAACTCGAACGTGACGCGGATCGAGCCCCAGAAGGTGGGGTCGTGGAGCATGTCGGCGAAGTTCGCCAGGCCGACCCAGTAGGTGATCCCGCCTCGGGTGAACTGGAAGGCCATGGTGATGCCGCGGATGATCGGGAAGAGGACGAAGAGGCCTTCGAACAGCGCGATGGGAATCAGCAGGCGGTAGGCGAGGGGGAAGCGCCGGCTCCAGCCGCCACTCCCCGGCCGGGCCTGGATCTCGTTCCGTCGGCGCCGGAGGATGGAGATGCTCATCGATCCATCCGGCGCGGCAGCGCCGCCTCGCCGCGGGCGACGCGTGCCGGCCCGGCCATCGATCGCGATCCACGGCCGCGAGCGTCGGTAACACCGTCGAACTCCCTCATTCGCATTGCCCCTCCGAGCGAGGCGCCGCCACGGCCGCCCCGCTCGCACGCCCGATCCGCGGTCGGGCGTGCTCGATGATGTTCATCAACATCCGGTCTGCCGCCGGGTTGTGGTCCAGCTCCTCCAGGATCCGGAAGGTGCTGACCAGAACGCGTCCCTTCCCGAGGCCATAGGTGGCCGCGCTGAGGCCGCCGCGGTAGCCGCCCCGGACCACCTGACCGACGGTGAAGCTGGCGGCGGCGATCTCGACCGGCTCCACGTCGCCGCCGAGCAGGTGGCGGGGCATGGCCTGGCCGTAGAGGTACCAGTCGAGGATGCCCCCCGTCTGGAGCCCGCTGAAGAGCGGGTCACGGAAGCCCACGCACTCGCTGTGATAGAGCCAGTCGTGCACGGGTGTGCAGCTCACCCCGGGCAGCAGCAGGAGCCGGCTCTCCTCGTCCACCAGCTGCTGGGGCGCCAGTAGCACGGCCGTCGCGCCCATCTCCACGGCGTCGCGCAGCGTGCCGGACAGGGCGGTCCGGTCGGCGCCGACGTCCCCGCCGACGAGGATCAGGTCGGCGTCGATGCCGGCGCGGCAGGCGACGCCATGGTCCTCGAGCCAGCCTCGCTCGGCGCCGGTCAGGCCCAGCCCTCCGATCTCGCGACCGGGCGGTGCCGCCACCTGCTCGGAGAGGACGAAGGTCTGGGTCCCGCCCGCCGGAGCGGCGCCCTCCAGCTCGACCGCCACGCGGTACTCCCCGGGCCGTTCGATGACCAGCTCCTCGTCGATGCAGGGGATGGCGAAGGCGATCCCCTCGTCCGGCACCCGGACGGCACCCACCATGGAGTGGACCGGCCCCTCCGGGCCGAGTACGCGCAGGCAGGCCCGATACTCGCCGGGGCGGAGGACGCCCTCGTTGGCGAGGATGGCCTCGATCCTGACCGCGCGGCCGGCGTAGCCGTGGAAGGGCGTCGTGTGGACGCACCAGCGCAGCGGGTCGAACCCGTCGGCGATGGCGTCGAGGACGCCCGGCTTCCAGCGGCGCCAGAAGGTCCACATGCCCTCGCCGGTGACGGCGTGGTCGAGCATGCCGGTCACGTTGTGGCCGGCTATCCGGGAGTTGGAGCGGATCAGATTGAGGCCATAGAGCCGGTGGCGGGAGTGCCGGAGCTGGCTCTCCCGGAGCAGGTCGCGGGGGAAGGCGTAGATCGCGTCCAGGCCGTAGCGCTCCCAGTCGCGGCGGAACCCCTCGACCATGTTCCGGATCAGCTCCGGCTCGGCCAACTGCATCGGGGCGCCAGCCTGCTCGTAGCCGGCCAGCTCCTCGACGGCATTGAAGAGGCTGCCGATGCCGTACTCGGAGAGGAACACCGGCCGCATCCCCTCGCCCATGGTCCGGAGCAACGTCTCGGCGGCCTCGGTGTGGGGCACGGCGGGGTAGAGGTGGGCGTCGCCGGCGCCGCGCACGTAGCCGCCGGTGTCGCGATCCCACCTCGCCGGTCGGACCGCCGCGCCGTCGCCCTCGGCGCCCCAGACGCGCTGCCAGGAGCGCTCGCCGGGGTTGGCCACCGAACCGATCTCGGGTGCTCCGTCCCACCGCCCGCTGCTGAGCAGGACCAGGCGGGTCGGATCGAGATCGCGCAGGGGCTGCAGCGCCGCCACCGCCTGCCGGAAGACGGGACCCTCCCTGGTCTCGTTGAGCATGCCCCAGGCCGTCACCGAGGGGTGGTTGCGATCGCGTCGCACCATCTGCCGTACCGACTCCTCGAAGCGCTCCGCCATCCGCGGCGAGTCGCCCAGCAGCCACGACGCGCGAGGCTCCTCATAGACCATGAGTCCGATCTCGTCGCAGAGGTCGAGCTGCTCGGGCAGGGCCAGGCCGGCCAGGTAGCGGACCATGTTGAAGCCCGCCGTCTTGAGGTAGATCAGGTCCCTGCGCAGGCAGTCGGTCTCGGTCGAGTCATGGGTGATGGGGACGTGGTTGCCGGTGTGCGTGGAGCGCACGAAGATGGGCCGGCCGTTGAGCTCGAAGAAGCCGTCGGGCCGGACCCGGAAGTCCCGGAACCCGAACCGCGCCTCGCGGGTGTCGACGAGGTCGCCGGCCTCGACCCGGACCATCGCCATATAGAGGAAGGGGTCGGCCAGCTCCCAGGGCCGCACCTCGTCGAGGGTGAGATCAGCCTCGGCGGCGGTCCGGCCGGGGGGCGCCGCGATCCCCTCCTCCGTGCGCCGCCGAAGCAGCGTCCCACCGGCGGAGCCGATCGCCACCTCGCAGCGGGCCTCGGCCGCCGCCTCGGTGTCGTTCCGGATCGTCCAGCGGACGCTGATGTGGCCGCTGGCGAGGTCGGGCCGGACGCAGAGGTCCTCGACCCGGATCGCTGGCACCAGCTGCAGCTCCACCTCCTCGGTGATGCCGCCGTAGTTGTAGCCGCGGCCCGGCGTGTAGGTGTCGTCGTCCGACTTGTTGCTGTGCGGGGTCTCGGCCAGGACCATGCCGTCGATGCGGCGGCTGGTGGGGTTGAGGACGCGGACGGCGACGAGGTTGGCCGCTCCAGGTCCGGCCAGCTGGGGCGTGATGTCCGCGGAGAAGGGGGAGTTGGGACCCTCCTGGACGGCCACCTCGACGCCGTTGACCCACACGGTCGCCATATAGTCGATCGAGCCGATGCGCAGATGGCACCGCTGGCCGGTCTCCAGCGGTTCGGGGGCGGTGAAGGCGGTCCAGTACCAGGCCAGCCCGTGGTAGTGGGGGAAGGCCTCCTGGATCACACCGGGTACCCAGGCCGGCTGGGCCTCGGGGCGCACCGCGGTGAACCAGCCCTCCCGGCGGCCGCGATCATCGGGGTCGATCGCAATCCGCCAGCCCGTCCTCAACCGTCTCGTCTGCATCTGCGCCCTTCGTTCATTCCGCGACCGGCAGCGTCCGAGCTAGCTGTCTACTTGGGGACCTTGAGCGTGCTCTCCGCCTCCTGCTGTGCCTCGTTCATGCACTCCTGGATGGTGCGGCCGCCGGAGATCGCGAACTCGAGGTTGCGGGTGATGATGTCGCCGATCTGGGCATAGTTGGCGACATAGTCGCCGAGGATGTCGTACTCGCCGACGAAGTGGGTCTCACGGAAGCCGGTGGCCCAGGGCAGGCTGTCGACGAAGGCCTTGTACTGCGGGACCTTCTCACTGAAGTTGGAGTAGGGGGCGACCGGGTAGCCGTTCTGCTGGAGCACGTACCAGAGGTTTTTGGGCTCGATCCACCACTTGACCAGCTCCTGGGCGGCGGCCTTGTTCTTGGAGGCGCTGACGATGACCGCCGGGTGGAGGCGGGAGATGGCCTTCCGGCTCGGCCATGGCGGCGCCGCCGTGGAGAGGTGGGGGAAGAGCTGGGGCGAATTGATCTTCATCGAGGCCAGACCGCCGAGCATGACGCTCATCAGCATCCCGACCTGGTTGTCGGTCCAGAGCTTGCCGATCGCCGCCTCCGAACTGCCCGCGACCCCGCTGGCGTGCAGTAGGTCGAGCCAGAGCTGCATGCCCTTGACGTTCTCCGACGAGTTGATCTTCAGGGTCTTGCCCTTGGCCCAGACGCCGTCGTAAGCGAGGGTCCAGTTCTGGAGCTGGTTCCACCAGTCGGCGCCGGCGGCGACGGTGTTGATCAGATCGTTGGCGTAGGTCTGGGGCGGCTTCGTGATCTGCTGGCTGAGGGTCAGCCATTCCTGGATCGTGGTCGGGGGACCGGAGGGCCCGACCAGCGCCTTGCTGTACTGCAGGGCGGCCGCCACCTCGAGGACGCCGAGGGCGTAGAGCTTGCCACCCTTCTCAAACTGCGAGTGCTGCGGGTTGGGCGTCAGGCCGACCGACTGGGCGATGTCGCCGATCGGGTCGACCATGTCGTAGACCTGGATCAGGGTCGAGGCCAGCTCCGGCGGGCACTGGACGACGTCGGCGGAGACCGCCCCCGACGCAGCCTGCTCGATCACCTCCTGGTCGTAGTTGGCGAACGGCCAGCCGACCCACTTCACCTTGATGTTGGGATGGGCCTTCTCGAAGTCCTGGGTGACCTTCTTCCACGCCGGCCACTCACCGGTCTGGAAGATCTCCCACGACATCACCGTGAGGGTCGTCGGGCCCGAGGCCTGCTTCGGGCTCGATCCGCATGCGGCCAGCAGGGGGCTCGCCATGCCCGCGGCGAGAGCGGTGCCTCCTGCCTGGAGCAACCGTCGGCGACTCAGCGTCGGTTTCTTGTCGGTAAACATTGGCCTGGCTTCCGCTCCTCCGTTAACACGGGTGATTCCGCTTCCCTGCCGGTCCTCTTCTACTGAGAAACGGGCGCGTCCCCGAGGAGAGGGGCGCGCAGTGGACGCGGCGCTGTGACCATGGCGTCGTGGCCGGAACGACCGTCGGAACACATGCGCCCGCCCGTTCGACACCCGTGGGTCCAGTGGCCGAGCACAGGTCTAGGCGGAGGCTTCGGCTCCATCTCTCAACCCGCACTCAGGCCTGATAGCCACGTGACGGCTCCTCCTTCCGAACCCGATTGGATGTTTGTTAACATTTACTCGTTGACGATCGGGATGTCAAGAGTTTCCCAAGAGGCCGGTGAGACGGCCGTCCAAGCCCTCGAGGCGATGGGCCCGATCGCCTCCTGAGGCGAACGATTTCCGCCTCGAGATGGGGCGGAAGTGGCCCGGACCATCGGCTGGCTGGACCATTGACAGCGCTGTCGTAACCTGTCAACACTCGACATGCGAATGGAAGATTCGATCCTCACCCCGCCCGAGAAGCGCAGCCTGGCCGACGAGATCGGGGACAGGCTTCGCGAGGCGATTCTGCGCGGGCAGTTCGCCCCCGGCCAGCGCCTTCGGGAGGAGCACCTGGCGGCGCGGCTGGAGGTCAGCCGGGGCCCGGTCCGCGAGGCCCTGACCCTCCTCGAGCGGGAGAATCTGGTCGTGGTCAGGCGCAACCGCGGGGCCACGGTCGCCCACCTCACCCGCGAGGACCTCGACGAGGTCTACAGCCTCCGGCTGGCGGTCGAGCAGCTCGCCGTGCGCCAGGCCGTCGAGCGGGCGACGGAGGTGGATTTCGAGCTCATGCAGTCGGTGATCGTCGAGTTCCAGAACGCCCTCGACGGGCCGATCTCGGAGCAGGACGCGGCCGAGCTCGACCTCCGGTACCACGATGCGCTGTACAGCGCCGCTCACCATCGCCGCCTGGGCGGCGTCTGGTCCAGCCTGCGCTCGCAGGTCCAGGTCTTCCTGCTCCGCCGCAACATCGCCAACCCCGACTGGCGGGAGATGATGGTCAGCGGACACCAGGCGATCCTCGACTCGATCCGGGCCAGGGACTCGGAGGAGGCCGAGAGCCAGATCACCTCCCATCTGGCCGCCGCCTACGACCGTATCCGCGAAAGCTTCGCCGACCGCGCCCGCTGAGGGCGGGATGCCGGCTCTGATCCGGTCGAGCTGATGATTGTTAACATGTGACGATATGCACCCATGCGTTCGCGTCGGCGGGCGGGGCTGCTCGGACAGCGGTCCTGGTGCAGGCGTGTCGGGACAGGGCCCGACACTCGCGGGAGCCGGGCGCCGGCGCGATCCTATCCCGCCCCTTCGCGTCCCCGGTTCGGCCATCGCTGAGTGAGGCAAGGCGGGCGCGCCGGAACCCCGCGCCCGAGGTGAGGAGGTTGGAGATGCGCGACGTGGTGATGCCCGCGGTGGGCATGGCGATGACCGAGGGCGTGCTCGTCCGATGGCTCCGTCGGCCGGGGGAGAGCGTCGAGGAGCAGGGCCCGATCGCCGAGATCGAGACCGACAAGGCCATCGTCCAGCTGGAGAGCCCGGTTGCCGGCGTCATGGGCGAGCTGCTCGCCGCCGAGGGCGACGTGGTGCCGGTGGGCGAGGTATTGGCCCGCATCGAGGAGGGCGCGACGGCCACCACGCCGAGCGCCGGCAACGGGGCGCCCCACGCCGAGGAGATCATCCAGACCCCCTCCCCCGAGATCGGCTCGGGTCGCGGCCCGGTCCACGGCGCCGGTCTCGAGGCCACCACCGGTCCCGTCGACCTGGAGGGGATCGCCCCCAGCCACGCCCTGGCCTGGCTGGAGCGGATGCTGCTGATCCGGCGCTTCGAGGAGGCCTGCGAGCGGCTGGTCCTGGAGAACAAGATCCCCGGCGGCGTCCACTCGGCCAAGGGCCAAGAGGGTGTCGCCGTCGGCGTCATCTCGGCGCTGGCCCCCAACGACATCGTCACCAGCAGCCATCGCAGCCACCACCACGCCCTGGCCAAGGGGCTGCCCCCGGACCGGACCATGGCCGAGCTCTACGGCCGAGCCACGGGGGTCCTCGGCGGGCGCGCCGGCCACATGCACCTGGCTGACTTCGACATCGGCCTCTACGGCTCCAACGGCATCGTCGGCGGCGGCCTCGGCATCGCCATGGGCGCTTCTCTCGGCGCCCACCTCCGAGGGTCTGACCAGGTCGCCGTGGGGTTCTTCGGGGACGGCGGCTCCAACACCGGCCGGGTCTGGGAGTTCACCAACCTGGCGTCGATGTGGCACCTGCCCCTCATCATCGTCTGCGAGAACAACCTCTACGCGGTCGAGACCTACGTCGGCCGCTCGATGGCGGGCGAGTCGATCGCGGACCGGGCCGCCGGCTTCGGGCTTCCCGCCCACCGTGTCGACGGCCAGGACGTCGCCGCCATGCACCGGGCGGTGACCACCGCTCGCGCCAGGGCCAGGGCCGGTGAGGGCCCGAGCTTCATCGAGGCCCTGACCTACCGCTACGGTCCGCACGGCGTCGGCGAGCAGGACCCCTATCGCACCCGCGAGGAGGTCGACACCTGGCGCCGGACCAGGGACCCGATCGACCGGCTGCGACAGGCGCTGGCGCAGCGCGGCGACCTCGACGACGGGCGCTTCGAGGAGATGGACCGGAGGGTCAGGGATCAGGTCGAGCAGGCGATCGAGTTCGCTGGCAACTCGCCCTGGCCGGATCCGGCGACGGCGACCCAGGGCGTGACCGGCCTGGTGGGGAGGTGGCAGTCATGACCCGGATGACCCTGTCGCAGGCGTACCAGGAGGGCATGCGGGAGGAGATGCGCCGCGACCCCACCATCTTCGTCCTCGGCACCGACCTCTTCATCCGCGGCGGCCACTGGGCCCAGGTCAAGGGGCTGGGCGCCGAGTTCGGCCGGGAGCGGATCCGCGACGCCCCGATCTCGGAGGCGGCGATGATGGCGGCCGGAGTCGGCTCGGCCCTCAACGGCATGCGCCCCGTGGTCGACCTCAACTTCATCGACTTCGTCTTCGGGGCGATGGACGAGCTGGTCAACCAGGCCGCCAAGGTCCGCTACATGTGGGGCGTGCCCGTGCCCCTGGTGGTGCGGGCGACCGCGGGCATGGCCGGCGGGGCCGCCCAGCACAACAACTGCCTCGAGGCCTGGTTCGCCCACACGCCCGGCCTCCACGTCGTCACCCCGGCCACCCCGGCCGACACCAAGGGCCTGATCAAGTCGGCCCTCCGGGGCGAGGATCCGGTCATCTTCCTGATGCACAAGATGCTGACCGGCTTCCGCGGCGAGGTGCCGGAGGGCGAGCACCTGGTCCCGATTGGGAAGGGCGCCGTGGTCAGGCCCGGCACCGATGTGACCCTGGTCGCCTACTCGATCATGGTCCACCGCTCCCTGGAGGCCGCCGAGCAGCTCGCCGGCGAGGGCATCGACGTCGAGGTCATCGACCTGCGCACGGTCTCGCCGCTCGACCTCGACCTGGTCGCGGAGTCGGTGCGCCGCACCAACCGGCTGGTCGTCGCCTACGAGGCACCAAGGACATGCGGCATCGGGTCCGAGGTCGCGGCGGCCATCCAGGAGGAGGTCTTCGACGACCTCGACGGACCGGTGCTTCGCGTCTCCTCCAAGCACGTCCCGATCCCGCACAGCCCACCACTGATGGAGGCGGTGATCCCGCAGGTCGAGGACGTGGTCAGGACCGTTCGAAGGGCGGTGAGGGGTCGGGCGCAGGAGGCTGTGCACTGATCTGAGCGGGGACGCCGCCCGCGGCGCCTCCGCTCGGCCCACCGCGGAGCCCGCCGTCGGTAACGATTGATCCATGGCGAGATGGGTCGCGGTCTCCGGCGGGAAGTCGGGCGCACGCGTCTGGCGTGGGCCGGGCCTCCACCGCAAGGTCGGGCCGCCCGATCAGATCGAGGAGGAGGCTGAGCGGCTGATCTGGCTCCGTGGCCAGGGGATCCCATGCCCCCCTGTCGTGCGCCACGCTCCGGGGTTGCTGGAGACGGCGTCACTGGCGGGTCGCTCGGGGGAGGAGCCATGGGCTGAGGAGCTCAAGCCCCGCGTCGCCGAGTCCGTCGTTCTCGCCCTGCGCTCCCTTCACGCGCTGCCCGTGGCTGACTGCCCCTTCGACCGCAGCCTCGCCGTGACGGTGCCCCTGGCCGAAGCCGTCACCGCGCTCGGCGAGATCGACCTTGACGATCTCGACCCGGAGCGACAGGGATGGTCGGCGCATCAGCTGCTCCACGAGCTCCATCGCACCGTCCCGACCAGTGAGGATCTGGCCGTCTGCCATGGCGATCCCACCCTCGCCAACCTGATCTTCGACGCCGAGGGCGGCCTCGTGGGCATGGTCGACGTCGGCCGTCTGGGCCGGGCCGATCGCTACAGAGACCTCGCTATCGCCACGCGATCGGTGGCCGGAGACCTCGGTGAGGAGTACGCCGAACAGCTGCTTCGAGGCTATGGGCTGGAGCACCCGGATCGAGCCAGGCTCGACTTCTATCGGCTGCTCGACGAGTTCTTCTGACCGAGCTCGCTTGGTTGGAAATTTGGCCGGCTAATTTCGAAGGTAGCATGGTCCTCGATGGACCGAGGGGGAACGGTCGAAGCGGCCAGCCGCGGACGCCTGTCGAGGGCGGCGGCCAGGGCGGCGGCGGCGCTCGTCGTCTGGGCGCCCAAGGTCTCGCCCACCGCCGTCCGGCGGCTCTACGCGACCGATGCCAGGGGGATCGTCGATTCGGACCTGATCGTCGAGGTGGGCGCGTCACTGATGGCCCGGTGCGAGGCGATCATCGCGGCGTCGGCGGCGTACCGGAGGGGACTGATCCGCTGCCCGGTCTGCTCCGGCGAGGTGCGCCGAACTCAGTCGATTCGTGTACGAGGCCAGGTCGTCGCCTGTTCCGGATGCGGATGGGCGACCACCTGGGGACTGTACTTCGACACGTTCAGCAACCCGACCTGGGAGGGCCAGGTCCGAGGCGGCCCGATAGACGAGTTCGCGGCCTTCTGCGAGACCTTCCGCGCGGCGCGCTCCACCCGGGAACGGCTGCTGGCGATCGACCGGCTGATCAACGTCTTTCACGCCGCCCTCCACCGACGTGTGAAGCGATCGACCCGGCCGGCCGCGGCGCAGCTGATCGAGGGGACGGTGACCGAGGTGCTCGACCTACTGGACGACATCAGCGGCACCGGCGTTCTCCAGGTGTCAGCGGAGGAGTGCGCGCGGCGGGTTGATTCGCGGTTCAGAGCGCGACTCGGCGACAGCCTCCGCGCGATGCGCCGCGACGCCGCCCTGACCGGGCCGGCCCTCGCCCGTCGCGCGAGAACGACGGCCGGCGTCATCTGTCAGATCGAGATCGGACTCTCGGCCCCTCCCGCGGCCGTCGAGCGGATCGCGCGCGAGCTGGGCGCAAGTTCGGGTGCGGTGGATTCCCTGGTGGATGCCGCGCGAGCCACTCGGACGCCGCCCGATCGGAAGGTGAGCCCCACCGGTCCTTCCCGCTCACCGTGGGTCCACCGCCTGGGCCGAACAGACGCCGGGCCCGAGCTGCTGGGCGCCAAGGGCCACCGGCTCTCGGAGATGGTCAGGGCAGGACGGCCGGTCCCGCCGGGGTTTGTCATCAGCGCCGCCGCGTGCCGCATCTACCTGGCCACAGGTGGCCTTCCCGACGGGCTCTGGGCGGATGTCCGCCAGGCGATGGGGGAGCTCGAGGCCGCGACCGGTCACCGGTTCGGAGACCAGCGCGCCCCGCTGCTGGTCAGCGTCAGATCGGGGGCGGCGCGCTCGATGCCGGGCATGCTGGAGACGATCCTGAACGTCGGACTCAACGGTGAGCTCGTCAACGCGATGGGCTCGTACTACGGGGATGAGCGCGCCGCCGTCGATGCTCACCGCCGCCTTCTCCAGCTGTTCAGCTGCGCCGTCCATGGCGTCGAGCGGGAGCGCTTCGAGCATGAGCTGGCCTTGGCCAGGGCGGCCGCCGGGGTCTCTCGCGATGAGGATGTCCCGCTTGCCGATCTGCGCCACGTGGTGTCGCGCTTCGAGGAGATCTGTGATCGCCCCGGTGGGCTCCCGCACGATCCGTGGAAGCAGCTTGAGGACGCCGTACTCGCCGTCTTCCGGTCCTGGAACTCGCCGCGGGCGAGGGTCTACAGGGAGCTCGAGGCCATCCCAGCCGACCTCGGCACCGCGGTGACGGTGCAGTCCATGGTCCTCGGGAGCCTGACCGGCGCGTCAGGCAGCGGGGTCGCCATCAGCCGCGACCCCGTGTCCGGCCGGAGGGGGTTGTGGGGAGACTTCCTTGCCGGGTCCCAGGGAACCGACGTGGTCGGGGGGATCCGCGCTCCAGGAGTCATGACTGAGCTGCGGGACCTTCTTCCCGAGGTTCACGCCGAGCTTCTCGGCCACGTGCGGGCGCTGGAGCGAGCTGAGCGCGGGCCTGTGGAGACCGAGTTCACGGTCGAACGGGGGCGGCTGTACCTGCTCCAGGTACGTCCGGCTCGGCTGAGCGCGGCAGGGGAGGTTCGCGCCGCCGTCGAGATGGTCGATGAGGGTCTGATCTCCGAGTCGGACGCGGTCCTCAGGATTGATGGCAGCGCACGACCGCCCAATCGACTGGTCGTCGACGTGGGCAGGGCCGGTCCGCCTCTGGTCAGTGGAGTAGCGGCATCGGCGGGCGCGGCGACTGGGCGAATCGCACTCGACTGTGAGAAGGCCCGTTCCTGGGCGGCCGAGAGCAGGAGCGTGGTGCTGTTCCGGCCCGAGACGACCTCGGACGACGTCGAGGGTGTCGCCGCCTCTCAGGGTCTCATCACCCTGACCGGTGGCGCCGCCAGCCACGGCGCACTGGTGGCGAGAGCTCTCGGACTCCCCTGCGTCGTCGGCGTCAGCGGGATCAAGATCGACCTCGAACGGCGTGAAGCCAGGTGCGGTGGGGTCGTGCTGCGCGAGGGGGTCGAGGTGACCATCGACGGCTCCAGCGGGGCCATCTATGCCGGCTCGGTTCCGTGCGTCGAGCCCGACGACCCCTATCTCCAACGGATCCGAACGTGGGCACAGCCACCCGAGACGCGGACGAGCCGTTGAAGAGGAGCAGCGGGATGGCGGCGAAGAACGGCCAGATCAGTGATGCCCAGGGCCCATAGGCATCCGTCCCGGATCCCGGCGCGATGTCCTATGGTCAGCATTTGTCGTTACAACCAACACTGAAGGTGCATGGATAGATATCGCCAGGAGTGGGCGAATTCCCACTATGTCATCAGGGACACGTTCAGTGGCGACCTGGTTCCCCACCTCGTGCTTGACGGGCCAGAGCGGTTCCGCTCGCTTCGGCGTGTTCAGCGTCGCATGGCTGATCTCGAAGGAAGGCGCCCATATGCGGCCGCGATCCAGTCGATGCCCAATGTGGTCGAGGTGGTGACAACGTGGCTTAGCGACTCAGGGTTGTTCGAGCGGCAGTCGGATACACAGCCGGCCACGTAGGTACCTCCTTCTCGCCGAGGATTCGTCCGGTCTCCGCGTGCGCAGCTCGGCGGCCAACGCATCCAATGGGCAAACCTGACAAGCAACAGTGCCTCAAGGCCTGTTCTCGCCAGTGGATGGCTGGATTGGTTCGTGTGTCGCCGATCAATCCACGCTCCCATCAGTGGCGTCGTCCATGCCCGGCACTGCCACGAGGGAGGCGCCGCCTGTGGAAGGTCAAACTCGCAGGTGAAGGACGGACCACCACGCCGACGGGTTCGATCCAGCGCGTTGTCGCAGGGGTAAGCGGTGAGGCGTTGGGGGCGGGCTTCGATTCGGTGTGACGTGGGGGATGGAATAAGGCCAGGGGATCCCGGCCGGATCTCCTCCAGGGCCGCTCGCGTTCGGATCAGGCGGGGGAGGGGCGGCGTTGGTGCGCTCGGACGATGAGGTTCGCCGTGTCGCGGGCGATGTCGTTGACCTCACCGGCGCCGAGGGGCTCGATACCGCGCAGGGAGCGGACCTGTGCCTCGGTGGAGGCGAGGAAGAAGAACTGGCGCGCGGCGGTGGTCGGATCGGGGACCGTGAGCGTACCGCTGTGATCGCAGGCGGCGAGGTAGGCGGCGATTGCGCCGATGAGGCTCTGCCCGCGCTCGTCGTCGCGCCAGGAGCGTTGCAGTTCGGGGTGATGGGTGAGCTCCGCGATGGTGAGGCGGTGTAGCGCGGCGATCTCGGGTGCGGTGACGCCGCGGATGAGCCACTTGGCGGCGTTGGTCAGGTCGGCCTCGGGATCTCCGGTGTCGGTGATCAGGTCGGCTCGGTCGAGAGAGCTGGCGGCGTGAGCGTGCTCGACCACGGCCAGGAAGAGCTGTTGCTTGTCACCGAAGTGCCCGTACACGGTCTGCTTGCCGACGCCGGCGGCCTCGGCGATGGCGTCGACGCTGGCGCGGGTGTATCCCTCGCGCAGGAAGACCTCGGTGGCGGCGTTGAGGATCGCGGCGTGCTTGGCCGGTGAGCGCCGGCCCCGGCCTGGCTGCTGGGACTCGAAGGCGGTGGGCGTCGCCATGGGCGCCAGCCTACCACCTTGCTAGACGGGACGGTTCCGTCTAATCTTAAATGGAACTTGACCGTCTAGTCTCATCTGGAGCCCGTCCCATGACCCCATCGACGACGACCGCAGCCGGCGACCTCGACGACCACGCGCTCCGGGCTGCCCGCCTCGGGCGTGATCCTCTCGATCCGGCCCTGATCAAGCTGGCTCTGGTGCTGATGCTCGGCTCACTCGCGTCCGGGTTGGACACCACGATCGCCAACGTCGCGCTGGACCGGCTCGGCCACAGCTTCGACGTGTCGGTGGCGACTGTGCAGTGGGTGAGCACCGGGTACCTGCTGGCGCTGACCATGGTCATCCCGTTGACCGGGTGGGCCACCGACCGGTTCGGGGCGCGCGCGATGTGGCTGGCGTCGCTGGGCACGTTCCTGCTCGGGTCGATGCTGTGCGGGATCGCGTGGTCGATGTCGGCGCTGATCGCGTTCCGGGTGCTGCAGGGTCTCGGGGGCGGGATGCTGCTGCCACTGGTCCGGGTGATCCTGGGCCGGGCCGCGGGGCAGGAGCGGATGGGCCGGGCGATGGTGTTCGTCGCCGTCCCGGGCGGACTGGCCCCGGTGCTGGGACCGATCCTCGGCGGGCTGGTCGTGGGCGGACTCGGCTGGCGGTGGGCCTTCTACATCAACGCCCCCCTCTGCCTTCTCGGCCTCATGCTGGCCTGGCGGCTGGTTCCCGGCGGCGAGCGCAACAGCCGCCGAGGTCGGCTTGATCTGCTCGGTCTTGGCCTGCTGGCCGTCGGGCTGGCCGCGGTCGTGGACGGTCTGTCCGAGGTCGGCAACAACGACGGATTCGCCGCCCTCTCCGCGTGGCTGCCGCTCGTCTTCGGTGCCGTACTGCTCGCTGCCTACGTCATCCACGCGCTCTTGAGCCGGACCGAGCCGATCATCGACCTCCGGCTGTTCGCGGTGCGATCGTTCACCGCCTCATCGATCCTGCAGTTCCTGCTCGGCGGATCACTGTTCGGTGCCGTCTTCCTGCTGCCGCTGTACTACCAGCAAGCCCAGCACGTCGGTGTGCTGCACGCCGGACTGCTCCTCGCGCCGCTCGGCGCGGGCATGAGTCTGGCCATGACCTACGTCGGCAGGCTCATCGACCGCACCGGCGCCGAACGCACCATCACGCTCGTCGGCATGGGACTGGCCGTCGCCGGCCTGGTGCCCTACACCCTGGTCGGCACCACGGCCGGTCAGGTCCTGCTCGCCGTGGGCCTGTTTCTCACCGGCCTCGGTCAAGGCGCGGTGAAGTTGACCGCGTTCACCGCCACCTATCGGGGCCTGACACCCGCGCAGGTGGCCCCGGCGACCAGTGCCAACCGCATCCGGCAACAGCTCGGCGGAGTCCTCGGCACGGTGGCGCTCGCGCTCATCCTCCAGCACACCGCCACCACACAGGCAGTTCCCGCCGCGTTCGGGAGCACGTTCACCTGGGCGCTCGGCCTGACCGCCATCGCGGTCATCCCCGCCCTCGCCCTGCCACGACGCCGACGACCCGTCCTCGAACACACGCACGATGAGCGCAAGGGGTCTCGGTAGGATGACGCCTCGGTCGGCGCACCATTGGAGTGGATGAGGATCGAGCGCGCGACCGAGATGAGCGACATCGAGGCCGCCGGTGCGCTGTTCGACAGGCGACCGGATCCCGCGGCGTCGACCCGATTCCTGGTCAGACACGGGCACCACCTGCTCGTCGCCTATGAGGGGGCCAGTGCGGTCGGGTTCGTGACCGGCGTCGAGATGACGCATCCGGACAAGGGGACGGAGATGTTCCTGTACGAGCTCGGAGTGGCCGAGCCCCACCGGCGCCACGGGATCGGTTCCCGCCTGGTCGCGAGCCTGCGGGACCTCGCCCGCGACCGGGGTTGCTACGGGATGTGGGTGCTGACGGACCGGGACAACGGGGCCGCGACGGCGACCTACCTCGCCGCCGGCGCGGCCGCGGAGGGCCAGGAGACCATGCTGTCATGGGACCTGAGCAGATGAAGGGATCGAGCGGCCGAAGACCGCGGCCGGCCCTCGCCGCCGTGCTGGTCGCCGCCCTGGTCGTGGTCGTCGCCTGCGGCGGTTCGGGGAGCCCCACGTCAGGTTCCGGCTGGCACCTGATCTGGTCCGACGGCTTCAGCGGGACCAGCCTCTCGGGGAGGTGGAACGCCGAGCGCGTCGCCAGCCCCCGCAACCACGAGCTCGAGTACTACGTGCCGCAGAACGCTTCCGTCGGTGACGGTGACCTCACGCTCACCAGCCAGCGACAGTCGTACCAGGGCTTCGGCTACACCTCCGCCGCCGTCGACACCTACCGGAAGTTCTCCTTCACCTACGGCAAGGTCGTGATCCGGGCCAAGCTGCCGCAGATGGGCCAGGGGATCTGGCCGGCATTGTGGATGCTGGGCACGGGGTGCAACCCGGTCGGGCAGCCATGTCCCTGGCCGACCCGGACGGCGGATGAGATCGACCTCATCGAGGCGGTCAACTCGCCCTCGAAGATCTTCATGACACCGCATTACGGGCCGTACGTCGGCGACGACATCGGCCCAGGCAGCTGCACCTACAATGGGGCCGACCTCTCCAGCTCCTTCCACACCTACACCGTCCTGTGGGCACCGGGGGGCCACCTCACCTGGTACATAGATGGCCAGGTGCGGTGCCAGCGCACCGCCACCGGCTATTTCCGTGGTCCGATGTACCTGATCATGAACACGGCCATCGGCGGCAGCTTCCCGGGCTCGCCGGCCAGCTCGACGGCCTTCCCCCAGCAGTTCAAGATCGACTCCGTCCGCGTCTACCAGAGCGGGCCCGCGTCGTCCTGATCGGGCTCCGGTGGGAGCGTGGTGCTCATCCCTCCAGCGCCTCCGCCAGCTTCCTCCGGCGCTCCTCGAGGTAGATGAGGTCCCGGCGATAGTGCTCGACGTGTGGCCCGGTGTCCGTCATCGCGGCGACGCGATCGAGGATCGTCTCGACCAGCCCTGAGTGGTCGGCCAGGCCATAGCCATCGCAGAAGCGGCGCAGGCGCGACTCCTCGCTCCAGCCCCCCGGCAGGGGGTACGCCGCCCGCGCTTCGGGGTGGGTCAGCGGAGCGAACCGGTAGGCCGCGTGCGCGATGTCCCAGATCCGGGGCCCTGGGCCGGCGTAATCCCAGTCGATGAGGGCGGTGGCGCGGCCGGTCACGAAGACGGTGTTGTAGGGGGCTACGTCGTTGTGGCAGATGACCTCGCGGCGCGCAGGGTCGGGGAAGGGGAGCCGCCATGGCGTGTCGATCACTGCCGGGAGCACCGAGGTCAGGTCGTGGAGGCGACGGAGAAGACGCGCGATGCGATCCAGCGTGTCGTCCGACCACACCACCTCGGTGCCCGGATAGTGGCCGATCTGCCCGGGCAGGAAGGTGAGGATCTCACGCCCCTCGCCGTCGATGCCGAGCACTCGCGGCGCGCCCTCGTAGCCGGCGCTCTCGAGGTGACGCAGCAGCGCGTGGACGGAGGGTGTCCACGGCCCGACCTGCCGCCTGACCGTGTTCCCGACCCTGACCACCGGGCTCGTGTTGCCGCCCTCCAGCGGGATCTCCTCCGACGAGCGGTCAGCGCAGCCCGCCTCGACCCTCTCAGACCCGTCCGTCATCGTCGGGCTCTTCCGGCCGCTTCAGCGCCCAGACCATCTCCCGTCCGGTGCCGCCAGGCGCTCGGGGACCGTCGACGGCGCGCACCTCGACCAGCTCGTACCCGAGGCGCCGGGGAATCGCGGCGCTCCGGTGGTTGGCCTCGTCGCACAGGATGGTGACGCGCTCCACCCCGGGAAGTGCCAGCGCCGCCTCCGTGACCGCGCGGGCGGCCCCTGTCGCGAAACCCTGCCCGACGCGCGCCACGTGCAACCAGTAGCCGATCTCCATCTCGCCCCGGTTCGAGGTCGGATGCACGCCGATCCCGCCCAGGATCGAGCCTGATCCGGGGTCGAAGATGCCATAGTCGAACCCGTCGCGACGGTCCCACCGGTCCCCCACCCGGTCCAGGTAGTCACGCTGCTCCTGGATACGGCCGGTCCGGCCGGCCGCCCAGACAAGCCACCGGCCAATGTGGTCGCGGCTCTCCATCACGGCGCTGTTCAGGGCTTCGAGATCCCGCACCTCCCAGCGCCGCAGCAGCAGCCCCTCGGCCGCGACTCGCTGTGGTGGGCTGTCGGTCAGCCAGGTCGACATCGCGCGATTGTAGAGCGCGAGTGCCGGTGGGCCGAGGCCCTCCGGCCGGGTTCTGTGGTTTGGCAGGGTAGGGTCAGAGGGCGATGGAGCGCGTCACGCCGCCTGGCGGCTACTCGAGAGGCCTGGTCGAGCCCGCGCCGCGGTCGACGGAGGAGAGCCGAGACGAGGGCCGCCGGTTCTCGTTCACCTGGTTCGATCCGCCCTTCCGTCCGGAGCCGCCGCACTCCAACCAGGCCTACGGCATCTGCTTCACGAGCGATGGGATGATCGTCCTCGCCGGGTCCGAGTTCGCGGGCCGGCCCCACTGGAATCTCCTCGGCGGCGGGGTCGAGCCGGGCGAGACCCTGGAGGACTGCCTGGTCCGAGAGGTGATGGAGGAGGGCTGCGCACGCCTCGTCGAGAGCCGCTACATCGGCTGCCAGCGGGTCGATGATCCGGAGCATCCGACCGGGCCGTGGCGCTACTACCAGACCCGCTTCTGGGCTCGGGTCGAGCTCCTTCCCTGGGACCCTCACTTCGAGATCGAAGAGCGGCGCCTGGTCCCGCCGCAGGACTTCCTTGGCACGCTCACCTGGGGCTCGGCCCCGTCCGCGGCGATCATCCTCGAGGCCGGCGTCAGGATCGAGGCCGAGCGGCGTGGAGGGTCCTGAGAGGCCGGCACCGGGAGCGCTGAGCAACTCCGACCTGATCCTGGTGGAGGGGATGCCGGGGGCGGGCAAGTCCACGGCCGCCCAGCTCCTCGCGCTGGCCCTGCGCGGCTCGGACAGGGCGGTCCGGTGGCTGTACGAGGAGGAGGTCGACCATCCGCTGTTCGGCTTCCACACCCCAGAGGACGTCGCGCCCCTCGTGACCGAACTGCGGGCGGGACGCTTCGATGAAGTCGTCGCCGGCGCCGTCGGCAGGTGGCGGGAGCTGGCCAGGCGGCTTCCCACCTCCGGCGTCACCACCATCGCCGACGGCTGTCTGCTCGGCTATCTGACCTGGTCGCTCTACTGGGCCGACGCGCCCCGCGCGGCCATCACCGGCTACCTCGATGAGGTGGCGGGAATCCTCGCATCCGTCGACTCGGTGGTCGTCCACCTGCGTCCGGAGGACGTCGCTGAATCCTGGCGGAGGCTGGACGATTCACGTGGCGCCGGGTGGATGCGCGGCGCCATCGACGGCGTGGAGCGCTCGCCCGCCGGCCGCCGGATGGGCCTCGCCGGGTTCGACGGCCTGGTCCGGTACTGGGCGGGCTTCCTGGAGCTGGCGGATGGGCTCCTCGGCCGGCTCCGCCGCCGCTGCCTCGTCGTGCCGGTGGGCGTCGGCGGAGAGGACGCGGCCCAGGCGCGGATGCTGGAGCTGCTGGGTGTGACTCCACGCCGCTTCGGTCTTGATCGCCCGGCCGTGGATCACGCCGGCAGGTACGTCGGCGAGGGAGGCGTCGCGATCGAGGTTGGGGTGGTGGAGGGCGAGGATCTGAACGTTGCCGGCCTACCCGGCGCCTGGCCCCGTGTCCCGCTGCTTCCGATCGGTCAGGACACCTTCGCGTTGCGAAGTTACCCCTGGGAGGTCCGCTTCACGTTCGATGGTGAAGGGCACGCGACCGCTCTCGACATAGCTGGCGCGCCGCTGCTCGAGACGGCGGCGCCGGGCCGGTTCGTGAGGGCGGGTTAGCGAGGCTTGGGCATCTGGTCGGCGCGGAGGCCGCCGCTGGCCCGACCGCGCGGCTGCTCCCAGTCCTCCTGACGCCCGAGGGCGGTCATGTCCAGATAGTAGTGGGTGCCACCGACCTGCTCCGTGCCTCGCGCATAGGCGGAGTAGGTGTGGAACACGCGGTCGCCGTCGCGAAGGAAGGCGCTGGTCCCGTGCAGCTCACCCCGGAGGTCGGGATACCCCATTTCCGCCAGATCAACCGAGCTCCTGTAGTTGTACTCGACCGGCGCCACGGCCGGATCGAGGGTGACGTGGAAGTCGTAGTTGAAGTCGCTGCCGAAGGACGAGTACCAGGGGAACGTCCAGCCCTTCGCCGCCTTGAACCGCTCGATCTTCGGCAGCGGCGCCCGCGAGACGACGGCCATCGTCGTCTGCCGCTGGTGGAGGTGCTCCAGGTTCCCGTACTGGTCGACTCGCCCCGAGCAGCTGGAGCAGCCCTCCTCCCACTCGGGATCGAACATGAAGTGATCGACGATGAGCTGGCGCCGTCCCTCGAAGAGATCGAGCAGGGGGACCCGGCCATCGGGGCCATGGAACACGTAGGGCTTGTCGACCTCGACCATGGGCAGCCGGCGACGGTTGGCGTTGAGCGCGTCGCGGGCGCGCGTCAACGCCTTCTCCTGCGCGAGCAGCTCCTTGCGCGCGGCCACCCATTCGTCTCTCGAAACGATCTCGGGAAGGCTCATCCATCTCTCCTCGTGCGTCGGTCTGGTCATGGGGTCCGACCAGCCTCTCGGCGATCCCCCTGTTGACTCCCTCGGCCCACCGAACCTTCTCACAGGTGGAGGGTATGGTCGATCGTCATGATCCCCGATCAGGCACAGGTCCCTCCCGACGGCACCCGCGCCGCCCCCTCGCCCGAGCTCATCGAGCTCGTCCGAGGGCGGTATGGGATCATCCGCCTCAGAGCCCTGCGCGACCTGGGCGGCGAATACAACCTGAACCTCCTCGTCGACGCCGACCGCGAGCGGCTGGTGGTGCGCGTCTACCATCCCTGGGTCCCGGCCGCCCGCGTGGCGGCGATCCAGGAGGTCCGTGAGCGGCTGCGCGCCGGCTCGTGGCCGATCGCCCCACTCCGCGTCACCGCCCGCGGCGAGCGCCTGGTGATGCAGGAGGACCGGGTGGTCGAGGTCGAGGGCTTCGTCAGAGCCACGACCTGCATGAACACCTGGCCTCGCTTCCGCGTCGGCTTTCGCCTCCTGGGCGAGCTGCACCGGGCGCTCGGGTCGATGGAGGTGCCGCCCGGCGCCGAGCGACCGCCCTGGGCCAATCACCTCGCCGTTGACGAGATTCGGCAGGTGGCGGGCCCGGCGATCGCGACGATTCGGGGCGCCGGAGTGACGCCGGAGCAGTCGCGATCCCTGGAGGCCGCCGAGCGGCTGGTCGAGGCGCTCGTCGACGCTCACCGCGAGGACGGCGCCGAGCTGCCGGTCCAGCTTGTCCACGGCGACTTCTGGCACAACAACGTGCTCTTCCACCGGGAGCGCGTGGTGCTGATCGGCGACTTCGACTTCATCGGGGTCCGGCCGCGCATCGACGATCTCGCCCTGGCCCTGTTCTTCCTCAACGACAGCCGGGGTCGGGACGACCTCTCGTCCCGGCGGCTCCGGCGCCTCGTCGAGATGGTCGACCTCTACGACCAGGCCGCCGATCCGCCGCTCAGCGCCGACGAGCGCCATCTGCTGCCGTTCGCGATCGCCCGGTCGCCTCTGACCTTCCTGCGCGATCTCGCCTGGCAGGCGGAGTCGAAGTTCGCCGAGCTGGCCGCGGCCGAGCTCACCGGCCTCCGCGGCCCGGAGTGGGAGTGGGCATTGAGGATGCTCGCCACGCAGCCCTGGCGGGAGGCCTTCCTGCCCTGATCGGGCGCTGTCTCAGGCATAGGTCCTGCCGTCGACGCGTTCCCGGATCAGGTCGGCATGGCCGATGTGTCCGGAGTACTCGCCGATCATGTGCGAATACAGCCAGCGGAGCGACATCCTTCCGAAGCGGTCATGGAGGAAGACATCGTCGAGCGACAGGTGTGCCACCGCCCGCCGCGCCGCCTCCTGCTCGGCGACGAGCCGGTCCAGGTCGCGGGCGGCGAGGGCGGGATCGAGCTCTGTGAAATCGGCGTCGGGGACCTCCGGCCGGGTGTAGAGGTGAGGCACCTCCTGGCCGGCGAACCGGCGGCGGAACCAGTTGCGCTCGACCTCGGTGATGTGGCGGACCAGGCCGAGCAGGGAGAGGTTGGACGGCGGCACCGCCCGCTCCGCCAGCTGCTCGCCGGTCAGCCCCGAGCAGCGGATCAGGAAGCTCGAGCGCACCCCCTCGAGGAACCCCTCCAGCATCGCCCGCTCCGATGCCTCCAGCGGCTCCTCGACCTCATCGAACGCCGGCGCCGTCCAGGTCATGTCATTCCTCCTCGGTCGGCCACCCGCCCGTTCTCGAGCCGGATGACCTGGTCGGCCAGCTCCAGCACCGCCGGCCGGTGGGAGACGGCGAGCAGCGTCGCCTCCGGGTGATCCGCCCGGAGACGCCGCCAGAGCTCGGCCTCGGTGACCGTGTCCAGCGCGCTGGAGAGGTCGTCGAACACCATCAGCGCCGCGCCCCTCGCGATCATCCGAGCCGCGGCGACGCGCTGCAGCTGGCCGCCCGAGAGGCGCATGCCCCGCGGTCCGACCGCCGTCTCCAGACCCTGGTCGAGCTGCTCGAGGTCGGAGGCGAGCACGGCGGTGCGTGCCGCCTCCATGGCCAGGGCCTGACCGCCCGGGCGGCCCATGAGGATGTTCTCCTCGACGCTGGCCGTGAACAGGCGCGGCACCTGCGGTGTGAAGGCGCAGCGGGGTGGGACCATCCACCGATCCGGGTGCTCCACCGGCTCCCCGTTCCAGCGGATCTCGCCCTCCTGCGCTGGCAGCAGCCCGAGCAGGCAGCGGAGCAGGGTCGTCTTGCCACTGCCGATGCGGCCGGTGACGACGGTGAGGCTGCCGCCGGGCACCTCCAGGTCCACCCCGAGAAGCCCGCGGCCACCTGGATGAACGTGGGTCAGGCCGCGCGCGCTCAGCGACCGCAGGGGCAGGCCCGAGACGTCCTCGGCGTCGGGCCGCGTCCGGCCCGGCTTGAGCGAATGGGGCTCGACCATGGCCGACCCCGGACCGCCGCTGAGCAGGGGCTGGAGGCGGCGCAGGCTGACCATCAGCTGCCGGTAGATCACCGAGTACTCGCCGACGTAGCCGGTCACCGTCGCCAGCTGGGTCAGATAGGAGATGAAGAGGGCGAAGTCACCGACCGTGAACGAGCCCTGGTGCAGCGCGCGCGGCACCAGCAGGAGGATGCAGCCGACGGCGATGTTGGAGAGGTTGACGGCCATCGAATCGATGACCTGTGTCAGCACGGTGTCCCGCCGAACCGCGCGCAGGCGATGGGCGCAGAGATCGGTGAAGTGCTCGGCGATCCGCTCCTCGGCCCCCGCCCCCTTGATCGTGGCGAAGGCGGAGAAGGTCTCCGAGATCATCCCGGTCACGTCGGCGCCCGACTGCTGGGCCGCCTCCCGGAATGAGGAGATCCGGCGGCGCAGCACGTTGACCATGAGCATCGCCGCCAGCGAGGGGAGCACCACGATCACGGTGATCAGCACGCTGACGCGGGCCAGGGTGACGACGGCGATGACGACCATGACCACCATGCCCATCGGATCCATGGCAAAGGTGAGCGCCTCGGAGGCGGCCTGGACGTCGTCCCGCAGCCGGCCGATCGCCTCCCCCGTCGAGCCGGGCAGACCGCGCGCCGTGGGCCGGTGGAGGACCTGGGTCAGCAGGTTGCGCCGGATGAGGACCGACGCGGCCATGCGGAGGGTCATCTCGAGCGCGCTGGCCATACCCTGAATCCCGTTCCCGACCGCGACGGCGGCGAGGAGGGCGATGAGCGTGTAGACGTTGGCCCCCGCCGGGCGGCCGTCGCTGATGTCGTTGAAATAGGCCTGCATGATCAGCCCGGGAAGCAGGATGAGCAGGTAGTTGGCGAAGACGCCGAGGCTGCTGCCCAGGAAGTGGAGGGGGCGGGCGCGGGCCAGCCCGACCAGGACCGGCAGCGCGCGCAGCGTCTCCGACCGGCTTGCGGGCGCCATCAGCGCTCACCTCGCAGGATCGCCGCGAACCGGCTCCCAGGATCCCCCTCCAGCTCCTCGCGCGGCCCGAACTCGACGACGCGGCCACGGTCGAGAACCAGGATGTCGTCGACGTGGCGGACCGTGGCCAGGCGGTGGGCGATGATGAACGCGGTCCGGCCCTCGAAGAGTCGGTCGAAGGCTGCCTGCAGGCGCCGCTCCGTGGCCGGGTCGATGCGGGAGGAGGCCTCGTCGAGGACGAGCAGACCGGGGTCGACGAGGAAGGCGCGGGCCGCGGCGAGGAGCTGGGCCTGCCCGGCCGAGAGGTCGCGGCCGCCCGGCGCCAGCGGGGTGTCCAGTCCCTGGGGCAGCGAGGCCAGCCAGTCGGAGAGCCCGACCGAGTCGAGCACCTCGAGGAGACGCCGGTCCGACGCCGACCGTCCGAAGAGCGTCAGGTTGTCGCGGACGGAGGCGTGGAGGAGCTGGACCTCCTGGGGGACGTAGGCGACGAGGCGCCGCAGCTGGTCGCGCCCGGCCTGGCGGAGATCGACGCCGTTCAGCCGAACGGCGCCGCGGTCGGGATCCTGGAACCGGAGGAGCAGGCGGGCGACGGTGGTCTTGCCGCTGCCGGTGCGGCCGACCACACCGACCCGCCGCCCCGGAGCGACGCGGAAGGAGACGTCGCGCAGCGTCTCCGCCGAGTCCGGATACCGGTAGCCGACGCTCTCGACCCGGATCTCGACCGGCCCCTCGGGCACCGGGCGGGAGACCTCGGGCCAGCTCACCCGAGGCCGCTCGGCCAGGAGCTCCCGGGTCCGGGCCAGCGCCGCCCCCGCCGTCTGCAGGAGCTGGAGCTGGCGGCTCACCGCCTGCAGGGGCGTCTGGATCGCGCCGGCGTAGGCGAAGACGAGGTAGACGGTCCCCACCGTCAGCGCGTGGCGGTCGAAGAGCCAGGTGGCCACGACCAGGCAGGCGGCGGTCGCCCACCCGTAGAGGATCTGGGCCGACGCCCAGCTGGCGCTGGCCAGGAACTGTGCCCGTCGCCCGGCGGTGTAGGTCGCCCACCCACGCCGGACGTAGGTCTCGATCGCCCAGCCGGTGGCGCCGTTGGCGCGCACGTCGTCGGTCCCGCCGAGGAGCTCCTCGGCGGTTCCGAACTCGTCCGCGCTGGCGCTGCGGTGGGCGTGCCAGAGGCGCTGCGCCGGTCCCCGCGGCGCCTGCAGGGCGACGGCGCAGAGGACGATGAACACCGCCATCAGAACGCCCAGCCGCCAGTCGATGCGGGCCAGCACGACGAGGACCCCGGCGAGGATGAGCGCGCTCGTGACCAGCCGGACGACGAAGGTGGAGAGGAACTCGGCGAGCATGTCGACGTCGCCGTCGATCCGGGTGATCAGGGCGCCGGGGGGCTGCCGCTCGAGGAGGTCGAGGTCCTGCTCGAGGCAGTGCCGGAACAGCTCGAGACGCAGCTGGTTGGTCGACCGCCAGGCGATCAGGGTCGCCAGCCAGCTCTCGCCGACGCTGAGCACGGGCAGCGCGAAGGCGGTGAGGAGATAGAGGGAGGCGGCGAGCGTGATCTGGGTGGTCAGCCCGACCTCGGTGTCGTTGATGTACTGGCTGAGCAGCACCGGTCCGGCCAGCGAGGCCGCCGCGCCGCCCGCAACGAGCAGGGCGAGCAGGACCAGCGCCGGACGCTGCCGGCGCAGCCTGGTCCAGAGAAAGACGACCTGCTCTCGAAGCGTGGACATGGCGATCTCACCCGGGTGGGGGCATGTCCACGGCGGCGCCGGAGGGCCGGGTCGACAGGTTGGCTTGCGGAACGGTCATCGCGATCAGATCTCCTCGTGGCTACACCGCCTGGCGGCGATGAGGGCGTTGCACGGCTCGCTCGACGAGCCGGCTCGGATCCGATCAGTTACGTGCGATGACCAGCAACAAACGTCAGTGTAACCAAGCCGCCCGACCGGGGTCGTGGCGGCGGGAGACGGCCCCGCCGCGGCTCGCGCACACTGATGGGAGGGCGGCCCATCCGCCCGTGACGGCGGCGAGCACAAGTTGAAGGAGGGCGCATGCGGCAGCCCAGGATCACTCGAGTTCGCGTCCACGAGTTCGCCCACGAGGTCTCGGACATCGGGGTGGACTACAACGGCTTCAACCTCGTCTACGAGCCGGGTGCGCGCCGGGAGTCGCTCGGCCACATCATCGCCATCGAGACCGACGCCGGGGCGACCGGTGAGTACGTCGGCGGCGAGGGCGCGTCGATGGCCCAGATCGCCGGGTTCGCCCACTACATGCTCGGCCGGAACCCGCTGGAGCGGGAGCTCATCCACAACGATCTCAAGCGCGCCATGCGCAAGTTCGACCGGATGGGCATGGGCCCCGTCGACTGCGCGCTCTGGGACCTCGCCGGCAAGCTCCACGACGCGCCCGTGTGGCAGCTGCTGGGCGGGTGGCGGAAGCGGATCCCCGCCTACGCCAGCACCTATCACGGCGACCACGTCCCCGGCGGCCTGAACAGCCCCGAGGCCTTCGCCGAGTTCGCCGTGCAGTGCCGCGAGATGGGCTATCCGGCGATGAAGATCCACCCCTGGGGCGACCCTTCGATTCCGCAGGAGGTGGCCAACGTCGCCGCCGTGCGGGCCGCCGTCGGCGACGGCTTCGAGCTGATGCTGGACCCCGCCTGCGAGTACAACACCTTCGTCGACACGGTCAAGGTCGGCCATGCCTGCGACGACGCCTCCTTCCTCTGGCTGGAGGACCCGATGAAGGACGGCGGCATCTCCAACCAGGCCTACCGCAAGCTGAGGAGGCTGATCCGGACCCCGATCCTGATCGGCGAGCACACCCGCGGGTTCGAGCTGCACACCGACCTGCTCGTCTCCGACGCCGCCGACATCGTCCACTGCGACCCCAACTACGACATGGGCATCACCGGCGTGATGAAGATCGCCCACGCCTGCGAGGGTTTCGGCGTCGACTGCCAGCTCCACGCGCCCGGCCCCGCCCAGCGCGCCTGCATGGCCGCCATCCGCAACACCAACTACTACGAGATGGGGCTGGTCCACCCGAGGATCAAGGGGGACAAGTCGCCGGTCTTCGCCTGCGACTACCGCGACGGGCTCGACGCCGTCGACTCCGACGGCACCATCCCCGTCCCCGAGGGACCCGGCCTGGGCGTGACCCACGACTGGGACTGGATCCGGCGCCAGGAGCGCGGAGTCCAGACCTGGGAGTGAGCCCTGAGCGCCATCGACGCCGTTCCGGGAAAAGCGGTGTAATGTTGTAATCATGGACGAGAAAGAACTCGGTTCGATACAGGGATGGTTCGCCGGAAGGCTGCCCGACGGGTGGTTCACGGCGACAGAGGTGACGGTCGAGGACGACCAGATCGTGGTCCTGGGCACGCTGCCCGAGATGGATCTGGGCGCCGACGCCACCCCGGAGGTCCGCGAGGGAGCGGCGGCGGGGCGCATCGCCCGCTTCCGTGAGGAGACCCGCGGCCACCGGATCGCGATCGCCAGGGAGGCCGAGGAGCGCTTCGGCCGGTATGTCACCTGGGGCGCCAAGCTGGGCGGGGTGACCAAGCGCTTCACCCCCGGCGGGAGCGGTTCCCACAGGGGACGGCACGGTCACGGCGGCCACCACGGCTGGGCCGGTCGCGGCCGCGGCTGGCGTCAGGGCGGCTTCTTCACCGCCACGGATTCCGAAGTCCGCCACTTCTGAGCGTTGGCGCGGCAGCGTCTGCGCCTGAGACCGCCGTCCGCACGGGCGTGACCGTGGCGGACGGCGGCCATTCCGCGTCCGCCGCGCACTGTCCGCGCGGTGTCCCTGCGGAGTGCCTAGGGTCAATTCGATGGACGTGCGACCCTGGGCCGGTTGGGGCCTCGACCTGGGGCGATCGGCGGCGGTCGACAACTGGGCGATCGCCGGCGAGACCGGAGCCGTGCTCCGGGGGGCCCGGCGTGGCCGGAGAACCCAGGCCGTGCTCCTGGTCGGCAGCGAGCAGGACAAGGAGCGCGCGACCGCGAGTCTGACCGCGACCGGGCGCTACGCGCGCGCACCGGACGTGGCGCCGCTCGACCCCACCTGGCAGGCCTGGTCCAGGGACGTGGTCACCGACCGGGAGGGCGGCCAGGCCCAGGTCGCCATCGTCTCCGCACCGTGGAGCCAGGTCGCCAGGCCGATGATCGAGCAGGCTCGCGCCCATCCCGTGCAAGGGGTGCCGGTGCCGGCGCCGGCGGAGCTGGTGGCGCTCGGCGTCCTGGCCCCGGAGGGTTCGGTCGGCACCCTGAGCGGGCCCCAGGTGGTCGAGCTGGTGAGCACACTCCGCGGCGGCTGGACAGACGCGGGTCAGACCTTCGATCGCATCGCCGGCACCCTGCCTGAGATCAACCGGGTGACGCTCGGCCAGGCGATATGGGAGCGGTGGGAGGAGGAGGAGAGCCGGTACTACCCGAACGGAAGAAACCGCCTCCGCGATCTCCAGACGCGGCTCCAGATGGGACCGCAGCATCTGGCGCAGCTGCCGGAGATCAGGGCGGACCTCCAGCGTCAGGCGGATGTCACGTCGGTGAGGAGCACCGCCGGGCGGCAGCTCTCGGCGCGGCTTGCCCAGGTGGACGAGCTGCAGGAGGTCTGGAACAGGATCTCGAACGCACCGGGAGCATGGTGGTCGGCGATGAACTCCTATACCCAGCAGCTCCCCCCTCAGGGGCTGGGCCGCGGGATCGGGGTGTGGGGGCCGGTCCGCCAGACCTTTCTCCACGGCGACCCGCGCAGGACTGGTCCATCCCATGGCCACGGCCACTGATCGCGGCGGCCGGGTCGGTGCCGCCCCGGCGAGCTCAGCGATCGGGAGGCAGGCGTCTCCGGCCCAGCGCCAGCCACAGCCGGAGCGGTGACTCGACCTCCTCGCCGAGGTGCCGATCCAGCGCACGGTCGCGCTCCATCGCGTTCCTCTGCGGATTTCGCTCAGGCAGGGGTCCGGTCCATGCCCAATGGCGCCAGGTCTCGCAGTCGTTCACGTCGAACCCCCAGGTCCGGAGCAGATCGAAGACGCGATCACCGGTCACCGGGTCGTGGCTTGCCCAGCGCACGGAGGTGGTGAGGCCGACGTGCCAGCGGTCCGGCGAGGCGCTCGGCCAGATGATCGCGATCTGCATGCCGCCCAGCCTCATGGCCTGGTGGATGTGGCCGGGAACGAGGCGGCGCGAGGGAGGCACCCGGCCATTCTACGAACATATGTACGCATCGTCACGCTTGACATCCCCGCCCGCCGGCAGGTGCCCGAGCGGGTCGCCGGGAACCGCTTCTGACACAATGACCGTCATGCGTGAGCCGGAGCATGGCCTGACTCCGCTCGCTGCGGGGCCCGCCGTCGCTCCGTGCCGGGCGCCGGCCTGAGTCGGGGACCCGATGGCCTTCGCCTTCCCGACGGGGACGCCGCAGCCTGGTCCGGCGGTCGATCCTGAAGCCCGGCGATTCGCCAACCCGCTCTTCCGCCTGCTCAGCCTGCGTCGGCCGCCACTGTGGCGCTGCCTGGTCGTGGGGACCCTCTACCTGGTCGGACTCCTCTTCGCGATCGGCACCATCGCCGACGTCTACACCCGCCTCTTCGGTGTGGTCCTGCTCCTCGTGATCCTCATCGTCGCTCTGATGCCCCTGCTCGGCGACGCCTTCAAGCGCTCCCAGGGCCTGGCCACGCTCTACTGCGACGAGATCGCCCTCTTCCCGGGGGCCAGCGTCGTCCTCGCCGAGGGCGCCCTCCGCGATCCCTGGCCGAGCATGCTCGCCGACTACCTCCACCGCGGGCAGCGCATCGTCGTCGTGCCCAGCCGCGGCAACGCCATCAGCGACTACGGCACCGAGGCCGTGGTCACCGTCGGCGCCCCGGACTTCCGCATCGAGGGCATCCGCCGCGTCCGGGTCCGGCGTCGCTCGATGGAGGGGATCCGGATCGGAGGCGGCTGCCTGATCGTCCTCATCCTCATCTTCCTGGCGTCCGTCGGCAGCGCCCTGCTCGTGATCGGCCCGCTGCTCCTCTCGGGCATCCGCCGGAGCTACCGCTCCCCCTGGCGCAGCAGTGTCCAGCCACTCCGGGACCGGATCGATGCCGCCGCCGCGGCGGCCCAGGTCGAGCCGCTCCGCAAGGCCTTCACCGGTGCCGCCGCCGACCTTCCCGGCGGGCGGGCGGCGCTGCCCGAGGTGCGATCGGAGCCGGACCCGGAGCGGCTCTGCGCGCGCGTCTCGCAGGTCGCCTACGGCGGCGACGTCGACACCGCCTACCAGCTGCTGCGCACCGACGATCTCGCCCAGCGGATGCAGATCTGCGCCGCGGCCATGACCAGGATGATTGCCCACGACCAGCAGCTGGCGGTGGCCCAGCAGGCCGGCCCGGCGACGATCGAGATGGCGGTCGGCGAGGTCGTCGCCGGCACCGGCCAGTCCGACCCGGCCGAGGTCGAGCGCCTGATCGCCGAGCTCGACGGGATGATCGGGCTGGCCGATGTCAAGCGCGAGGTGAGGGGCGTGGTCGACCTGATCCAGATCGCCGAGCAGCGCCGGGAGGCCGGCCTCAAGCCGCCGCCGCTGAGCCGCCACCTAATCTTCGCCGGTGCCCCGGGCACGGGCAAGACCACCGTGGCCCGCCTCTACGGCCGGATCCTGGCCGCTCTCGGCCTCCTCGCCCAGGGCCAGGTCATCGAGGTCTCGCGGGCGGACCTGGTCGGCCAGTACATCGGTCACACCGCGCCCAAGACCCAGGGCGCCTTCCGGCGGGCCCGGGGCGGGGTGCTCTTCATCGACGAGGCCTACACGCTCTCGAGGAGCGGTGGCACCGGCGAGCCCGACCGCTTCGGCCAGGAGGCGATCGATGAGCTGGTCAAGCTGATGGAGGACATGCGCGACGAGGTCGTCGTCATCGCCGCCGGCTACAGCAGCGAGATGCGGAGCTTCCTCGGCGCCAACCCCGGCCTGGCCTCCCGCTTCACCCGCACCATCGTCTTCGAGAACTACAGCCCCGACGAATTGGTCCAGATCATCGAGATGCAGGCGGGGGAGGCGCACTACGAGCTGGCCCCCGAGGTGCCGCCGATCCTGACCCGGCACTTCCAGCGCCTGCGCCGGGACGAGCACTTCGGCAACGGTCGCGAGGCGCGCAAGCTCCTTGAGTCGATGGTCGGGCAGCAGTCGGCGCGGCTGGTGGCGATGCGCTCGGAGGGCGCGCCGCCGGTCCGAGAGGACATGGTCAGGCTCCTGCCCGTGGACGCCGAGGCGACGCTGGAGGCGGCGGCGCCGGGCGGCGGGACCCGGCACGACACCGAGTTCGACGCCCTGATGCAGGAGCTGAGCGGGATGGTGGGGCTGGCCGGGGTCAAGCAGGAGGTCGAGCAGCTGCGCCGGCAGATCGACGTCGCGCGGCGCCGGCGCGAGGCGGGCATGGAGGTGTCCAGCCTGGCCCGCCATCTGGTCTTCGCCGGGGCGCCCGGCACCGGCAAGACCTCGGTGGCGAGGATCTACGGCCGGCTGCTGGCGGCGATGGGCGTCCTCCGCGAGGGCCAGGTCGTCGAGGTCTCGCGCAGCGATCTGGTCGCGGGCCACCTGGGCGGAACCGAGGAGAGGACGGAGAAGGCCTTCGACCGGGCCAAGGGCGGCGTCCTCTTCGTGGATGAGGCCTACGCCCTGGCTCGCTCCGGCTCCGGCGACTACGGCCAGGAGGCGATCGACACCCTGGTCAAGCTGATGGAGGACCATCGCGACGAGGTCGTCGTCATCGCCGCCGGATACACCGGCGAGATGCGAGCGTTCCTCAACGCCAACCCGGGCCTGGCCTCGCGATTCTCGCGGACCATCGTCTTCGAGAACTACGGGCCCGAGGAGCTGGTCCAGATCGTCGAGAAGCTGGCCCGGGACTCCGACCACCGCCTCACCGACGAGACCCGGGCCGTGCTCCTCCGGCACTTCCAGGGCGTCCGCCGCGACGAGCGCTTCGGCAACGGCCGCGAGGCTCGCCGCGTCTTCGAGAGCATGCTCGCCCAGCAGGCGGTCCGGATCGGGGGCCAGCCCGACCTCGGCCCCGACCAGCTCGCCTGGCTCCTGCCCGAGGATCTCTCCGAGGTGGCCGGCCGGCAGCTGGCGGCGACCGGCGGCGACGCCCAGCGGCAGCGCCTCGACGCGCTCATGGCCGAGCTGCAGGGGATGGTCGGACTGGCCAGCGTCAAGCGCGAGGTCTCCGACATTGCCAGCCTGATCGCCATGTCCCAGCGGCGCCGGCAGATGGGGCTGGAGGAGGAGAGCTTCGCCCAGCACCTGATCTTCGCCGGCTCCCCGGGCACCGGCAAGACCTCGATCGCGCGCCTCTACGGCCAGATCCTGCACGCCTTCGGCGTCCTCCGTCAGGGCCAGCTGGTCGAGGTCGGCCAGCAGGACCTGATCGACCCCCACGTCGGCGCCACCGGCGAGCGCACCTCGGCCGTCTTCGACCGGGCCCGGGGCGGTGTCCTCTTCATCGACGAGGCCTACACGCTGGCCCGCCCCGGCTCCTACGGCCAGGAGGCGATCGACACCCTGGTCAAGCTGATGGAGGACCACCGCGACGAGGTCGTCGTCATCGCCGCCGGCTACAGCCGGGAGATGCGGGAGTTCCTCGACAGCAATCCCGGCCTCGCCTCCCGCTTCACCCGCGTCGTCGAGTTCCCCGACTACACGCCCGAGGAGCTGGTGACGATCTTCTCGGGCGTCGCCGCGGGAGAGCACTACACCTGGCCGCCTGAGCTTCTCGCCGCCGTGCTCGACCACTTCCGCCGGACCCCGCGGGGATCCAACTTCGGCAACGCCCGCGACGTCCGCCGGCTCTTCCAGGCGATGAAGACCTGCCAGTCGCGGCGGCTGGCCCCGATCATCGACGGGGCGACCAGGGAGCAGCTGCTGACCCTATTGCCCGAGGACCTGACGGCGGCTACCTTCTGAGCCGCGGGCCGCGGCCCTCCCTACCTGCTGCGCGGCCGCAGCCCTTCTTGAGCGGCCCCGGCGCCCTGGCTTGCGCATGGTCGGCGGTGGCCTGGGTGGGCCGTATCATCGTCAGGTGCCGCACTGGTAGCGGGTCCCTCTTCTCGTGAGTCAGACGCTCGTTCCAGGAGGCCTGCCATGTCGTCACCGCATATCCGCCCGCTCCATCGCCGCGACCGGGACCAGCTCACGGATCTGGTTAACGCGCATGCGACCGTCGCGATCCCGGGCATGGGGACATCGGTCGCGGCGCTGTTGGCGAGCCTGGAACGCGATCCGGGTGAGCGAATCACCGACCCCTGGGTGGCTGAGAGGGCGACCCTGGTCGCCGAGCAGCAGCACCAAGTGGTCGCTGCCGCACACATGGTCCGGTACCTCGACGATGAGCGTACGGGCAAGACCTACCAGGGACTCGGCGAGATCAAGTGGCTGGTCTTCTGGCCCGAAGCGCCATCCGACAATCCCTACTGGACCGACGCGACGGAGGCTGCCGAGAAGCTGATCGCCGCCTGCATCGCCGAGTTCGACCGGTGGGGGGTGACCCGCCAGGCTGCCGGTGGCAATCTCCCGGTGAGCTGTGGTGTCTACGGCGTCCCTGAGCAGTGGCCGCATGTCCGGTCGCTGTATGAACGGGCAGGATTCCACCAGACGGGGCATAGCGAGATCGTGTATCTGGCGCGAATCGCGGATCTGTTCCGGATACCGCTATCGGCGGTGCCCGGGGCGGTCGTCAGGCGCTCGATCGGCCTGAACGGGACTCGGCTGACCGGGGTCCTGGGCGAGGAGGTCATCGGTTACATCGAGGTGGAGATCCGCGAGAAGGGCGAGCGGCTGTCCCCCCGCGGCCGCTGGGCCGACATCGGCAATCTGCACGTGGCCGATCCCTACCAGCGCCGCGGTGTGGGCACCTGGCTGCTCGGCGAGGCCACCGACTGGCTGGACCTCGCCCAGGTGGACAACCTTCTTGCCTATGCCGACTCCGACGGTCCAGGCCAGAGCGATCCGACGGGCTACCGGGCGTTTCTGAGCGCTGTCGGCTTCCGCGAGCTGACCCGAACCGGACGCGGCTGGGAGCGGACACCGGAGGGCTGCGGCGGCTGATCTGGTCGAGGTGCTCGCCGGCGCCGCCTACGCCCGTCTCCGGATGTAGCCCACGTAAACCGGCGAGCCGGTCCAGCAGTGGACGCCGGGCCCCGACAACCAGGCCCGGCCTCTTCAGACGCGGAACTCGGAGGGGCGGGAGACCAGCCCCAGCTGCATCACCAGCTCGAGCATGTCGCAGTAGAGGCGGAGGGTCAGGAACTGGTCGCCCACGCATTCGGCGACACTGCTGAAGGGAAGGCGGATGACCCGGCCGGTGGCGCCGATCGGCCCGATCGAGGAGTGCAGGGTGGCCTGGTGCATGCCGACGAAGATCCCCTCCAGGGTTCCGAAGCGGCCGGACCCGAAAAGCGCCCGCTGCTCCACCTGGTTGTCGGGGAAGGCGTCCTGGCAGAGGGACCAGAAGCCGAGGGCGCCGGCGACGCCGCGCATCTCCATCCCCGGCGACTCGATGCGGGTCTCCTCGGTGAAGAGCGCCGTCCAGGCGTTCACGGCACGGCCACGCCAGATCTCGAGGCCGTGGTCGAGCATGGTCGGCGCGTCCATCAGGGTCTTCCAGCGGCTCGTCAGGCTGCCGTGCGCAGGTAGACGTAGAGGTCGCCCGGCTTCCCGCCGTTGACGTCGGGCATCCCCTTGCCGGCCACCCGCAGGCAGGTCTCCGGCCGGGTGCCGGCGGGGACCCGGACCTTGATCCAGCCGCCGCCGGCCAGCGGTGTGCGGGCCTCGCCGCCCTGATCGAGCACAGACGCGGCGACCTCGACCACGGTGCTCAGGTCGCGTCCGCGGCGCCCGAACCGCCGGTCCTCGCGGACGCGGACTCGGATCGCGCCCTCGGGCAGCCTGATCACCGCGCCGTCCTCGACGCCGGCCGGCACCTGCACGATCAGCTGGCGACCGTTGCCCAGCTGCACCTGGCGCCGCTCGCCGCCGAAGGCCTCGTCGAGGCTGAGCTCGACCTCGGGCAGGGACTGGGCCCGGCGCTGCTGGCCGGTCGGGCCCTGCATCTGCTGGACCATGCGGAAGAAGTTCTGGAAGAAGGCGTCGGAGCCGTTGCCCGAGCTCGGGAAGGCCGGCTGCCGGGGCGTGGTCGGGGGTTGCGGGAAGGGGTTCGGACCCGGCGTCGAGCTCGAACTCGAGCTGGAGCTCTGCTCGTAGACCTCCTCCCAGGTGCTGCCGTCGGGGTTGGTGCCGCGGCGGACGCGGCGCATGCTGCCCTGAGGAGGTGGGTCCGACCTGGCCCAGGGAGGCTCGCTCTCGGCCATGGCTCGATTCTATCCGGCCTCGCTCCCGTCTCCGCGCTAGAAGGCGATGCCCCGGGTGAGCCGGACCGCGTCGGTGTCCCCGCTGCGCAGGATCCGGAGGGCGGGATCGTCGGACCGCCGCCCGGCGCGGAACCAGACGCCTCCCTCGGCGTCGCCGTAGACGCTGCCGCCGAACTCGGCCAGCAGCCAGGCGGTGAGCACCGGGTCGGGCCGGACCGGAGACTCCACCTCGGGAGGCGAGATCCCCAGCGCACGGCAGGCGGCGGGGAAGCGGGCGCGCCACTCCGAGGCGTAGCAGGTGGGCAGCTCCTCGCCCAGGCCGTGGCGGAGGAGGAGGTTGAGGGCGTGCAGGCGGCTCGCTCCCGGCTCCGGGGCGTGCAGCAGCAGACGCTCGTGGTCGAGGCCGCGGAGGACGTCGGCGACGCGATCGGCGCCCAGCTCGGGCGGAATCGCCAGCCAGACCCGGAGGCCCTCACCGGCCCTGGCCACGAGCATCCCGTCGCCGACGATCTCGCCCGGCCGCCGGATCGCCTCCTCGACCAGCCCCGTCCACCGCTCCGGCCCGACGTCGGCGTCATGCAGCTCCTGGTCCCAGGCGCGGGTGCGCCTGGTCAGCCCGCCCTGCTCCCAGCAGGCCAGGGGCAGGGTCAGGTTGCGGCCGCCGAGGCTGAGCCCGGTCCCGACCACGCCCGGCCGGACCGGGGCCGGAGGCAGGTGCGAGCCGCCCAGCGCGTCGGCGGCCATGCGCACGTAGCCCAGACCCCAGCGCTCCCGCCGCCGGACATGGCGCTGGGTCCTGACCTGGCCGCCGCCCTGGCCTGGCCATTCGACCTGGAAGGCCGGGCCCGGCTCCACCCGCAGGGCGACGCCGGGCAGGGCGGCCGCGCCCTCGCCACGCTCGTGGCGGGCGGCGTTGACCGCGAGCTGGACCAGGGCCAGGGCGATGACGGCAGGTCCGGGCACACCGTCCTCGGCAGGCCCCTCGGCGCGGAGCACGCGCAGCGGGGGCTCGGTCCGAGCCGCGATCCCGACCTCGGCCAGGTCGATGACGTCGTTGCCGGCGCCGGTCTCGGTGACCGGCTCGCCCGCCACCAGCCGGAGCCCGGCGGCCAGCAGCCGCCGCTGCGCCGCCGCCCGCTCCCCGAGGCCGACGGTGTCCGACTCCAGGGCCTCGAGCAGCGCTCGGAGGACCGGCTGGAGCTCGGCGTCGGCCGGCTCGGGCGCGCCCACCACCAGGTGGCCGTGGCCGGCGTGGTAGCTGACCGCGCCCGGCGCCATCCCGCGCCACTCCGGGGTCTGCGCGACCGGCTCGCGGGCTCGGTCGAGGAGCGCCGCCGGCAGCGGCAGCTCGGCGAACTCGGCGGGATCGATGCGCACCGGGCGTGGGGAGGCTAGGCGCCGGTCTCCCGCTCCAGCACCAGCTCGTAGCGATGGTCGCGGTGGGAGAGGACCTGGACCGGCGACTTCACGCTGTCATGAAGCCAGCGGTTGAAGCGGCGGGCGGCGCGGGCGTCGGTGTCGTCCAGATAGAGCGGCTGCTTGGCTCGCCTCGCCATCAGCAGCGAGACCGCGACCCGGTGCGGGTACAGGCGCCCGGTGGGGTTGTGCCGGACCTTGCCCCGGCTGATCGAGAGGTCGCCGAAGCGGGCCGACAGCAGCTTGTCGATGCGCTGCACGAGGGCCAGGTCCCCATCCCTCTTGTTCTGGAAGAGCACGTAGGGGTGGATCGTGTAGACCGGCTCCTGCTGCTCGATCGTGCCCACGTGCGAGGAGTAGACGATGACCATGCACTCCCCGGCCCACTCGTAGAGCCAGGTGAGCACGTCCTTGACCTCGTGCTGGCCGCGCTCGGCCTTGGACATGTCGAGGTCGACGATGGCGAGCACCGGCTTGCGGTAGGGGAGGACCGAGAGCGCACCATCAGGGTCGGAGGCGGGGAGCACGGGCAGGCCGGCCCGCAGCATCGCCGCCCGGATCCGCTGCAGGTCGGTGGGGTCGTCCTCCAGGACCAGGATCTCGGCGTCCGCCCTCATCGTCCGGCTCCTGCGGCGATCGGCTCCAGCCGCACCAGCCCGCCCCTGGTGCCGAGGCGGCAGGGGAGGCCGTGGTGGGCGAGCAGCGCCCCCGCCCTACCCAGGGCGGGGTTGGGCGCGAGGCCCCTGGGGTGGGCGGCGAGCAGCGACTCCAGCGCCGCCGCCGGGACCAGCTCGGTGCCGCCGGGCAGGCGGACGCCGCGGTAGGGGGCGAGGCGCAGCCCGGCGACGCGGCGGCGGCCGAGCCGGCCCAGCCAGGCCGACAGCGAGGGCCAGTCGGGGTGGCGGGTCCAGCCGGGGGCGGCGTCCTCGGCCGAGCCCAGCCAGCTGACGACCAGCGGCCGCAGCCGCTCCTCCCGGCTCAGCACCTCGGGCACCGGACCGGTGCCGACCACGACCCACGGCCAGGGCCGGATCCGCGGCCACTCGACGTCCAGCGAGGAGGGGGCGAGCCAGCGCACGAGGCTCAGCTGCGGGGCAACCTGCTCGCGCACGGCAGCCGCCAGCTGCGGCCGCTCGGCGATCACCGCAATTGTCCGCGCATCGTCCGATCGCACTGCTCCTGCCATCCTAACGCATCGTTTTCGGCGCCGAAAACATCAGCCTCCGTCCCCACCGCCGGGGTCGGCCGGCGCGAGTTCGGCGAGCATCGCCTCTGCCTCCTCGAGGTGTTCGAGGAGGATGCCGGCGGCGCGGTGGCGGGCCACCCAGAAGTCGTCCAGGTCGGCAGGCAGCAGCGCCGTCCCCCGGTAGTGGTCGCTGACCCCGAAGAGGCTGCGCAGGAGCTGGATCAGCGCCACCCGGGCGCAGCCCGAGACGTCGCCCGCCGCCACCCCCGGGTCCTCTTCGACGTAGGCGCGGACGAGGGCGCGGGCCGAGCCCAGCCAGCGCTCGCCGCCCACGGTGCGCGGGTCGAAGGCGATCCGGCCCAGCTCCCAGGCGGGGAGGAACGTGGACTCGGGACCGAAGTCGAGCACGCAGGAGAGCCGTCCCTCGTCGAAGAGCAGGTTGGGCAGGGCGTAGTCGCCGTGCACCACCTGCCGGGTCAGCGGGGGCAGGCCGCGGCGCAGCCCGGCAAGGTGCCGGACCTGTTCCCGGCGCTCGGCCAGGGTGCGCTCGGCGATGTCGTCGAAGGGATCGCCGGAGCCGGCGCGCCGCCGTTCCGCGACCATCGCGAGCAGCTCGTTGACGCGCGCCGCGACCGCCTCCGGGTGGAGGTCGAACCAGGGGCCTGCCCGGTCGGGCAGGTGGCCCGGCATCGGGGCGAAGGCGCGGTGGATCCGTCCCAGCGCGATCCCCGCCTGCGCCGCCTCGGTCGGGCCCAGCCCCTGCTGCCTGGCCGTCCCCGAGGCCCAGTCCCAGACCGCCAGGGCACCCCCCGGGTCCTCGCTCAGCACCTGACCCCCGATGCCGTAGCGGATCCGGGCGACGGGTATCCCGTGCCGGCCGGCGAGCCGGGCGAGACCGATGGCGGAGCGCTGGCGGGGGAGGTCGGTGCCGGCCGTGTAGCGCTTGACGAACAGCGTGCCGGAGTCGCTCTCGACCCGGAAGTTGACGGTGGCGGACCCGGCTGGGATCCGCTCCACGGCACCGGCGGCGATGCCGTAGTGACGCCTCAGGAGCCCGGGGAGCTCCGCCTCCATCCCCGCTCCGGCCGGCCTCGGCTCAGCGCGCGAAGCCGGCGGCCACCATCGCCGCCAGGTTCAGGTAGGCGATGCGGGTCTGCTCGGAGAGCTCCTCCAGCGTGGTCTCGGCCCCGGCCGACAGGCGGGGGTCCCAGGGGATGCGCACCACCGCCCGGCAGCGCCGCTCGAAGTAGTGCTGCAGGCGGTCGAGCTCGACCAGACCACCCTGGCGGACGGCGTTGATCGCGACCACCGCCTCGCTGGCCAGCTTCTCGTAGCCGTGCTGGTCGAGCCAGTCCAGGGTCAGGGCCGAGACCCGTGAGGCGTCCAGCGAGGGGGCGGCGCAGAGCACGACCTGATCGGCCATGTTGAGGATGCCGCGGGTGGCCGAGTCGAGGATGCCGGTCCCGGTGTCGCTGAGGATGATGCTGTAGTGCCGGGAGAGCACGTGCATCACCCGTGCGTACTCGCCCTCGCCGAGCGCGTCCGAGATGCGGGGGTCGTTGTCCGAGGCCACCACCTCGAGCCGGCTCGGCGCCTGCGAGGTCATCCGCCTGACGTCGGAGTAGGCGATCAGGTGCTCGCCGTCGCGGAGGACGTCGGTGACGGTCGCGTCGGTCTCCCTCACCACCCGGTCGGCGAGCGACCCGGCGTCGGGGTTGGCGTCGAGCGCGACCACGCGGTCGCCCCGGACCGAGGCGAACTGGTGGCCGAGCATCAGCGTGGTCGTGGTCTTCCCGATGCCGCCCTTGCGGGAGATGACGGCGATGCGCCGGCAGCCGTTGACCCGGGTCCGGACCAGGGCCAGGAGCTGGCGCCGCCGCTGATCGTCGCGGCTGGGGCCGAGGTTGACCTTCCCGCCGGAGACGCGGAACAGGACGCGGCGGACACCCGACTCCGGCGCCGGCGACTGCGGCCGGAGCATCCGCTCGCTGGTCAGCGCGGCCGCGGTCGGCGGCGGTCCCTGACCGGGGGCGGGCACCGGCGGGGCGGGCACGCCACCGTGCCAGGGCGCCAGCTGCGCGCCGGGCGGGGACGGCTCGGCCGACGGCGGCGGGATCGGCGGCACCGGATCGACCGCGGGCGGCGCCGGCGGCACGAAAGGCGGCGGTCCCTGGTCCCGGGGCGCGTGGAGCGGCGGCGGCTCGGGCAACGACGGCGCCTCCACGGAGGGGAACGGGGCCGGCGGTCCGGGCGTGTGGAAGGGCGGTGGCTCGGGCAACTGCGGCGGCGTCTCCGCGGAGGGGAACGGGGCCGGCGGTCCAAGCTCGGGTCCGGGCGGAGCCGGATCGGAGGGCGGCGGGACCGGCGCCACGTCGCCCGGCGGTGCGGGCTCCTCGGGAGGCGGTGCCGAGGCCGGCGGCTCGGGCGCGGCCTCCTCGCCGGGAGCGGCGGGACCGGCGCCTGCGCCCCGTCCGAAGAGGCTGGCGCGGGTCAGCGGGGGCACGTTGCCGACGGGGCGCCTTGCCTCAGGCCGGGGCTCCTCGAGCGGACCGCCCCAGGGGGTCGGCCAGGACAGCGGGTGCTCCTCGGAGGACGGCCCGTTGGCGGGTCCGCTGGGCCCGGGCGGGAAGGGCTCGGGCGTCGGTTCTGGCTCCTGGCCGGCCGCCCGGAACGCACCCTCCTCATCCGCCGGCGGCGACTCCTGCTCGGGCGGCGTGGCCGGCTGCCACTGGGTTCCGTCCCAGCGCCAGAGCCCGTCCTCAGAGAGCAGACCGACCCATTCGTCGTCCTGTCCGTCACCTGGAACCCCGTTCTGGCCCCCGGTCCCGTCGGGTCGTTCAGCCACGCGCCATCACCTCAGGGCGCAGTCTACCGGTTGGGGGACTGACCGGTGACCGCGGCGGGCCATTGTCCTCGTTGTGTCCGCCTGAGGGTCCCGTCGACCGGGTCCAGGGCCCCGAGGCGTGGGTAGGATGGGGCTCCCATGGCATCTCAAGCGCCCCGCCGCCAGGGCCGCGCGCCGCGGGTCCGGCGCACGGCCACGCCCTGCACCGACTCGGATCTGAACGAGCTCTTGGCCGCGCTCGGCACCCAGGTCCGGCGCCTGCGCGGCGAGAACAAGCAGCTGGCCAGCCACAACGGCCGCCTCGCCCTCGTCCTCTGCGAGCAGGGCCGGGTCGTGATCGACGCGGAGCCGGCGCCCGAGTCACCCGTCACGCCGGGCGTCGCCACCGCCGCCAAGCTGGCGGCCGAGCTGCGCCGCCGGATCCTACAGCTGGAGCGGGAGGGGGGCGGCCTCCGCCGCGAGAACGCCCGCCTCGCCGACCTCGTGTCGAGGGCCGGGATCCCGGCCTGGCGGCTGCAGGAGACGAGGATCGGGGGCAGCAAGCTCATCCCCGGTCAGCGCGCCTTCATCCGCCGGCGGCGGAGCGGCATCGGGGAGCGCTGAGAAGGGTCCCACCCTCGCCGAGAGATAAAAAAAGGGCCACCGGGAAAGAGTCCCGGCGGCCCGGAGGGAGGGAGGGAGAATGTCTAAATCAGCGCGAACTGACTGCGTTACTACCCTGTTCAGTATCCCCGCAAACGTTAATCGGATTAACCCGCCCTGGCGGATCGACCTCTCCAGCATACGCAGAATCGGCGCGCCGCGCAGGGGATATGTTCGGGTTTGGTGTGATCAACGCGGGTCACACTCCGAGGACCAGCGCGAGGGTGACCAAACCGGCCAGAACGTTGAGGACGACGCCGGCCAGGCCGAGCAGCGGATAGGACCGCCGCATTGCGACGACGCCGTAGATGATGCCGAAGATCGGCAGCACGATGAAGTAGAAATGCAGGGTGAAGGGCAGGATCAGGCAGGCCAGCCCGTAGACGATGCTGAGCACGCCGTGGGTGACCGGCCGCATCCCGCGGCGATAGCCGAAGAGGCCGCGCCGGCCGGAGCCGGTCGGAGCGTACCCGGTGGACGGGGCGTAGCCGGCGTCGGCGGCGCCGACGCCGCGCGCCACGAAACCGGGTGAGGAGGAGTAGGAGCCGCCCAGCGCCGCGTGCCTGGCCGCGTCGGCGGCCTGCTGCTGGTCGCCGCCCCGGCTCATGACCTGGACGGCCGCGTCGGCGGCCGCGTGCGCGGACTGACCGTCGACCTTGAGGTTGGCCATCGCCCACTGGTACCAGTCGGCGTAGGACTGGGCCCCGGGGTCGATGGTGGGAGCGGTGGCCGGCGACTGCGCCGCCTGCTCGGCGGCGGCCTGCACCGTCTGCTGGTCCTGGGTGGTGCGTGAGGTCACAGCGGCGGCGGCGGCGGCGGCCCTAGCCTGATCCTGGTTCTGCCAGCGGCCGTGGGCCCAGGCGAGCCAGTCGGTGTAGGTCCTGGCGTCCTGCAGGGTCACCTGGGCGGGCGCGGCCTGGCCCCCGGAGCTTCCATAGGTCGTGTCGATGCCCATCTCACACCTACCAACGCAGCCGGGGCGGGGCCCGGTCGCCTGATGCTTGCCCCTCCCTGCGGCGAGCAGGCATCATGGGGGAGCCGATGGCGATGGATACGCGGCATGTGATGGCGATGGTCCTGGCCGGCGGCGAGGGCAAGCGACTGCAGCCCCTCACCCGGGATCGGGCCAAGCCCGCAGTACCCTTCGGTGGCACCTACCGGCTGATCGACTTCGCGCTCTCCAACCTGGTCAACGGCGGCATCCGCCAGATCGTGGTGCTGACCCAGTACAAGAGCCACAGCCTGGACCGGCACGTCTCCCAGGCCTGGCGGCTCTCATCGATCCTGGGCGACTACGTCACCTCGGTCCCGGCCCAGATGCGCCACGGCCCGCGCTGGTTCGCCGGCTCCGCCGACGCCGTCTACCAGAACCTGAACCTGCTCCACGACGCCCGCCCCACCTACGTCTGCGTGTTCGGGGCCGACCACATCTACCGGATGGATCCGGTCCAGATGATGAACTACCACATCGCCACCGGCGCCGGCCTGACCCTGGCCGGCATCCGGATCCCGATCTCGGAGGCGCCCTCCTTCGGGATCATCGAGACCGACGGCGGCGGCCGCGTCGCCGCCTTCCGGGAGAAGCCGCCGGATCCCCGGCCGCTGCCCGACGCCCCCGATCAGGCCTACGCCTCGATGGGCATCTACATCTTCACCGCCTCGGTGCTGCTGGAGGCGGTGACGCGGGACGCCGAGGACGCCCACTCCAAGCACGACATCGGAGGCAGCATCGTCCCCCTGCTGGTCGAGTCCGGGAGTGCCGCCGTCTACGACTTCATGGCCAACGACGTGCCCGGCGTGACCGGCTCCGAGCGCGGCTACTGGCGGGACGTCGGTGACCTCGACTCCTACTACGCGGCGAGCATGGACCTGATCGCCACCGAGCCCTCCTTCAACCTCTACAACGAGGACTGGCCCATCTACAACTGGACGCCGCCCCGCCCGCCGGCCAAGTTCGTCCTCGACGACGAGGGTCGCCGCGGCACCGCCATCGACTCCCTGGTCAGCCCCGGCGTGATCGTGTCCGGGGGCGCCGTCCGGCGGTCCGTGCTCTCGCCCGACGTCCGGATCCGGGAGGGGGCGGTGGTCGAGGATTCGGTCCTCATGGACGGCGTCGTCATCGGCCCCGGCGCGGTCGTCCGCCACGCGATCCTGGACAAGAACGTGGTCGTCCCCGAGGGCGGGCGGATCGGCGTCGACCCCCGCTTCGACGGCGCCCACTTCCAGATCTCCTCGGGCGGCGTCGTCGCCATCGCCAAGGGCCAGCCGGTGCCGCCTCCGCCGATCGGGGACTGACCGGTGCGCGTGGCGCTGCTCACCCGCGAGTACCCGCCCGACATCTACGGCGGGGCGGGGGTCCACGTCGAGGAGTTGGCCGGCCAGCTCCGCTCCCGCGTCGACCTGGAGGTCCACTGCTGGGGGGAGCCCAGGTCCGAGCCCGGTGTGATCGCCCACCGGCCGTGGCCGCAGCTGGCCTCGGACCGGCCCGAGTCGGGAGCCTTCGCTGCCCTCTCGATCGATCTGGCCATGGCCAGTGCCGTCCCCGACGCCGACATCCTCCACAGCCACACCTGGTACGCGAACCTGGCCGGCCACCTCGGCGGTCTGGCCTGGGGCCGTCCCCACGTGCTCACCGCCCACAGCCTCGAGCCGCTGCGGCCCTGGAAGGCGGAGCAGCTGGGCGGCGGCTACCGCCTCTCCTCGTTCGCCGAGCGCAGCGCCATGCTCGGCGCCGCCGCCGTCATCGCCGTCTCCGAGGGCATGCGCGGCGACGTCCTCGCCTGCTACCCGGAGCTCGACCCGGCCCGGGTCAGGGTGATCCACAACGGCGTCGACACCCACGTCTACCGGCCTCGCTTCGAGGAGGCGACGCTGCGCCACCGGGGGATCGAGCCGGGCACGCCCTACGCCGTGTTCGTCGGCCGCATCACCCGGCAGAAGGGCCTCTCCCACCTGCTCGCTGCCGCCCGCCAGATCGACCCCTCGTACCCGATCCTGATCCTGGCCGGGGCGCCGGACACGCCCCAGATCGCGGCCGAGGTCGCCGAGCTCGCGGAGCAGGTGCGCCGCGAGCGTGGCAACCTGGTCTGGGTGGAGGGCATCCTTCCCCGTGAGGAGGTGGTGGAGCTGCTCAGCGCCGCCACCGTCTTCGTCTGCCCCTCGATCTACGAGCCCTTCGGTCTGGTCAACGCCGAGGCCATGGCCTGCGCCACGGCCGTCGTCGCCTCCCGCGTCGGCGGCATCCCCGAGGTCGTCGTCGACGGCCGCACCGGCATCCTCGTCGACTACGACGAGCGGCGGCCGGCGGCCTTCGAGCAGGGCCTCGCCGCCGGCGTCGAGACCCTGCTCCGCGATCCGGTCAGGGCCAGGTCGATGGGGGAGGAGGGCCGGCGCCGGGCGGTCGAGCACTTCGGCTGGCCGCGCATCGCCGACCGCACCGTCGCCCTCTACCGGGATCTCTTGGGAGGTTGAGCCGAGCATGACGACGAACCCGCTGGCCGGGAAGCCGGCTCCGCCCAGCCTGCTGATCGACCCGGCCAAGCTGCTCCGCGCCTACTACGAGGAGCGCCCCGACCTGACCGACCCCGCCGACCGGGTCTCGTTCGGCACCTCCGGCCACCGCGGCTCCTCGCTCCGCCGCAGCTTCAACGAGGCCCACGTGCTGGCCATCGCCCAGGCCGTCTGCCGGCACCGCCAGGAGGCGGGGATCGACGGCCCGCTCTTCGTCGGGCGGGACACCCACGCCCTCTCCGAGCCGGCCATGCGCACGGTGGTCGAGGTCCTGGCCGCGAACGGCGTGCACGTCCGCATCGACGCCAGGGACGGCTACACGCCGACGCCCGCCGTCTCCCACGCCATCCTCACCCACAACCGGGGCCGCTCCCGGGGATCCGCCGACGGGATCGTCATCACCCCCTCCCACAACCCGCCCGACGACGGTGGCATCAAGTACAACCCGCCCACCGGCGGGCCGGCCGACACCGACGTCACCGGGCGTATCCAGGACGAGGCCAACCGGCTCCTGGTCGGCGGGCTGAGCGAGGTCGAGCGCATCCCCTACGAGCGGGCCCTGAACTCGGCGACGGTGCTCCGCCACGACTTCCTCCACCACTACGTCGGCGATCTCCCAGACGTGGTCGACGTCGCCGCCATCGCCGGCTCCGGGCTGCACCTCGGCGTCGACCCCCTGGGCGGGTCCAGCCACGACTACTGGCACGCCATCGCCGACCGCTACAAGCTGCGGCTGGAGGTGGTCAACGAGGTCATCGACCCCACCTTCCGCTTCATGACCGTCGACCACGACGGCAAGCTGCGGATGGACTGCTCCAGCCCCTACGCGATGGCCCGCCTGATCGGGCTCCGCGACCGGTTCGACCTCGCCTTCGCCAACGACCCCGACGCCGATCGCCACGGCATCGTCACCCGCAGCGCCGGCCTGCTCGATCCCAACCACTACCTGGCCGTGAGCATCGACCACCTCTTCTCCGGCAGCCGTGGCTGGTCCCGGGCGGCGGTGGGCAAGACCCTGGTCTCGAGCAGCCTCATCGACCGCGTGGCGGCGGGGCTGGAGCTATCCCTCATCGAGGTGCCGGTCGGCTTCAAGTGGTTCGTCCCCGGGCTGCTCGACGGGTCCCTCGGCTTCGGCGGCGAGGAGAGCGCCGGCGCCTCCTTCCTCCGCTTCGGCGGCGGCCCCTGGTCGACTGACAAGGACGGGCTGATCATGTGCCTGCTGGCGGCCGAGATGACGGCCAAGGGGAAGGAGGATCCGGCGGCGCGGCTGCAGCGGCTCTTCGATCGCCACGGCCACCCCGCCTACCGCCGCGTCGACGCGCACGCCGGGGCCGAGGAGCGGGCGGCGCTGGGCACCCTCGCCCCGGAGCGGCTGGAGGCGAAGGAGCTGGCCGGCAGCCCGATCCGCCACGTCCTCACCAAGGCCCCCGGCAACGGCGCCCCGATCGGCGGCGTCAAGGTCGTCGCCGAGACCTGCTGGTTCGCCGCGCGGCCCTCGGGCACCGAGGACGTGACCAAGGTCTACGCGGAGAGCTTCGAGGGGCCGGAGCACCTGCAGCGGGTCCTGGACGACGCCCAGGCCATGATCGGCGCCGCCCTGGCCCGGACATGATCCTGGTCACCGGGGCGGGCGGCTTCGTCGGCCGGAACCTGGTGACCAGGCTGGCCGGCGAGGGGGTGCGCGGCCTGGTCCGCGACCGCGCCGCCTCGGCGCCGGTCGATGGCGTCGAGCTGGTCGAGGGCGACGTCACCCGGCCGGAGACGCTGGGCCCGGTGCTGGAGGGTGTCGAGGTGGTCGTCCACTGCGCCGCCATCACCGGGGACCGGAGGCAGCCCTACCGGGGCGCCTACGACGCCGTCAACCGGGTCGGCACCGCGAACGTGGTGCGGGCGGCGGAGTCGGTCGGGGCGCAGCGGATCGTGCTCCTCTCCGGACTCGGCACCCGGCCCGGGCGCCGCCGCTCCTACATGGCCACCCGGTGGGGGATGGAGGAGGCGGTGCGGGCCTCGCCGCTGAGCTACGCGATCCTCCGCCCCTCGGTCCTCTTCGGCCGCGGCGCGCCGCTGATCCGGGCCCTGGCCGGGCTCGTCCGCTCCGCCCCGGTGGTGCCGGTGCTCGCGCCCCGCTGCCGGCTGCAGCCGCTCTGGGTCGAGGACCTGGTCTCCTGCCTGGCCCTGGCCGCCCGCGAGGACCGCTGGGACGGCAGGGCGATCGCGCTGGGTGGGGGCGAGCAGCTGGACATGTCGGTGCTGATGCGCGCCATCGTCGAGGGCCTCGGCGTCCGCCGCGCGCTGGTGCCGATGCCGCCGGCGCTGGCCGCGGTCCCGGCCCGGGCGATGACGCTGGCGCTGAGCCGGCCGCCGCTGACGCCGGCGGCGCTGGAGCTGCTGTCCTTCGACAACGTGGCCGAGCCCGACGTCTGCCGGAGTGAGTTCGGGGTCGATGCGGCGGGCTTCCGCGACCACGTCCAAAGGTGCGGCCTCGAGCTCTGAGCCGCGGCCTCGGACGCGGGACGTACGGCCGTCGGCGGGCCGAGGGCACCAGCCGCCGTGCCGGGCGTCTCCGCGACTCGCCACGGGGCTCCGGTCCCCGAGCATGCCGTCGCGGTAGAGCTCGACGTCACGCCGGCCCCGCGTCCGCGGGCCGATCGCGTCGGCCGCCCTCTGCGAGGTCGCGTCGAGGGTGCCGCTCAGGACCCCGCGGAACAGCTCGACGGAGGTCTCGTCGTCGGGCTCGGCGCGGAACCGCAGGCCGCCCGGCGGATCCGGGAGACCGGACGGTGACGTCCAGTCATAGCGAAGGCGCTCGAGCGTCTCGGTGAGGCCAGCCCGCCGCGACGCTCCCTCCTCCAGGCGAGCGCCGCGACCACCTCCGGCCGGTCATGGTGGTCGGAGGGAAGGAAGATGTGGTGGTCGGGCGGCCGGCTCGGGCCGGCATAGGCGCGATGCGCGGCGTCGAGGAGGCCGGTCGCCAGGATCCACCGAGTCGCGCACCAGCACGGCGTCGAGCGCGGACGGCCGCTCCCCATCGGATCTCCCCACCAGACGGCGACCGCCGGGGGCGCCTCGTCGGCGGTCTCCCGGGCGGTCCACGTCCAGTCGGGCCGGTATTCGCCGCTCGCGCTTCTGGAGAGGTACTTGTCGGCGGTCATGGTGCTGGCAGGGTCCGGGATCAGGAGGGGCAGGAAGCGCTCCCGTTCGGAATCCACGGCGGGGCGGAAGATCAGGGGCGGCGGGACGGGGTGTTCAGGTCAGGCCCCGATCTCGTCGGCCGGGTCGATCAGCTCCTCGTCGATGTCGTCGTCGTTCTCGGGCAGCCGTGCCAGCCTTCCCGGCACGACGTTGCCGTGGGCGTCGATGTGCCGCCGCCAGATCTGCACGCCGAAGCGCCGGCCGAGCTGGAACATGTCGTCGGTCTGGCTGAAGTCCCCGAGCCGGGGCACGCCCGAGATCTCGGGCTGCACGTAGGCGACGTCGAGCTTGCCGGCCACCGCCTGCAGGGTCAGCTCGGTCTGCCGCCGGAGGCTGAAGCCGAGGGCCCGGTCGAGGGCGTCGCTGAGGCTGTGCGGGGGCAGCGACGGCTGGAAGCCGGAGAGGTTGATGGCCAGGGCCTGGTCGAAGCCCAGCTCCACCGCCGCCTCCAGGTCGCAGTTGGCGACGACGCCGCCGTCGACGTAGAGCCCGTCCTCGACGTGGACCGGCGGGAAGAGGGCGGGGATCGAGGTGGTGGCGAGGAGGGCGTCGCGCAGGGGCCCCCGGCGCAGCACCACGCGCTCGCCGGTGATGGCGTGGCAGACGACGCAGGCGAAGGGCGTGGGCAGGGTCTCGATGCGGTCGGTCGGGCTGGTGTGCTGGGCGAGCATGCGGCCGACGAAGTCGGCGGGGAAGAGGTGGTCGCGGTTGGCGATCACGCTGCGCAGCATCTGCAGCCGGCCGCCGGGGAGGAAGACCTGCCGCTGGGCGCGGCGCCAGAGGTCGATCAGCCGGGGCCCGATGTCCCGTTCCTGGTTGAGTGCCCAGAAAGCGCCGTTGATCGCGCCGACGCTGGTGCCGATGATGATGTCCGGGTGAAAGCTCTGGCGCGCGAGCACGTCGATGATGCCGACCTGGAAAGCTCCCATGGCGGCGCCGCCGCCAAGGACTACGGCCAGCGGCCGGTGCTGTCGGCCGAAGGGGGGGCGAAGACGTTGCCTGATCGATCTCGGTGACATGTGGTTCTGTGTCGCTGTCCGGGCGGCGTCCTGCCCGACTGCTCCTATCCCTAGATTACGCCCGCGAGGGCCGGCCTCCGTGTTTCCCGATCGGCAGGACGACGAGCTCAGTTCGCTATGATCAGCGCTGGCGCTGTCGTCCTGGCGGAAGGCGGCAGCCGTCTCGGGGGCAGGAACCGGGGCGGCCGAGGCGCAGCGTTCGTGGGGGAGAGTAAGTGGCCATCGAATCGCGCTCGAGAGGGGGTCGCAGGATCGCGCTACCGGCCTGGGTGACACAGTCGAAGAGGTGGTGGCCTGCCCTGCACCTCATCCGCCATATCGCCGCCCAGTGCCCGCAGGTGTGGGACGCGATCAGCATCCAGACCGAGGAGCGGGTGAGCTCGATCGACTTCGACCAGATCACGTCGCTCGCCTGGTCGGTCTCCTGGCGGGCGTGGCGGCTGGCCCGCCTAGCCCGAGCCCTGCACACCCGCGAGCATGGCATCGACGTGATCGAGCTGGTCGACGGCCTCGAGGAGGCCGACTTCCGGGTCGCTCTGGAGGCCATCGCCTCGGCCGGGCCGCTCTCCTAAAGCGCGAACCCGGATTCCCGCCTCGTGCAGGATGGCCGGGTGATCTCTCTGCGCGACCTCCTC
>DATAXV010000036.1:0-58360 GCA_036272915.1 Candidatus Dormiibacterota bacterium
CGTCGGCGAAGGGGAAGAAGCTGGTCTGCCGCCAGGCCGGGCCGCCCCGCTCGGTCCGGATCGGGGCGATCACGTTGACCAGCTGGGCCAGGCAGCCCATGGTCACCCGGTCGGCGTGGCGGAGAAGGCTGATCAGGAGGCTGCCGACGACGACGGCGTCGGCCAGCGTGTAGGTGTCCTGGCCCAGGTCCGGCGCCTCCGGCCAGCCCGGCGGATCCTGGTGCGCGCCGTGGTTCCAGACGTTCCACTCGTCATAGGCCAGCTGCATCCGCTTCTTCGAGCGCTTCCGCGCCCCGACCTCGTCGCAGACCGCGACGACGGTCCGGATGAAGCCCTCCATGTCCTCGGCAGAGGCGAGGAAGGTGGGCAGGTCGACGCTGCGAGGGTCGTAGTAGCTGTGCAGGGAGAGGTAGTCGACGTGCTCGTAGAGGTGGTCGAGCACGGTCGCCTCCCAGGCCGGGAAGGTGGGCATGTGGCTGTTCGAGCTGCCGCAGGCGACGAGCTGGATCTCGGGATCGACGGCGCGCATGACCTTGGCCGTCTCGGCCGCCAGGCGTCCGTACTCCTCCGCCGTCTTGTGTCCGATCTGCCAGGGCCCGTCCATCTCGTTGCCCAGGCCCCAGTAGCGGATCTGGTGGGGATCGGGATGGCCGTTGCGGCGGCGCAGGTCCGACCAGTGGGTGCCCGAGGGGTGGTTGCAGTACTCGAGCAGGGAGCGGGCGGCGTCGATGCCCCTGGTGCCCAGGTTGACGACCATGACCGGCTCGGTGCCCGAGGCCCGGGTCCAGTCCATGAACTCGTCGACGCCGAACTGGTTGGACTCGATCGAGTGCCAGGCCAGCTCCAGCCGTCGGGGGCGCTGGTCCCTCGGCCCGACCGCGTCCTCCCAGTCGTACCCGGAGACGAAGTTGCCCCCGGGATAGCGGACGGCGGTGACGCCCAGCTCCCGCGTCAGGTCGAGGACGTCGCGGCGGAAGCCGTTCTCGTCGGCGGTGGCGTGGCCGGGCTCGTAGACGCCGGAGTAAACGCATCGGCCCAGGTGCTCGATGAAGGAGCCGAAGAGCTCCGGAGCGATGGCGCCGACGCGGTAGGCGGGATCGACGACGATGCGGGCGGTGCTCATTCCCTCGCGAACCTATCTGATAGGATCGCGCCATGTCAACCCGGACGGACGCCGGCTCGGGGGCGTCCGGCCAGGTCCGCGAGACCCGGGCCGACCGCGTCGCCAGGGAGCTCGAGGAGCACATCCTGTCCGAGTTCGAGGTCGGCGCCGCGCTGGCCTCGGAGTCGGAGCTGGCCCGCTCCATGGGGGTGAGCCGGCTGACCATGCGGGAGGCGACTCGAAAGCTGCAGGCACGGGGTCTGCTCGAGATCAGCATGGGCCGGCGCCCGGTGGTCGCCGCCCCCTCTGGCAGCCAGGTCGGCGACTTCATCCGGCATTCGCTGCGGCGCGACCCGCGCCGGGCGCTGGAGCTGCTCGAGGTCCGCGAGGTCCTAGAGGTGCACATCGCCGCCGAGGCCGCCGCCGGGCGCGGCGCCGCCTCGCTCGAGGCGATGGAGGGGGCGATCGCCGATCAGTCCCGGGCGGGTACCGACATGGCCCGCTTCCACCGCGCCGACGTCCGCTTCCACGAGGCCCTGGCCGCGGCCTCCGGCAACGGCCTGATGGCGGTGCTGGTCGAGGCCCTGGCCCGCCCGCTCCTGGTCAGCCGCCGCCAGAGCTTCGCCGGCCACCTGGAGCGGGGAGGCTCGGCCGAGGATGTCGTCCGCCATCACCGGGCGATCCTGGACGCGGTCCGTGGCGGCGACGAGGAGGCCGCCGCCGCCGCGATGCGGACCCACCTGGCCGAGACCAGGCGCGACCTGCTGGTCACGCTCGGCGGCGAGGCCTGAGAGACCTCAGGGGTCGATCCGCTCATGGAGGCGGACCGTCACCTCCTCGCCGGCCTCCTTGCCGATCGCCTGCCGCACCTCGAGCTTGATCGGCAGCTTGTGGTTCCCGTCGCCGAGGGCCATGAACGAGCTCCGGAAGGGCGCCCCGTCGACGGTGCCCCTGACCTTGACCAGGCCCCGGGTCCCGAAGAAGGCGGCCGATTCCGGCCAGATCACGTAGGTGTGGCCGCCCTTGGCCGGGGACCTGCGCAGGGTCGCGGTGAACTCGGTGTCCAGTGCGCTCATCTCATCGCTCCTTTCCGAACATTGTCCGCGAGGCGGGTCTCGGAGACCCCTTTCGTATGAGGAGATGAGGCCGGCGGCGGGTTCTCGACATCCCGCCGGAAGAACGCTCAGGCCCCGGCGCGCTTGGGCCAGGTGTCGCGGCGGCGGCCGGCTCCGAAGAGCGTCTGCCCGATGGCGATGGTGCCGCCGTTGAAGCCGGCGGCCACCGCCGCCGCCCCGAGCAGGACCAGGAACTGGGTCCCGTCGCCCCAGGCGATCAGGCCGTGGAGACCGGTGGTCAGGGCGACCATGCCGGCGACGTCGATGGCCAGGAGCAGGCCGACGATGGGCAGCGCCAGGCCCAGGATCAGGAAGATGGCGCCGACCGTCTCGACGATGGCGGCGTACCAGGCCATCGCCTCGGGGAAGGGGGCGTGCAGCTGCTGGAAGGTCAGCACCGCCGCCGACGGGTCCTGCAGCTTGGGCCAGCCGCGGGCCAGGAAGACGAGGCCGACGACGACGCGCCCGATCAGGGCGGCTAGGTTGCGGATCACGGTCATCGGGCTCCTACAGGGAGGCGGGACGTCGCCGGTCGGTCACGCTCAGGTGGTCTCGCCGACCCAGCGCAGCGAGAAGTTGCGCCCGAGGACGAGGAGGATGCCGCCGGTCGGCGGGTCTGGCGACGGCACCGGGGTCGCCGAGGTGGCGTTGACCACCTTGGCGCCGAAGTAGGTGGCGAGCCACTGGGCCGTCTTGCCGTCCTTCTTCGGCGAGTAGTCGTACACGGTCGAGGTCGAGCTGGTGTCGACGCGCACCTGGCCGGTCACGTCGAGGCCGAGCGGCTGGAGCGCGGCCACCACCTGGGGACCCATGTCGGAGAGGCCGTAGCTGGCGTTGGCGACCTGGATCGGCGCCTTCTCGGCCAGGGTCCTGGGGGGCACGAAGTAGCTGGAGAAGTACTGGTGCAGGATCCCCCAGCTGGGGTCGAGCGGGCACTCGTAGTAGGCGTACGCCGCACCGTCGGCGCAGGAGGGGTCCGAGTCGGTGTCGTAGAGGAAGTTGGTCAGCGTGACGGCGACCTTGCCGATGCCGGTCGGGCCGACCTTCTTGTACCAGTCGTAGAGGATGCGGAGATCGGTGAGGGAGAGGTCGGTCGAGAACTGCGTCTGCAGCGTCTGCATCAGCTGCGGCGCCCGGGTGATGGCGTCCGCCGACTCGGCCTTCTTCATGATCGCCTCGATCAGCAGCTGCTGGCGGGCGATGCGGGCGAAGTCGGTGGCCTGGGAGGCCTGGATCGCGTGCCGGGAGCGGGCCAGCTCCAGGGCCTGGGTGCCGTTGACGTGCTGGCAGCCGGCCTTGAAGTGGATGCCGCCGGCGATGTACCCGTCGTCGTTGTTCGGGTACTGGTAGTCGTCGAGCGGGCTGGTGAGGCAGACGTCGACCCCGCCGAGATCGTCGACCAGGTACTTGAAGGCATCGAAGTCGAAGGCGGCGTAGCCGTCGAAGTGGAGGCCGGTGACCTCGCTCGCGGTCTGCATGGCGAGGTTGCCGCCGCGATCCTTGTCGGCGCCCGAGAACTGCGGCTTCTTCCCCGTGTAGGCGCTGTTGAGCATCCCCGTCGAGTAGGCGACGTTGAACTTGTTCACGTCGCAGGACCCGTTGGTGTAGGCGCAGATCTGGACCTTCAGGTCACGGGGGATGGAGGCCATCATGGCCTGGTTGGTGGCGGGGTTGATCGAGAGCACCATGTCGCTGTCGGTCAGGTAGGGGGCGTCGTTGGCGCCCGGGCCGCCGTAGCCCATGACCAGGATGTTGACCCGCTGCCCGTGCTCGAGCTTCCAGCCCACGCTCCCCGCCGGCGGGTTGAACTGGTTGGCGATGGAGCTGACCGGGTTTCCCGAGTTGAAGGCGCTGAGGAAGGGCTGGATCGCGTGGTAGGCGAACCACACCGCCGCGAGGACCAGGCACACGCAGACCAGGGCCAGCACCCGTCGCACAGTGACGAGGCGAGGGCCCCCACCCCGCGGGCCTCCACGCCGGCTTCGCGAGCGGGAGTTCTGCGGGCCGGCGTATCCGGAACGCCGCGGCCTGGATCGGGGTCGGTACTGCTCGGACATGAGCGGTTTTCCTCAGTGTTGAACGTTGCAGGGGCCGGATCACGTTCCGGCCAACTTTGGCGGTGCTGCGATGAGAGGATGGTTGCAGGGAGGTTTCGCTCCCGCGCCGCCGCCCAGGATACTGAAGATCCAGAATCGGCGCTGGCGGGACAACGGTGTTGTTGCGTCCTCGCCGGGTGGGGTGCATGGTTGGGTAACAGAGCATGAAGAAGCCGCCGACTCGTTATTCGGCCGACGGCAGATGGTGGTGGGACGGGGAGCAGTGGAAGGCGGTGGACACGACACCGCCGGCCGCGGAAGACGACGGGACCTATCCCAGCCTCCGATCGGCGGGAAGCGCGCGCCAGCGCCTGGTCGTGACCACCGTGCTGGCGGTCCTGGTGATCCTCATCGTGCTCGCCCTGTGGCTGGTCGGGACCCATCTGGCGCTGCCCTCCTCGCGGGCGACGCCGACCCCGATCCCGACCTCGACCCCCACGCCCAGACCGACGCCGAGCGCCGCCGCCGTCCAGGCCGCCGTCGCCCGCTACCGGAGAGCGGTGACGGCGGGGACGAACGCCGTCACGGGCAGGGCCCAGACCGTCGACCGCGACTGCGCGGTCCCCGCCGACCTGGCCACCTGCCGCTCGGCGCTGGTCGCCCTGGGCAAGGCCGACGTCCGCTTCCGCAGCAGCCTGACCCCGGCTCCGGACTGCCTGGCCGGCGCCGACACCCGCCTCCGGGCGGCGATCGGTGCCATGGACCGGGCCGAGAGCACGGCCGTGGCCGGCATCGACCAGGGCCAGCCGGCCACCATCGAGGGCGGACTGGCCGCGGTCGGCACCGGCAGGCAGCAGCTGGTGGCCAGCTCGGGGCAGGTGGATGCCGCGAGCTGCTAGGCGCGCGGGGGCGCTGTCCGTATGCTGAAGGGACTTCAAATGCAGCGGGCGGTGAGAGGGTTGTGGGGAGCTGGAGCGCTGGCGCTCGCCTTCGCGCTGCTGCCGGCGACCGCCCTGGCCGACTCGATCACGGTCAGTCTCAACCCGACCACGGCGGCGCCCGGCGCGGACGTCTACGTGCGGGCGACGTGCAGCTCGTCGAACTCGGCCACGGTCTCCTCCGACGCCTTCGCCACCGCCACCATGGGCCCGGCCACCGAGGGCGGGGGGCTGATCGCGCTGGTCGCCGTCAACGCCGCCGCCAGCCCCGGCGCCCATCCCGTGCAGGTGACCTGCGCCGACGGCCAGACCGGGAGCAGCAGCCTGGTCGTGGCTCCGGCCGACGGCGCCAACACCGGCGACGGGGCGATGGCCGCGCGTGGACCCAACGTCGCCCTGCTCGCCCTCGGCGGGCTGCTGCTCCTGCTCGGGGCGGCGCTGCTGCTGCGCCGCGGAGGGTGGCGCCGTGCGTAGCTTCCGGCGCCTGCTGCTGGCCGGCACGCTGCCGGCCGTGCTGCTGCTCGGCGGCGCCGGCTTCGTCCTGCTCGGCCTCGCCGGGATCCGGCTCGGGCCGCCGCTGCCCGCCTACCCGGCGCCGGTGCCGGGGGCGCATGTGTGGGCATCGAAGTACCGCCTGCCCGGCCTCGACGCCTCGGCTCCGGTCCAGCTGTCCATCCCCGCGCTCGGCGTCCAGGCGCCCATCATCCCGGTCGGCCTGGGGCCCGACGGCACCGTCGGGGTGCCGCCCATCTCGCAGCCCGCGCTGACCGGCTGGTACCGGTACGGCGTCACCCCCGGCCAGAACGGCTCGTCCGTGATCCTCGGGCACGTCGACTCCTGGGTCAGCGGTCCCGCCGTCTTCTACCGGCTGGGCGCCCTCAAGGTCGGCGACGTGATCCAGGTCGTCCGCCAGGACGGGCGCACGGTCCAGTTCCGGGTCGACGCGGTGAGCGCCTTCGACCGGACCAGGATCCCGCTCTCCAGCGTCTATGGGCAGGTGCCCTACCCGGGCCTCCGCCTGATCACCTGCGGCGGGAGCTGGGACGCGCAGCGCCAGATCTACACTGACAACGTGGTGGTGTTCGCGAGCATGACGGCGGTCTCCCCGTTCTGATGGGCGGGGTCGGGCAGGTACTCCTCACCGGCGCCGCCGGCAGCGTCGCCGGCCAGCTCCTGCCCGGGCTCGAGGGGTGGGCCCGGCTGCGGCTGACCGACCGGGTGGAGCCTCCCTCCATGGCCGGCGCCGAGACCGTGCGCGGAGACCTCGAGGACGCGGCCTTCGTCGACTCGGTGATGGAGGGCGTGGACGCCGCCGTCCATCTCGCCGCCAACGCCGACGCGCAGTCGGAATGGGACGAGGTCAGAGGCCCGAACCTGGAGGCGCCGGTCAACATCCTCGCCGCCGCCGCCCGCCACGGCGTGCGCAAGCTGGTGCTGGCCAGCAGCGTCCACGCCGTCGGCCAGTACTCCAAGCAGGGAAGGAGGGGCATCACCACCGACCTGCCCGTCGCCCCCTGCTGCCCCTACGGCGCCTCCAAGGCCTTCGTCGAGGCGGCCGGCAGGCAGCACGCCTACCGCCATGACGCCTCCGTCATCTGCCTCCGCTTCGGGGCGACGACCAGGGTGCCGATGGCCCGCGAGGTGCTGCCCGGCTGGTTCGGTCCCGAGGACCTCGCCCAGATGATCCGCCTCTCGGTGGAGAGCGAGGTGCGCTTCGGCATCTACTTCGGCGTCTCCGCCGCCGAGCTCGGCGTCTGGGACATCGAGAACGCCCGTCGCGAGCTGGGCTACGAGCCGCACTGCCAGGTCGGGCCCTACCTGGAGACGGCGCCCGAGGTCGAGGGCTGGGGGCTCTGCCCGACCTGACCGGCGGCCCCCCGCGGCCCTTTTGCCATCATGGATCGCGATGACCATGGGCAAGCTTGCGAACAAGGTGGCGCTGGTGACCGGCGCCGGAGCGGGGATCGGCCGGGCGGTCGCGCTCGCCATGGCCGCCGAGGGGGCGGTGGTGGGCGCGCTGGACCGCGATCGGGACCGCGCCGAGGCGACGGCGGCGATGGCCGAGGGAGTGATTCCGCTGGCCGCCGACGTCGCCGACTCGGACCAGATGCGGGCCGCCGTGGACCGCATCGCCGCCGAGCGCGACCGGCTCGACATCATCGTCGCCAACGCCGGCATCAACGGCGTCTGGGCGCCGATCGAGGAGATCGAGCCGGAGGAGTGGGAGCGGACCATGGCCGTCAACCTCCGCGGCACCTTCCTCACCTTCAAGCACGCCGTGCCCTGGCTCCGGCGCCAGGGCGGCGCCGCCCTGGTCACCTCCTCGGTGCACGGCACCCGCATCTTCTCGGCGCCTGGCTCCACGGCCTACGCCTGCACCAAGGCGGCCCAGCTCACCTTCGCCCGCAAGATGGCGATCGAGCTCGCCCGTGACCGGGTCCGGGTCAACGTCATCTGCCCCGGCTACATCGCGACCCAGATCCAGGAGAGCACGGAGCGCCGCCACCTGGACTCCATCCGCGCCCCCGTCGAGTACCTGGAGCGGCCGATCCCGCTGACCCACGGCGAGGTGCACCAGCCCCAGGACATCGCCCGCGTGGCCGTCTTCCTGGCCAGCGACGACGCCTTCCCGGTCACCGGCAGCGAGGTCTACGCCGACGGCGCCACCTCGCTCCTGGTCGGATGAGGCAGCCGACGCCCGGGGAGATGGCTCGCGTCCGTCAATCCGGCGCGCGGAGGCCGTCCAGCACGATCCGCAGCATGTGCCGGGCACCGCCGTCCCACCCGTCGTCCTGGTCGCCGCGCCAGAGGAAGCTGACCAGCAGCAGCACCTCCTCGGCGTCCACGTCCGGGCGCAGGAGCCCGGAGTCCTGGCCCGCGCTCAGCAGCTGCTCGATCGCCTCGACCACCGGCCGATAGTGCTCGTCGGAGAGGCTCGCTCTGGTCGCCTCCCGCAGCACCCCGGCGAGCCCGTGCTTCACCCTTCCGAAGGCCGCCAGGCGATCGAACCAGAGGCGCATCGCCTCCCCCGGCTCGTGCTCGGCGAGCAGCGCCGACGCCGCGTCGATCAGTTCGCCGACGTCCTGCCGGTAGACGGCGAGCACCAGGGCCTCGCGCGTGGGGAAATGCCGGTAGAGGGTGCCCTGTCCGACGCCCGCCCTCTTCGCGATGGAGTGCAGGGCCACGTCGCTCGAGCTGGCCAGCGCGTTGCGAGCCACCTCCAGGATCCGCGTCCGGTTCTGCTCGGCGTCCACCCGTCGCGTCGCCCGCTGCGCATTCGTCATCCGACTCCTCCCAATGCTAAGCGGACATATGTCCGGTACGATGGCGATGTTCCGGACAGCTGTCCGTTTTCTCCACAAAGGGGGAGGTATCCATGTCGGGAATCGAGGGCAAGGTCGTGGTCATCACCGGGGCCAGCGGCGGGATCGGCGAGGCCGCCGCCCTGCTCCTCGCCGAGCGTGGCGCCCGGGTCGTCGTCGGCGCCCGGCGCGCCCAGCGCCTGCAGGACCTCGTGACCGGGATCGAGGCGATGGGGGGCGACGCCGCCAGCCTGGCCGTGGACGTGACGCGCCGGGCCGACCTCACCGCGCTGGTGGCACTGGCGCGCGAGCGGTTCGGCCGCCTCGACGTCCTCGTCAGCAGTGCCGGCATCGGGCCGATCTCGCCACTCGACGACCTCCGCGTCGAGGACTGGGACGCGATGATCGACGTGAACCTGAAGGGCGTCCTGTACGGCATCGCCGCCGCCCTTCCCGTCTTCCGCGAACAGGAGAGCGGCCACTTCGTCAACGTCGTCTCCACGGCGGGCCTCCGGATCGTGCCCAGCCAGGCCGTGTACGCGGCGACCAAGAACGCGGTGCGCACGCTCTCCGAGGGTCTCCGGCAGGAGGCGGGTGGGAACCTGCGGGTCACCGTCGTCTCGCCCGGCTTCGTGCGAACCGGCTTCGCCGACTCCATACCGAACGAGCGGGTGCGGGCGGAGCTGATCGCCACCGGGGAGCGGCTGGCGATCCCGCCGAGGGCCGTCGGCGAGGCGATCGCCTTCGCCATCGGGCAACCGCCCGACGTCGACGTCAACGACATCGTCGTCCGGCCGGCCGCGCAGGGCTGAAGCCCCGGCGCGCGAGCGGACCGGGGCCAACCGGCCCGCCGCCCTACCGTCAGCGGCGGCCGTCGGCCAGCAGCGAGCGGGCGATGACGACGCGCTGGATCTGGTTGGTGCCCTCGTAGATCTGGGTGATCTTGGCGTCGCGCATCATCCGCTCGACCGGATAGTCCTGCACGTAGCCGTACCCGCCCAGGATCTGGACCGCGTCGGTGGTCACCTTCATCGCCGTGTCCGAGGCGAAGAGCTTGGCCATCGCCGCGAACTGGGTCAGGTCGGGTGCGCCGGCGTCGACCTTGCCGGCGGCCAGGTACACCAGCTGGCGCGAGGCCTCCACCTGCGTCGCCATGTCGGCAAGCATGAACTGGATCCCCTGGAAGGTCGCGATCGGCTTGCCGAACTGCTCCCGCTCCCGCGCGTAGCCGAGGGCGTAGTCGAGCGCGCCCTGGGCGATGCCGAGGGCCTGGGCGCCGATGCCGGGCCGCGAGCGGTCGAGGACGGAGAGGGCGAGCTTGAAGCCCTGGCCCTCGGCGCCGAGCCGGTTCTCGGCCGGGACGCGGACCTCGTCGAAGGCGATCTGGGCGGTCGGCGAGCCGCGGATGCCGAGCTTGTGCTCGAGCTTGAGGACCTTCCAGGGACTCCGCTCCCGCTCGAGGACGAAGGCGCTGATGCCGCGGTGGCCGGCGTCGGGGTCGGTGACGGCGAAGACCACCATCTGCGAGGCGACGCTGCCGCCGGTGATGAAGATCTTGCTGCCGTTGAGGATGTACTCGTCGCCGTAGCGCTTGGCCGTGGTCTTCATCGCCGCCGCGTCCGATCCGGAGCCGGGCTCGGAGAGCGCGTAGCAGGCGAGCTGCTCGCCCTCGGCCAGCGGCGGGCAGAGCCGCCGCTTCTGCTCGTCGGTGCCGGCGAGCAGGAGGGGATAGGCGCCGAGCGCCTGGACGGCGAGGATGAGGGCGGAGGTGGCGCAGGCACGCGCGATCTCCTCCACGCCCATGCAGATGGTGACGCTGCGGCCGGAGACGCCGCCCAGCTCGGGCGGGAAGGGGATGCCCAGGATGCCGTTCTCGGCGAAGAGCCGCTCGAGGTCCTTGGGGTACTCGGCGCCGGCGTCGATGTCGGCCGCCCGCGGCGCGACCCGCTCGCGCACGATCTGGCGCAGGGTCTCCCGGATGGCGAGGTCGTCCTCGCTCAGCGCCGCCTCGGATCCAACCTGTCTGCTCTGTACCTGGGCCATCAGATCGCCGCCTCCTCCGTGTACAGGCCGAAGACGCCGGCCAGTGTCTGCATGATCTCACCCTCGGTGGCGTAGGCGCGCACCGCCTCGATCAGGAGGGGCATCAGGTTCTCGGTGCCGGCGGCGGCCCGTCGCAGGCGGTCCAGCGCGCTCCGGCAGGCGTCCTGATCCCTGCCCTCGCGAACGCGCCGCAGCCGATCCACCTGCGCTCGCTCGTGCGCCGCCTCGATGCGGAGGATCTCGATCGGCGCCTCGTCCTCGTTGACGAAGTCGTTGACGCCGACCACCACCCGCTGGTGCTGCTCGAGCTCCCGCTGGTAGCGGAAGGCGGCGTCGGCGATCTCGCGCTGGAAGAAGCCGGAGCGGATCGCCGGGATCACCCCGCCCATCTCCTCGATGCGCTGGAAGTAGGCCTCCGCCCGGTCCTCCAGCTCATCGGTCAGCCGCTCGACGAAGTACGAGCCGCCGAGCGGGTCGACGGTGTTGACGACCCCGGTCTCGTAGGCGATCAGCTGCTGGGTGCGGAGGGCGAGCCGGGCGGCGGCGTCGGTGGGCAGGGCCAGCGCCTCGTCCATGGCGTTGGTGTGCAGCGACTGGGTGCCGCCCATGACCGCGGCCAGCGCCTCGATCGCGGTCCGGGCGACGTTGAGCTCGGGCTGCTGGGCGGTGAGGGAGACGCCCGCCGTCTGGGCGTGGAAGCGCAGCTGCCAGGAGCGCTCGTCCTGGGCGCCGTAGCGCTCGCGCATGTGCCGGGCCCAGATCCGCCGGGCGGCGCGGAACTTGCAGATCTCCTCGAAGAAGTCGATGTGAGCGTCGAAGAAGAAGGAGAGCCGGGGGGCGAAGTCGTCCACCGCCATGCCTCGCTCCAGACAGGCGTCGACGTAGGCGAAGCCGTCGGCGAGCGTGAAGGCGAGCTCCTGGACCGCGGTCGAGCCGGCCTCGCGGATGTGGTAGCCGGAGATGGAGATGGTGTTCCAGCGCGGGGTGCGGCTGGCGCAGTACTCGATCGTGTCGACGACCAGGCGCATGCTCGGCTCGGGCGGGAACAGGTACTCCTTCTGGGCGATGTACTCCTTGAGGATGTCGTTCTGGAGGGTCCCGCTGACCTGCTCCGGGGCGACGCCCTGACGCTCGGCCACGACCAGGTACATGGCGAGCAGCACGGCCGCCGGGGAGTTGATGGTCATGGAGGTCGTGATCCGGCCCAGGGGGATGCCCTCGAAGAGGCGCTCCATGTCGGCCAGGGAGTCGATCGCCACCCCGCAGTGCCCGACCTCACCGAGGCTGGTCGGCGCGTCCGAGTCCTGCCCCATCAGGGTCGGCATGTCGAAGGCGACGGAGAGCCCGGTCTGGCCGCTCTCCAGGAGGTAGCGGTAGCGGCGGTTGGTCTCCTCGGCGGTGGCGAAGCCGGAGAACTGCCGCATCGTCCAGAGCCGGCCGCGGTAGCCGCCGGGATGGATGCCCCTGGTGTAGGGGTACTGGCCGGGAAGCTCCTCCGGGCCGGGGTCGTCGTCGCGGGTGTAGAGGGGGTCGACGTCGACGCCGGAGATGGTCGAGGTCTCGATCCCGTCCTCGCGTCGGGAGCCGGCCTCGTAGGCGCGGCGCCAGCGCTCTTGGCCCGGGTCCTCTGGTCGGATCGTGCTCATGGGTGCCCCATGACCGAGTGTAGACGCGCGCGGCGCATGCGGCCGCGCCGACTTCCGCCGTGCGTCAGCCCCCGACCCGCCGGTAGGACGAGCGCCGCCACACGTCGGTTCGGCAGCAACCGGCGGAGTGCCGGCGGCCGGCGCCGAGGCGACGATGGGGGCCATGGCGAGGTCCTACTACAGCACCGTGATCGACCGCCCGGCGGCCTCCGTCTGGTCCACGATCCGCGACTTCGGCGCCTACGCCTGGGCCGGCACCGGGTCGAACGCGACCATCGAGGGCGGCCGTCCCGGCGACGCGGTGGGAGCGGTCCGCCGCGTCGCGACCCCCGGCGGCACCCTGCGGCAGCGTCTGCTCGCCCACTCCGACCTGGAGCGCTCGTACGCCTACCAGCTGTGCGAGCCGACCCCCTATCCGGTCCGCTCCTACGTCGGCACCCTGCGCGTGACGCCGGTCGTCGACGGCGGCCGCGCCTTCGTCGAATGGTGGGCGACGTTCGACGCCACCGGCGCCGACACCGATCACTGGGTGGCTCACTTCGAGCGGGCCATGGCCGGCTGGCCCGGCTCGCTCCGGGCCGTGTGCGCCGGGGATGCGGCGGCCAAGGGATAGCCCGGACCGGCGCCGCCGGCGACCGGGTCGATCCGGCAGCGCGTCGGTGCGTCTCCCCGCGTCGAGTCCGCCTCCCCGCGTCGAGTCCGCCGTCCACGCGGATACCATGTACCGGGTCGGTTTCGCCGCCCCTCGAAGTGGTCGCAGCCGGACAGTACCGACGGAGCGGACGCGGGCCGGCAGGCCGGGCCCTCCGCCACACGCAGCACCTTCAGGTGGAGGAACAACGGTGCGGACAAGCCCATGGCAGTGATCGCGAGCGGCTCGGTCGCCTTCGACTACATCATGACCTTCGACGGCCGCTTCGGCGACCACATCATGCCCGACCGCAAGCACATGATCAATCTCAGCTTCCTGGTCGAGCGCTTCGAGAAGCGGCGCGGCGGCGTCGCCGCCAACTACGCCTACACGCTGGCGCTGCTCGGCTACCCGGGCGCGGTGCTGGCCACGGCCGGCGAGGACGCGGCCGGCTATCGCGACTGGCTCGCGGAGCTGGGCGTCGACGTCTCCGGCCTGCGACTGCTCGACGGCTGGACCTCGGCCACCGGCTTCAACACCACCGACCTCGACGGCAACCAGATCTGGGGCTACTACGGCGGCGCCATGCTGGAGGCGGCGCAGCTCGGCCTCGACGACACCGAGGCCCGGCCGGAGGCGCTCATCGTCGGCCCCAACGCGCCCGCGGCCATGTTCCGGCTGGTCGACGAGGCTCGCGAGCGGAACCTGCCCTGGGTCTTCGATCCCGCCCACCAGCTCCCGCACCTCTCCGCCGATGATCTCGAGCGGGGCGCCCGCGGTGCCTGGATCCTGATCGGCAACGATTACGAGACCCAGCTCGTCCAGGAGCGGACCGGCCGCGACCTCAAGGGCCTGCTCGAGCTGGCCGAGGTGGTGGTGACGACGATGGGCAAGGACGGCTCGCAGATCGACGCCCGCGAGGGCTCGCACCGGATCCCGGCGGCGGCGCCCAGGGAGGTGGTCGACCCGACCGGCGCCGGGGACGCCTACCGGGCCGGCCTCGTCGCCTCGCGCCTGCTCGGCCTGGGCTGGGAGGAGGCGGGCCGCGTCGCCTCGCTGGCATCGACCTACGTGGTCGAGCAGCGGGGGACGATCGACCACTCCTACACGCTGCCCGAGTTCGCCGAGCGCTACCGGCAGGCCTTCGGATCGGAGCTGCCCGCGGCCCTCACGGCGGCCCCGTCGGCGGACGCCAGGGCGTGACCGGCAAGCCGAGCACGGTGGCGGTCCCGACCGGGGAGGGCGTCTATGGTGGGGGCATCACGCACCCCACCTCGGCGCTCGACCGGGCCGTCCGCGCGGTCCTGATCGTGATCGCGCTGCCGTTCGGCGCCTTCATGCTGGTCAACGGTCTGGTCGACGTCGCCACCGGGCACTACCTGGTCGGCGGCACCGGCAGCTGGGGACCGCTGGTCAGCGCCGTCAGCCTCAACCCCCACCAGGTCGGGGGTGTCTTCCTGATGCTCGCCCTGATCTGGCTGGGCGGCCTGATCGGCCTGGTCATGCGGCAGAGCTGGGGTTTCCCGCTGGCCGTCGCCGGTGGCGTGGTCACCCTCTGGTATCTGCCGGTCGGGACGGCGATCTCCGTCCTCTACCTTTTGATCCTCGTCTGGCGCCGCCGGGCCCTGACCGTGGACGGGGTCGACGGCGGTTAGGGCTTTGTGCACCGCCCTCGTCGTGGTTGGATAGTAGGCAGGCCCCGATGAGCGATCCCGCGCCTCCTCAGTACTCACCCGACGGCAACTGGTGGTGGGACGGCTCCGCCTGGTACCGGGCGGATCCCAACGCGCCCCCGGTGGGCGCCCTTCCCGAGTCCGAGCCGGCGCCACCTGCCGTCGCGCCCGCCGACACCACCCCCCGGCGCAACCTCCTGATGACCCTAGGCGGGATGGTCGTCGCCGCCGTCGTGGTCGTCGCGGCGCTCGGCTTCGGGGCCGAGGCCGTGGCCAACAACCTGCCCCGTCCGGCGATCCCGACACCGGCGCCCAGCTCGGCGTCGCCGCCGGTGGTCGCCGTGCCCTACCGCTACATGCCCGGGGTCAAGGTCTCGGACGTCACCCGCCTGCTCGAGCGGCAGGGCTTCAGCTGCGAGAGCCTGGCCCCGAACCAGTCGCTGGGCCTCCAGGAGCTCCACTGCCAGCGGCAGGACTCGCAGGAGGACCTGATGGTCGACGTCCAGGCCAAGGACGCCAACGACGTCCACCTGATCGACGCCACCATCGACAGCAACACCGACGCCGCGCCATCCAGCTCGACGGCGACCTCGCTGTTCGGCCAGCTGGCGGCGCTGCCCCTGTCCTCGCACGCCAGCGTGGCCTCCCAGGCCAAGGCCTGGGTCTCGTCCAACCTGCAGAGCCAGGCGAGCAAGACCTTCCGCGGGATCATCTACAGCATGCTGCCCAACAGCGGCGAGTACGTCCTCAACATGGACGCCGGGGTGCGCTGAGGCCTCCGGGCCCGACTCGCTCTCGTCGAGGCCCCGGCCTTCGCGTCCGGCCGGGCCGCTGGATTACCCTGTGCGCGGTGCCGTCGCCGCTGTACGGCGTCGACGTAGGAGCAGTAGGAGAGGAAGTCGAGTGGTGCCCGTCTGGTCGCTGATCGTCGCTCTGTTGGTGGGTCTCGTCGTAGGTCTTCTGGCCGGTCGGTACTGGGGTGCGGGCGGCGTTCTGCCGTCCCGCGGAGGTGCCCAGACCTCCCCGGTCCAGGCCGCGCCGGTGGAGAGGGCCGCGCCCTTCCAGACCTCGGACGAGCCGATCGAGGAGGAGCTCGCGCCGTCCCCGCGGAGCGGGCTGGAGGTAAACGAGGGGGAGCCCGCGAGCCCTCAGGCCGAGGTCGAACCGGCCGAGGAAGAGCCCGCGCCCGCCCCTCAGATCGAGGTCGAGCCGGCGACGGCGCTGACCGAGGAGGAGGAGCCCGGCCCAAGCCAGGAGGAGTCGATCCTGGGCGAGGAGCCCGAACCCGCCGCCACCGAGGAGGCCACGCCCGTGATCGAGGAGTCCACTCAGATCGAGGAGGAGCTCGCGGCGGGTACCGCGATTGAGCCGGAGACCCCGGACCTCAACCAGGAGGAGCCGGTGGAGGCGGTCGAGCCGGAGGCCCCTCCAGAGGAGAAGCACGCCTCCGGCGCGGAGCCGGCCGGGGAGGCGCAGACGCCCAAGATCGATACGAGGATGGACGACGTCCTCAACGAGCTCGAGCGACGCTACCGCGGGCGCAAGGTCGAGTCCGACGACGATGACTCGGCCAGCCGGCGCCGGAAGGGTGGCGGACAGGGGTCCTGACCTGGCGTCGGGCGGCGGCCCTCCGATAGGCTCGTTGCCATGACATCCAGGGAAACCTCGCGCCCCTCGTCCGTGGCCGCCATGCTTCGCGCGCCTCGCGCCAGCGTGCTCGCCGACCCGGTCGCGGGAACCTGGGTGGCCAACATCGCCCTCGTCGTCGGCTACGCCGCCTTCGTCGGGCTCGCCGCCCAGATCTCGATCCGCCTGCCCTTCACCCCGGTGCCGATCACCGGCCAGACCTTCGCCGTCCTCGCCGGCGCCCTCGCCCTGGGCTGGCGGAGGAGCGCGGCGGGGATGATCCTGTACCTGGTCGCCGGCGTCGCCGGCCTCCCCTGGTTCGCCCAGGCCCAGGGCGGCCTGAGCGCGACCATGCTCCCCTCGTTCGGGTACATCGTCGGCTACATCGTCGCCGGCGGCGCCGTCGGCTGGCTGGCCGAGCGCCGCTTCGGTCGCTCCGTCGTCAGCACCGTCGCCGCCCTCGTCGTGGGCAGCGCCATCATCTACGCCTTCGGCGTCACCTGGCTCGCCCTGGCCATCCACGTCGGGCCCTGGACGGCGCTGGAGGAGGGCATGTTCCCCTTCCTCGCCGGGGATGCGCTGAAGGCCGCGCTGGCCGCCGGCGTGCTGCCCCTGGCCTGGATCGCGACCCGGCGCCGGTAGCCCGCCGGCCGGACCGTACCGGCCCGCGCCCAGCCATTAGCATGTGGCGGTGCTGGGCGCGGCGTGGCGGCAGAACGAGCTGGTCCTGCCCTCGGCGCGCCCGCGGGTGCGCCGGGTGGGGCTGCTCCTCGGCCTCGCCGCTCTGGTCGTGCTGCCGGTCCTGGTCTACCTGCCGCTGCTGCAGCCGGGCCGGGCTCCGGCCGATTTCGACGCCTACACCTTCATCTACCCCTACCGGCACGCGCTGGCGCTGGCCTGGGAGCACGGCGACCCCTTCCCGCAGTGGGACCCCAGCATCTATCTCGGCGTCCCCTTCCTGGCCGACATCCAGGCGGCCGCGCTCTATCCGCTGAGCCTCATCTTCCTGATCGTCCGGGGGCCGGCGGCGATGGACTGGTCCATGGTCGTCACCCTGATGATCGCCGGGCCGGGGATGTTCTTCTACGGGCGCCGCGCCGCCGGGCTCCGCCTCTGGGGATCGCTGGCCGCCGCCGTCGCCTACGTCCTCAGCAGCCAGATGACCGTGCATCTGGCCCAGCTCAACCAGAGCGGCACCTTCTGCTGGACGCCGTGGCTGATGCTCGTCTTCGACCGGGCGGCGGCGCGACCGGGACGGCGGGTCGCCGTCGCCGTCGCCGCCGTCTCCGCCCTGACCGTGCTCGCCGGGCACACCCAGGAGGCCTACCTGACCTTCCTCTGCGCCGGCATCGCCGGGCTGCTCCGCCTCGGGCCGTCGCTGCGCCGCGGACGGTGGGGCCGGTCGGCGGCGGCGCTGCTGACCTGGGCGGGCGGCGTCGTGCTGGGCGCCTGCCTCAGCGCCGCCCAGCTGCTGCCCACGCTCCAGCTGGTCGACTTCTCGTTCCGCCAGGGCGGGCTCACCCTGCTCGAGGCCAACGCCTCCTCGCTGCCGCTTCGCGGCGTCCTCGGCGACCTGCTCCCGCACTACACGGCCGCCCTCGCGCCCGAGTGGACGGGAGCCTGCACCGGCGCCGTGGTCCTGGTCCTGGGCGGCCTCGCCCTGGTCGGGCGCTGGCGGCGGGGGGCGGTGCTCTACTGGGCCGCGGTCGCGCTGCTCGCGATCTGGGCCGCCACCGGCAGCGAGGGCGAGCTCTTCAAGGTCCTGTTCCGGTTCCTGCCCGGCATGGACCTCTTCCGGGTGCCCGGGCGCATCCTCCTGATCAGCACCGTCGGCCTGGCCCTGCTCGCCGGCCACGGCCTCCGGACCGCCCAGCAGCTGGTCGTGGCCGCCCGCCGGCGGCGCTGGCGGGGGAGGGTGGCCGCCACCGTCGGCATCACCGGGGCGCTGGTCGTCGCCATGGCCCTCCTCACGCTGGCCGCGTCCGGGGCGACGGTGCCGCTGGAGCTGCGCTGGCTGCCCGAGCAGGTGCCGGCCCAGGACGTCTACCTCTTCCTCGCCTTCGGGCTGGGCGCGCTGGCCCTGGTCGCCGTCGCCGCCGGCCTCCGGCTGCTGCCCTCCAGGCCCTCGGCGCCCATCGTCGCCGGCGTCCTCGGCCTGACCCTGGCGGCGCTGCTGACCGCCGACAGCTGGATCGCGACCAACACCTATCACACGCGCCTGACCGTGCCCGCATCGCTGTACACGACGGCGGGGACGGCGGCCCAGATGCTTCCACGGACGCCCAACGCCAGGTTCATCTCGCTGGTCCAGGCTCCCGACCTCAACGACTACCCCAGCCTCTGGGCGGCGGCGCGGCCCAACCTCAACATCGCCACCGGCCGCCTCAGCGCCGACGGCTATGGAGGCGGGCTGCTGCCCCTGGGCGAGTACGTCTCGTTCCGGGTCCCGCTCCTGCCGCCCTCCAGCAACGCCACCCCCGACGTCGCCGACATCAACGCCACCAATCGGGTCTGGACGCCGGGCTGGCTGTGGTCGGCCGGAGTCGACGGCGTGCTCACCAACCAGGGCGTCGACCCCAACCCGCCGGACTGCTCCGCCTGCCTGGTCGCCGTCGCCCACAGGGGTGGCTACGTCCTCTGGCAGCCGGCGCGGCGCGACGGCGCCCTGCCCTCCCGCGCCTGGGTGCAGGCGGCCTCCGGACTCGACCGGCGCCCCGCCCGCGTCGTCAGCGACTCGGGCGAGCAGGTGGTGGTCCAGGTCGGCCCCGGCCCCGCCGGGAAGCTGATCCTCGCCGACACCTACTTCCCCGGCTGGCAGGCCACCGTCGACGGCCGCCAGGTCCCGATCACCAGGGCGGATGGGATGCTCCAGCAGGTTCCGGTCACGGACGGTTCCCACCGCATCGTCTTCACCTACCGCTCCCGGCCCTTCGACGAGGGCGCCGTCGTCGCCGTGCTGGCGCTGCTGGCGTCGCTGCTGCTGCTCCTCTGGCCGGGGCGCGGGCGGCGGACGCCGGCGAAGCCCGCCGCCGGCTGAGCGAGGGCGGCCGCGCGGCTCAGTGCTGGCAGCCGCGGCAGAAGCTGAGTGACTCGCGCTTGGTGCCGAGCCGGCTGATGCGGTGGCCGCAGCGGGGGCAGGAGGTGCCCTCCTTGCCGTGGACGCGCATGAAGCTGCGGTCCTGCTTCGACTCCTGGTAGGCGGGGTTGGCCAGGATCGCCTCGATCGACCGCTCCAGCACCACTGGGATCGCCTCGAAGAGCCGCTCCTCATCCTCCGGCTTGAGCGAGGCCCGGCGGCGCAGCGGGAGCAGCTCCGCCTCGAACAGGATCTCGTCCGAGTAGGCGTTGCCGATGCCGGACAGGAAGGCCTGGTTGCGGAGCAGGTCCTTGACCTCGTCGCGGTAGCGCCGCAGCCGGCGGCGGAACGCGTCCAGCCCGAGCTCGGCGACCTCGTCCGCCTCCGGCCCCTGGCCGGCCCAGGCGGGGACCTCGCCCTCGAGGTCCTGGACCAGATAGATCCGGCCCATGTCCCGCAGGTCGAGGTAGCGGAACTCCTCGCGGCTGTCCAGGCGGAGCCGGAAGACCCAGGTCTGGGGCGGCGCCGCGTCGTCGCCGGCGACCTGGAAGCGGCCGCCCAGCATGGGGTTGATGACCAGGTGGCGGACGTCGGCGCCGCCGGCCAGGCTGAGGTCGAAGACGAGGTGCTTGCCCCGCCGCCAGACCCGGTCGAAGCGACGCACGGCGAGCTCCTCGACGAAGGTCTGCTGCGGGTGCCGGAGCAGGTGGCCGTGCCGGGGGTTGACCTCCGCGGCGGTCACCATCCTGCCCTCCAGCCTCGGGCCAAGGCGCTGGCGCAGCGCTTCGAGCTCCGGGAGTTCGGGCATGTCGGTTCAGGATATGCCCGAGCGCGGTTTGGGGCAAACACGCCGGAGGGTACAGATCTATTGCGCCATGAGACTTGAACGACTAACCGAGAAAGCACACCAGGCCGTCCTGGCCGCGGCCGATCTCGCCCTTCGCAATGGCCAGCAGGTGGTCGAGCCGGAGCACCTGCTCCTGGCCCTTCTCCAGGATCAGGACGGCTTCGCCCGCCCGCTCCTGACCGAGGCCGGTGCCTCGCTGCCCGCCCTCGAGCCCGCCGTCGTCTCCGCCGTGGAGCGGCTGCCCCGGGTGAGCGGTGCCACCAGCCCCATCGTCTCCAACGACCTCAACCAGCTCGTCGACGTCGCCGCCGCCAAGGAGGCGGAGATGCTCAAGGACGAGTACATCGCCGTCGAGCACCTGGTGCTGGCCCTGGCCGGCCGCCCCGTCCTCTCCTCGCAGGGCGTCACCCGCAAGAGCGTCCTCGAGGCCCTGCGCCGCCTACGCGGCAGCCGCCGCGTCACCGACCAGCAGGCGGAGTCGACCTACCAGGCGCTGGAGAAGTACGGCCGCGACCTGACCAAGGACGCCGCCGCCGGCAAGCTCGATCCGGTCATCGGCCGGGACGAGGAGATCCGCCGCGTCATCCAGGTCCTCTCCCGCAGGACCAAGAACAACCCCGTCCTCATCGGCGAGCCCGGCGTCGGCAAGACCGCCATCGTCGAGGGCCTCGCCCAGCGCATCGCCGCCGGCGACGTGCCCGAGGGGCTCCAGCACAAGCGCGTGGTCGTCCTCGACCTCGGCGCGCTCGTCGCCGGCGCCAAGTTCCGGGGTGAGTTCGAGGACCGGCTCAAGGCCGTCCTCAAGGAGATCCAGGACGCCAACGGCCAGGTGATCCTGTTCATCGACGAGATGCACACCCTGGTCGGCGCCGGTGCCGCCGAGGGCGCCATCGACGCCTCCAACCTGCTCAAGCCGGCCCTCGCCCGCGGTGAGCTCCGCTGTATCGGCGCCACCACCCTGGACGAGTACCGCAAGCACATCGAGAAGGACGCCGCCCTGGAGCGCCGGTTCCAGCCGGTGATGGTCGACCAGCCCTCGGTCGAGGACTCGATCAGCATCCTCCGCGGCCTGCGCGAGCGCTACGAGGTGCACCACGGGGTGCGCATCAAGGACGCCGCGCTGGTCGCCGCCGCCGTCCTCTCCAACCGCTACATCGCCGACCGCTTCCTGCCCGACAAGGCCATCGACCTGGTCGACGAGGCGGCCGCCCGGCTGCGCATGGAGATCGACTCGATGCCGGTCGAGCTGGACGAGCTGGAGCGGCAGATCCGGCAGCTCGAGATCGAGCAGCACGCCCTCTCCAAGGAGGACGACGCCGCCTCCAAGGACCGGCTCGAGTCGCTGAAGCGACACCTCAGCGACCTCAGGGAGCAGCGGGACGCCCTGCGCGCCCGCTGGGACCAGGAGAAGCAGGTGATCGGCCGGGCTCGCGAGCTGAAGGGCCGGCTCGAGGAGCTGCGCCACGAGGCCGAGCGGGCCGAGCTCGCCGCCGACCTGGAGAAGGTGGCGCGCCTGCGCTACGGCGACATCCCCGGCCTGGAGAAGGAGCTCCAGGAGTCCAACCGTGAGCTCGAGGACCTCCAGCAGCGCGGCGGCGCGCTGCTCAAGGAGGAGGTCGGCGAGGAGGACATCGCCCAGATCGTCTCCCGCTGGACCGGCATCCCCGTCTCCCGGATGATGGAGGGGGAGATCCAGAAGCTGATCCACATGGAGGAGCGCCTCCACGACCGGGTGATCGGCCAGGACGAGGCGGTCTCCGCCGTCGCCAACGCCGTCCGCCGCTCGCGCAGCGGCCTCAGCGACCCCAACCGGCCGATCGGGTCCTTCATCTTCCTGGGACCGACCGGCGTCGGCAAGACCGAGCTGGCCCGAGCGCTGGCCGAGTTCCTGTTCGACGACGATCAGGCCCTGATCCGGCTCGACATGTCCGAGTACCAGGAGAGGCACACCGTCGCCCGCATGCTGGGCGCCCCGCCCGGCTACGTCGGCTACGACGAGGGCGGCCAGCTCACCGAGGCGGTGCGCCGGCGTCCCTTCTCGGTCGTGCTCTTCGACGAGATCGAGAAGGCCCACCCCGACGTCTTCAACGTCCTCCTCCAGCTGCTCGACGACGGGCGCCTGACGGACGGGCAGGGGAGGACCGTCGATTTCCGCAACACCGTCCTGATCATGACCTCCAACCTGGGCAGCCAGCTCATCCAGGAGATGGCCGAGCGCAAGCCCTGGGACGACGTCGTCGACGCGATCGGCGAGGTGCTCCGGAACCACTTCCGGCCCGAGTTCCTGAACCGCATCGACGAGACCATCGTCTTCCGCCCACTGAGCAGGGCTCAGCTGGCGGCGATCGTGGAGATCCAGCTGCGCGCCCTGGTGGGCCGGCTGGCCGAGCGCAAGATCGGCCTGGTCGTCACCGACGAGGCGCGCCAGCTGCTGGCCGAGCGCGGCTGGGACCCGGTCTACGGGGCGCGTCCGCTCAAGCGGACCGTGCAGCGCCTGGTCCAGGACCCCCTGGCCATGCGCATCCTCGAGGGCGATTTCACCGAGGGGAGCACGATCGTGGTCGACGCCAAGGACGGCGAGCTCACCTTCGAGCTGCAGAAGGAGCCGGCCGCCACCGTCTCCTGAGAGCGATCCGGCATTGACGTGCCCGGCGCGGCCGACGTAGGCCGCGCCGGGCTCTTTCTTTTCGGGCGACGACGCTCGCCCCCGCTCCTCCTATTCCTCGTGTCCCCTGCGGACGGATCGCCGGTCGGCGCTCGGCGCGCCGGCGAGATCGGCGCCAAGCGGAACCTCATCGCCTCTGGCCGCGTTTCCTCAGTGGGGGAGATGGCGGCGGAGCGGTGGTCCGCCGGGTAGCTGCAAGCGTCTCGAGCGGAGGAATCATCGTGCCCCGGAAGTTGCTCATCGGAACCGCGATCGCCGTCCCCATCTGCGTCGCCGTCATCCTCGCGCTGACCCTCGGCATCGGTCCGGGCTCGCTGACCGGCGCCCGGCAGGCGCCGCTTCGCCTGATCGTGTCCCCGGCGTTGGGCGCGGCGCCGGTGGCGTCGACGACCAGGGTCTCCGCCGAAGCCGTCAACGGCGTCATCTCCTCCGTCTCCCTGACCGGGCCCGGGCTCTCGGTCCACCACTCCGTCGGCGCCGCCTCCTGGCGGTACGGGGGTGAGCTGGCCAGCGGTGACGCCTACCGCCTCCGGGTCGCGGCCCGCTCCGACGATGGAAAGGTGCGCACCGACTCGGTGTCCTTCACGACCCTGGGCGCCCCGATCCAGCTTCAGCCGCTGCCGGGCCCGATCGGCGGGCAGCTCGGCCCCGGCGCCGTCATCAAGGTCCAGTTCGGCCAGGCCATCGCGACCAGCGAGCAGGCCGAGGTGGCGGACGCGGTCCAGGTGCAGATGAGCCAGCCGGAGACCATCGGCTGGTACTGGGTCTCGCCCACCAACCTGGACATGCGGCCCCAGAGCTTCTGGCCCCAGGGCGAGCAGGTGACCGTCTCCGCGAACTTCAATGACCTGGTGCTCGACGACCATCCGGTCGAGAACTCGAACTTCAGCCTCAGCTTCGACGTCACCGAGGACCACCACAGCGTGGTCAACCTCAGCACCGACATGATGTCGATCTACGACGGCAGCCAGCTTCTGAAGACCGTGCCCATCAGCGGCGGCCAGGCCGGGTTCCCGACCATCAGCGGGACGCTGGTCGTGCTCTTCAAGAGCCCGGTCGTGCACATGGTCTCGACCTCCATCGGCATCCCCGCCGGGTCCGCCGACAGCTATGACCTGAACGTCTACGACGACGTCGCCATCTCGGACGACGGCTACTACGTCCACGACGCGTCGTGGGACGTCGGCGACCACGGCGTCGCCAACGTCTCCTACGGCTGCGTCGAGGAGGACCCCAGCGAGGCCACCTGGTTCTACAACTGGAGCCTTCCCGGCGACGTCGTCCAGGTCGAGGGTTCGACGCTGGCCGCCGGCTTCTCCGACGGGGAGGGGGACTGGAACCTGCCCTGGTCGCAGTGGACGGTGCTGCCCTCGACCGCCCCGACCCCGAGCCCGAGCGCGTCGCCCACGCCGCAGGCGGGCGCCGGGAGCGCGTGAGCCGGGCCACACGGCGTTCCTGAGTCGGGGCCGGACGGCGGTGGAGGCCGCCGCCGACCAGGCCCGGCCGATGATGCGACAGTAGCCGCATGAGCGCACACCACGCGGAGGCAGCGGCCCGGCAGGGGACCTACTCCATCGTCGCCCTGGCTCCGGAATCGGGCCAGCTCGGCGTGGCCGTCCAGTCGCACTGGTTCTCGGTCGGCAGCCTGGTGCCCTGGGCCGAGCCGGGGGTCGGTGCCGTCGCCACCCAGGCCAGCGTGCTCCCCGCCTACGGGCCGCGCCTGCTCGACCGCCTGCGGCGCGGCGAGGACGTGTCGGAGGCGCTGCGGGAGCTGGTCGCCGCCGACGAGGAGGCCGAGGTCCGGCAGGTCGCGGTCGTCGACGCCCAGGGCAGGACCGCCGTCCACACCGGGCGTGACTGCATCCCCTTCGCCGGCCACGAGGTGGGCGAGGGCTTCGTCTGCCAGGCCAACTTGATGGCGAGCCGCACGGTCTGGCCGGAGATGGCCCGCGAGTTCGCCTCCACCACCGGCGAGCTGTCCTGGCGCCTGCTCTCGGCGCTGGAAGCGGCCGAGGCCGAGGGCGGCGACATCCGTGGCCGGCAGTCGGCGGCGATGGTGGTCGTGGACGCCCAGGGTGAGGGCTGGCAGCGCCTGGTCGACCTCCGTGTCGAGGACCACCCGGCGCCGCTGGTCGAGCTGCGCCGGCTGCTCACCGTCCACCGCGCCTACCGCCTGGCCGGCGAGGGCGACGACCTGGCCGCGCGCGGTCGGAGCGCGGAGGCGGCGGAGCGGTACCTGGCCGCGCATGAGCTGGCACCGGACAACCTGGAGCTGCTCTTCTGGGCGGGCTTGTCCCTGGTCGAGAGCGGGGAGGTCGACAGGGGCATGCAGGCCGTGCGCCGGGTCGTCGCCGAGCACCCCGGCTGGGGCGAGCTCATCCCGCGCCTGCCCGCCGGGCGGTCGCCCGGAGCGGACGAGGTGCGCCGCCGCCTCGGTCTCTGATCCGCTCCCCGGCGGAGGCGCGGCTCGGCCGCATGGCCGATGTGGCGGGCCGCTGCCGCCGCCGATGATGGGAGGAGTGGCGCCGGCCGTGGCCGGCGAATCCAACCGTCCGGTCGTCGCGGAGGGTGTGAGCGATGAGGGTGATGCAGGCCATGCGATTCGGCGGCCCCGAGGTCATCGTCGAGGGCGAGGCCCCGGATCCCGTCCCCGGTCCCGGCCAGGCCGTGATCCGGACGGCGGTCGCCGACGTCCTCTTCCTCGACACGCAGATACGCCGCGGGCTGATGGGGGAGGCCTTCCACGTGGTGCCGCCCTACGTCCCCGGCAGCGGTGTCGGTGGCGAGGTGGTGCGCGTCGGCGAGGGCGTCGAGGCGGCGTGGGTGGGCCGGCGCGTCATCGCCGGCACCGCGGTGCCCGTGACCGGGGGGTATGCCGAGCTGGCGGTGGCCGAGGCGGCGGCGCTGCGCCAGGTGCCCGCCGCGCTGAGCGTCGAGGAGGGGACGGCACTCCTCCACGACGGGTCAACCGCGCTGGCCCTGATCCGGGGCACCGAAGTCGGACCCGGCCGGACCGTCCTCGTCCTCAACGCGGCCGGCGGCCTGGGCCTGCTCCTGGTCCAGATGGCGCACGCCGCCGGCGCCCGCGTCGTCGGTGCCGCCGGCGGCGGCCGCAAGCTCGACCTGGTCCGCGACCAGGGCGCGGACGACGCCGTCGACTACACCGAGCCGGTCTGGCCGGGTCGGGCGGTGGAGCTGGCCGGACGGCGCTTCGACATCGTCCTCGACGGAGCCGGCGGCGAGTTCGGCTGCGCCGCGTTGGAGGTCACCGCCGACGGAGGGCGGTTCTCCGCCCACGGCGCCGCGGCCGGCGACTTCTCCGTCCCCGATCACGGCGAGCTGGAGCGGCGAGGGATCGAGCTCACCGGGATCGAGCTGGTGCAGTTCTCGCCGGAGCAGGCCGCGCGGCTGGGCGCCGAGGCGCTGGAGGAGGCGGCGGCGGGACGGATCCGGCCGCTGATCGGGCAGACCCTCCCGCTGGCCCGAGCCGCCGAGGCCCACGCCGCCCTGGAATCCAGGCGGGTCGTGGGGAAGACGCTGCTCACCATCGACGGCGCCTGAGCGAGGACTCAGACGACGCCCTTCGACCCGCCTCCCGGCTGCTGGTTGGGCTCGATCACCCCGACCGGCGTCCCCGAGGGAAGGACGCGGTGCGCGACCGCCAGCGGGCTGAGGACGTACACGCCGGGCGGCCCTCCATCCGACCCGGGTGGCCGGTAGGCGACCAGGGAGCCGTCGGGCAGCCAGGCCCATGCGCCGTCGCCGGGCCGGAGGCTGGTCCGCCCGTAGGGTCGCATCGTCCCGGACAGGACGTAGACCACGTCGGTCTCGTAGCGCTCGCCCTGGCCGTTGGCGGTCGCCGCCGCCGACGTCGCCCCGCCGAGGATCAGGATCCCCGCCTGCAGCGAGGGCTCGAAGGAGATCCCACCGGCGGCGGCGAAGCTGGAGCCGGGGAGGTCGACCCTGGTCAGGTGGCCGTCCGGCTGCTGGATGTGGAGAGCCTGGGTCGCGACCGGGGTGGACCCGGGCAGGCGGCAGGCCAGCGTGCCGTCGGTGGCCATCGCCGCGAACAGGCAGCCGGCTCCGGTCAGGGCCGTGCTCCTCCCGGTCTGCGGGTTGAGGAGCTCGGTCGGCCCGGTCACCAGATCGAAGGGCCCGGTGCTCGTGATCGAGGTGGTCGCCTGCTCGACGACGGCGCCGCGAGCGGTCCAGACCACCGGATCGAGGGCGCGGCCGGAGAGCGTCGTCTTCTGGACCTGGTTGCCGTCGACGTAGAGCTGGCTGGTGACGGTGGTGCCGCTGGAGGCAACGTGCGCCCACATCCACTCCGAGCCGTCGGGGGAGAGGACGACCCGTCCGTCCGGCGTCTGCGGCAGCGTGCTCAACTTCTCGATGCCGCCGTCGGCGAGCAGGGCGTGGACCTCGGTGCCGACGACGTAGACGACCCTGCCCGCGGCGGCGCCGGCGACGATGGTGCCGGCGGGGATCGGCGTCTGGGCGACCACCGAGCCCTTGAGGGTGACGATCTCGAGGTTGTCGGCACCGCCGGCGGCGGGGAGGGGCACGCGGACGGCCAGCAGCGCCGGGGTCGGGCTGGGGGTGGGCTTCGGCTTCGCCTTGGGGGTCCCGCAGGCGCAGAGCAGGAGCAGCAGACCGGCGGCGAGCAGGCTGAGGCGGGCGCGGCTCAGCATGTCCCGACCAGGTCCTTCTCGAAGCCGTGCTCGGTGGTGTTGCTGATGTCATTCAGGTCGCGGGTGCGGCCGGTCGACCGGTAGCCGCGGCGCTCGTAGAAGCGGTGGGCGTCAAGGAAGCGGGTGTCGCTCCAGAGCGAGACGCGCCGGAACCGGCGCCGTCGGGCGTCCTCCTCGATGACGTCGCAGAGCCGGGCCGCGATCCCGTTGCGGCGGTGCGCGGCGTCGACGTAGAGGTGGTGCATCTCGACCTCCTCGCCGTGGGCGGAGTAGCCGGCGCAGGCGACCAGCGCGTCGCCGGCCTCCGCGACCCAGAGGACGCCGCCCCAGTCGGCGAAGGTCGAGGCGGGGCGGTGCAGGTGGGGCCACTCGGTCTCGGTATCGAGCACGACGCCGTCGTACTCGGCGAAGACCCGGGCGATCAGGTCGATCATCGCCTCGGCGTCGGTGTCGAGGGCGCGGCGCAGGATCACGTCGACCATCGAGAACAGCATCGCAGGCGGGACCGGTGTGGTTCGATCACGGTCATCGGAGAGGACGGGCCTGGCGGACGGGCCGGGATTTGAACCCGGGAGGGAGCTTTACACCCCCTACCCGCTTAGCAGGCGGGCGCTTTCAACCGCTCAGCCACCCGTCCAGACCGCGACCATGATACCTGCCGCCGCTCGGCCCACGAGGCCCAGCGGGGTCCGGACGGGCTCCGCTGTCCCGGCTGCGTTCGGTAAACTCCTCCTCGTCATGCAGCTCACGTGTTGAGGAAGGGCTGATTCCCCGCCGGTTTCACGGCGGGCAATGGCGCCCATCCCAATTTCTTCAACAGGAGCTCATCAGTGATCATCGTCCAGGACCTTGTACTGCGCGTCGGAGCGCGCACCCTCATCGAGCCGGTCGGCTTCGCCATCAACAAGGGTGACCGCGTCGGCCTGGTCGGCCGCAACGGCGCTGGCAAGACAACGCTGGCCCGCGTCCTGGCCGGCGAGGCCAAGCCCGACGAGGGCCAGGTCGCCATCAGCGGCACCGTCGGCTACCTGCCCCAGGATCCCCGCGAGAGCGATCCCGCCATGCACGCTCGAGCGCGCATCCTGTCCGGCCGCGGCCTGGACGGGGTGATCCGTGAACTGGAGGAGGCCCAGATGGCGATGGCCGGCGCCTCCTCGGCCAGGGAGCTGGAGAGCTACGGCCGGCTCGAGAACCGCTTCCACGCCCTCGGCGGCTACGCGGCGGAGGCCGAGTCGGCCTCGATCGCGGCCAGCCTGGGTCTGCCCGAGCGGGTGCTGAGCCAGCCGCTCCGCGAGCTCTCCGGCGGCCAGCGCCGCCGTGTCGAGCTGTCCCGGATCCTCTTCAGCGGCGCCGAGAACCTGCTCCTCGACGAGCCCACCAACCACCTCGACGCCGACTCGATCGTCTGGCTTCGCGACTTCCTCCAGCGCTACAAGGGATCGGTGGTCTTCATCAGCCACGACGTCGACCTGCTCGCCGTCGCCGCCAGCCGGATCTTCCACCTCGACGCCAACCGGTCCGCGATCGACGTCTACAACGTCGGCTGGAAGACCTACCAGGAGCAGCGCGAGACCGACGACAAGCGTCGCAAGCGGGAGCGGGCGAACGCCGAGAAGAAGGCCTCCGCCCTGCTCACGCAGGCGGCCAAGCTCGGCGCCAAGGCGACGCGGGCCAAGCAGGCCCACGTCATGGAGCGGCGCGCCCAGCAGATGCTCAGCGACGCCCCTGAGCTGCGGCGCAAGGACCGGACGGCGCGACTGCGCCTGCCCCAGCCGGCACCCTGCGGCCGGGTCCCTCTGAGCGCGACCGGACTGGCCCGCTCGTACGGCTCGATGCGCGTCTTCCGCAACCTGGACGTCGAGCTCGAGCGGAGCGCCCGGACCGTCGTCCTGGGCCAGAACGGCGCCGGCAAGACAACGCTGCTGCGGGTGCTCGCCGGTCTCGACAAGCCCGACGCCGGCTCGGTCGAGCGCGGTCATGGCCTTCGCCTCGGCTACTACGCCCAGGAACACGAGACGCTGAAGCCCGAGAAGTCGGTGCTCGACAACATGCGGCTCACCGCGCCCGGTCTGGACACGGTCGAGCTCCGAAGCATCCTCGGCTCCTTCATGTTCTCGGGGCCGACCGTCGATCAGCAGGTGAAGACCCTGTCGGGAGGGGAGAAGACGAGGCTGGCCCTGGCCACCCTGGTCGTCTCCGGGGCCAACGTGCTCCTCCTCGACGAGCCCACCAACAACCTCGACCCGGCCAGCCGGGACGAGATCCTGGGCGCGATCGCGGACTACGCCGGGGCGGTGCTGCTGGTCACCCACGACGAGGGCGCCGTGCATGCCCTCCGCCCGCAGCGGGTGGTGGTCATGCCCGAGGGCATCAGCGACTACTGGGACCCCTCGCTGCTCGAGCTGGTCGCCCTGGCCTGACGCTGAGGGTCACCGCCCGCAGCCCGGTGGTGTGCCGGACCGTGGGCCGGTGACTCGAGCCTGACCACCGGCCTGACTTGCGCCGGGTGAGACGTGGGCCCCGATCCGGCGATGGCTGCGGATGTGCCGGCCGACTCAGAGGTGCAGGGTGGGTCGGTAGATGAGCTCCTGGGTGTTGCCGTCGAACGTGTGGCTCTCGAGCAGCTCGAGGTCGAAGTCGGCCGCACCCTGGAAGATCGGGCTGCTGCCAGTCCGACCGTTGATCACCGGGAAGAGCGTGACCTGGACGCGGTCGACCAGACCGGCGGCCATCAGCGCCCGGTTCATCGACAGGCTCCCGTGCGAGCGCAACGGAAGCTCGGACTCCTCCTTGAGCCGCGCGACGACCTCGACGGCGTCACCGCTGACGATGTCGGCTGGCCAGTCGAGGGGTCCTGTCAGCGTGGCCGACAGCACCGTTGCCGGCATGTTCCTCATCCGAACGATCCATGGGTCGCCGACATCGGACGGGATCCCCGCAAACTCCCGATACGTGGTGGCACCGAAGACCATCCGCTGCTCCTCGTCGTACTGGGCGAGGCGATGGGCCAGGAACTGGGGGCCCTGCTTGTCCCAATAGCCGCCCCAGCTGACGCCGTCGTGGGAGGCGAAGCCATCCAGGGTCGAAAAGATGTCGAACGTGTAGGTAGCGGTCATGATGCTCGCCGTTCTCCTGTGGCTTTGGGAACCCTCTTGGGCTCCCCTCATCCCTGCTACGAACATCCCCGCCCGGATCCGACAATCCCTCCCGCATTACTCTCCGGGAATCGGGGAGCCCGGTCGTGAAGGATCGGTCGGCGACGTGGCTCGGGCGGGCTGCGGTCAGATCCCGAGGTGGCTCGGAATCCCCGCCCGGAAGGGGCCGTCGAGAAGGATGTGGGCGAGGCCGAGGATCGTCAGCGTGCTCGCGATCAGGATGTGGAAGACCTTCACCCTGGCCCGGCCCGGGCCGTCGGAGGCCCGAAGGCGGTTGCCCAGGCTGACCTGCAGGCAGGCGATCGTGGCGCCGATGAGGGCGACGATGAAGCCGGCCAGGACGGTGGCGCTGCCCAGGTCGAACGGTGTGCCCATGGAGATCGCGGCGTGGACGAAGGACAGACCGGCGATGACATAGCCCAGCCAGAAGTGGTGTCGCAGCCAGCCGCGGACGAGCACGGCGATGACCACGGTGGCGGCGGTGAGCGCCGACACCGCCCATCCGCTCACGTCCGTCAGCTCGGCAGGTGACACCGAGCGGATAGCATGACGCGGCGCGGCGCCCACCGCCGATCCCCCGTTCCGGGACGTCCCGGGGGACCGGGAGGTCAGTCGTTCTGGTCGGTCAGGTCGAGCCGGAGGTCGTCGCCAGGGTCGTCGTCGAACTGGTTGTGCAGCTCCCCGCAGTCGGCGCAGCGGTAGAACTCGCCCAGGAACTGCTTCTGCCAGACCGAGTAGGTCATGACCCCGGGATCCTCGAGCAGGATCTCCTGTTCCAGCTTCCAGATCACCTGCTGCCACCCGCCACGATCGCCGGAGAGCCGGTCGTCGAGCACGATCAGGCAGGCCGGGTGCTCGCTCCAGATCACGGACACCTCGCCCATCCGCTCGCCGTCGCCGTTCTCGATCATCCACTGCTCGGCGCTGGCGGCGCGGCCCAGCCGGACCAGCCGCAGGTCGGACCAGAAGCGCTCGGCGGCCTCGCGCTCGGCCTTGTCGTGCTCGGCCTGGGCCTCCTCGAAGGCGCCCCACATCCGCATCAGGTGGTTGCGGAAGCGGTGGTACGTGTTGCGCAGGCGCGGCGCGCTGTCGGGCGAGCCGAGGATGCGCTCGAAGGCGTGGGCGAACGCGGCCTCCACGCGCTCCTGCCGGTCGGTCAGGTCGATGCCCCAGCTCTCGTCCTCGGAGAGTCGCATCGACTCGTTGAGGACGACCTCGAAGTCGAGCCAGTCGTCGCCGAACTCGGGGACCAGCACGCTCTCGACCATGTCCGCAAGCCGGTGCTTCTCCAGCAGGGCCGGGGTCACCCGGGATCGCGCCTCGGGCCAGCTCTTCCAGCCCATGACGTTGTGTATCCAGTAGTCGAGAACGGTGACCGCGTACTGGAGGGCCGCCGGCGAGCGCCAGATGTCCTCGGGCCATGAGCGGCGGCCGGTCCTCACCTTGTTGTAGAGGGCGATGACCTGCTCGTCGTCGAGATACTCGGTCTCCATTTGCGGCCAATTCTAAGCACTGCCTCGCTGGGCCTTTCCGGTTCCCGGGGGTGTCTCACCGGAGGAGGACCCTTCACCGGGCGGGAGCATGGCGTGGCCGGCGCCGCGAACCTCAGAAGCGAGCCGGACCCCACCTTGGACCTCCCAATCGCCGCAGACCGGGCCGGGCGACTCCGGATCCTTGGCCGATGCGGCTGTTACCTGCTCACACGGGTGCCAGCTCTGATTCATGCGAAGCGTCATCGCTCAGTAGAAACGCAGCGATCCACTGTGTAAACGGCCTCCACGTCCATGAAGGAGTTTGCGCACGCTTTGTGACACTGGTTGCCGTGGACCCTGTTACATTGACGAGTTCTCCGAGTCCGCTTCGATAGGTTCACAAGAGCCGATCATGAACTGTCCACCATGGCTGATAACCTCGGGCTCCGTGGGATCTGCGACCGACGCCACCAAGCGAATGGTCGAGCGGTGGGGCATGAGCAGCGAGCTCTGTCTGGTGACGCCGCCCCAGGGCGGCGCGATGATGCCCCACGGGTCGATGGAGCTCGGCCTTGCGGGCGGACAAAGGAGAATGCCGAACATCCTTCGCAAGGCTGAGCCACCAGGTTCCCGCCCTGCTCGATCGAAACCGGCGTGGACTGGACACGCTGGCCTTGCAGCTGATGGAAGAGGAGTCCGGTGGGCGGGATCGTCGCCGAGCCGTGGGAGATCGGTGCCGTGCAGCCGACGTCGACCTGAGCGGCCCAGCGACGCCAATGTCCGGCTCTGTGCATCTGCACTGACAGCGCACGAACTGTTCTACATTGCGGTGGCGTGGTTGATGACATCACATACATATATGTGTGTGCCTGCTTTCTATGCTGAAGATACGAGTAACTTCTACTGACATCTTACCGTCGACCGCGCATAGACTCGTGGTCGTTTCCTGGATGACTCTTCCAGCGGAGGAACGTACGTGATTGAGCTGCGTGAAAGCTCACCCTTGGAGCTGTCGGGATCGAGGCGGTCGACACGGCAATGGTCGCAGACTGCCATTCTGTACGCGATCATCGACGGGGTCCGTCGCACCCACCGGACGGCTGCCGCGGAAAAGACACTGGACATACTCGTCGAGGAGCTCGGACGTACGCGGGAGAACCTGCTCGAGGCGCTCGCCGCCCTCCGCCGCCGTGCCCTTCCGGTGGGTGCTTTGGAGGTGCTGGGCGAGGTCGCCTTCCTGGCCAGCCGGGACGGGGTGGACGACATCCGGATGCCCCTCCCCGAGGACGAGTGGCGAAAGCAGCTCGAGCCGCTGGACGGGGGTCAGATTGGGATCGCCCTGATCCTCGGCTTCAGCGCGGTGATGGCGCTGACGCTGACCGCGCTGGTGATCGTGCAGAGCATCGGGTGAGGGCCGCGCGGCCCTTTCGGGAGAGAAGCCATGCCCAAGGTGGCGGTGTCGACCTCAGGCGACGGAGTCGGTGATCGCGGTGATGGAGGGGGGAGAGCCCTCCGTCATTTGCAGGCACAGGACCGCGGCAGGTCGGCGACGTACGCGAAGAGGGGAGCGGGCCGGGAGGTCGTCGACGCCGGCCGCAGAAGGGTCCCGTGAGTGGACCAGCAATCCCGTCAGTACGCCAAGGAGGCTCACGATGAAGAGCGATGCTGAGATTCGCGATGACGTGATCAAGGAGCTGGAGTGGGATCCGCAAATCTATCGCCCGCAGGAGATCGGCGTCGCCGTGATCGACGGCGCGGTAACCCTCACCGGGCACGTCTCCTCGTACGCGCAGAAGCTCTCCGCCGCTAAGGCTGCCGAGCGCGTGTATGGGGTCAAGGCGATCGCCAACCAAATCGAGGTCAGGCTCACCGACACCAAGCGTGACGACAGTGACATCGCCAGGGCCATCGCCCACTCCCTCGAATGGAACACGAACGTCCCTCCGGGCCGGGTCAAGGCGCGGGTCGAGGGTGGCTGGGTGACGCTTGAAGGCACCGTCGAGTACTCGTTCCAGCGGCACGAGGTGGCCAGGATGGTCCGCAACGTCAAGGGCGTGGTCGGTGTCACCAACTCCATAGCGGTGGAGCCGACGGTCACCGCCGAGGACGTCGAGAAACGCGTGGAGGAGACCCTCAAGCGCAACGCCGAGCTCGACGCACGCAGCATCCAGGTGTCGGTGTCCAACCACACCGCCAAGCTCTACGGGCACGTGCACTCGCTCCATGAGGAGGGTGCGGTACGTGCCGCAGCTGCCGCGGCGCCGGGGATCGCCCGGGTGGAGAGCCACCTCCGGATCACGCCCTGACCCAGAGTCCTTTCGAGCGGCCCATCTGATTCGGGGACCGGCGCGATATGCGCCAGGAGCCAAAGGCGGATCGAGGACGCACGCCTCTTGATCGGCTACCGCGCCGGAGCCCCCCGGCGGGCGCCATGTCCCTGGTTCCGCTGGGCAGGTCTGAGGTTCCTCTGGTGGGTGGCGGGCGAGTGGATGCCATCGGCTCGGGCTACAAGCCTTCGGATGAGTTGGGGGCCGTTGAATCCTTTGCGTCTGCTGTGGTGCAGCCCCAGAGGAACCTGTGAGGCGCCCGCCCAGACCGCGGCACCCCAATGGCCAGCGGGGCTTCTTGGTAGCCAGGCCATCTGGAGTTGGAGAGCGCGTCAGGTCGTCGAGTCGGGCCGGTCCGAATGGAGGCGGGATGACTCCTCCTGCCTGAGCGGAGGAATCGTCGACCTCGGCCACGGTCTCCGAAGATCCCACCCGTCGCGCGGCGGAACAGCATGTGCATCCGCTACGTCTTCGCCATGTCCGAGGCGTCCCTGAGGCCCGGGTAGACTTTCTGTCGGATCGGTCGCGAACGGGCGCTTCTGCAATTTACGCGGCCCCCGTTCGCGCCCGGGAGGTTCGGGTTCGCGGCAAGCCCGGTCGGGAGGGCTCCCGGCGGGAGCGGGGCCGTGCGAGGAGAGTAAGGATGGCCGAAACGTCGCAGGCGGCGGGTTCCCGGGGCCTGACCGGCACGGTCACCGTGCTGTGCCTCGGCAGCATGCCGGAGGAGGCCGTACGCTCCCTGCTCGGTGGGGACTCGACCGCCACCAGGATCATGGTCGAGTTTCCGCCCAATCCAGCTGCCGGGTCCACCGGGGGCGCTCTGCGCGAGGTTCTGGCCCGCGCCGACTTGGTCATCACCGACGGCGGCCAGAGATTCCGCCTCGACCGGGAGAGGCTCACGCTGATGACGCGCTGCCGCCTGATCCAGCAGCCCTCCGTCGGCTTCGAGGCGATCGACCACCGCGCTGCCGCCGACCTCGGCATCCCGGTCGCCAACTGCGCCGGCAGCAACCGCGACTCAGTGGCCGACTGGGTGGTCATGGGCATCCTCAATCTGATCCGCCACGGGGCACAGGGCGACCGCATCCTGCGCCGCGGTGCCTGGGGCGCCCCCGCCGTCGGCCGCGAACTCGGCGCGCTCACCGTGGGCATCGTCGGCCTGGGCAACGTCGGTTCCGCCGTTGCCGTGCGGCTGCGGGCGTTCGGCTGCCCGATACTGTTCACCGACGTCATCCCGAGGAGCCTTCCCGGCGCCGAGGAGGTGTCGCTTGAGGAGCTGCTGAGCCGCTCTGACGTCGTCACGGTACACGTGCCACTGGATCACGACACCCACCCGTTGATCGGCTCCGTCCAGCTTCGGACCATGCGCGACGGCGCGATTCTGGTCAACGCCAGCCGGGGACCGGTGGTCGACGAGGCGGCCCTGATCGAGAACCTCGACCAAGGGCACCTCGCCGGCGCGGCGCTCGACGTCTTCGAGCACGAGCCGCTGGCCGAGGAGTCGCCCCTGCGCCGGTTCGACAACGTCTTCATCACCTCGCACAGCGGCGGCAATACCCGCGAGGCCCGCGCCCGCGGACGGGAGATGGTGGGCGCCAATTTGCGCCGGGTCATCGCCGGACTCGAGCCGTTTAACGTCGTCAATGGGGTCGGCTTCCGGCGCTGATGCGGTGACCGATCGCGATGGGACAGTTCGGCACGGACGTTCGGCCCGCCGGGAATAGGCGCGGCAGGCCCGACGTAGAATCGGGTGAGATGCCTAGTACAGGATTCACACCAGAACAGGTGCAGCGTTACGCCCGTCACCTGATCCTCCCCGAGGTCGGTGGTGCCGGTCAGCGCAAGCTCCTCGACACCAGTGTGCTGCTCCTCGGCGCCGGGGGCCTCGGCTCACCGGCCGCCCTCTACCTGGCCGCCGCCGGCGTCGGCCGGATCGGCATCGTCGACTTCGACGAGGTCGATGCCAGCAACCTGCAGCGCCAGATCCTCCACGGCGTGGACGACCTGGGCCGGCCCAAGGTCGACTCGGCCGCGGACGCCCTTCACGCGATCAACCCCGACGTCGAGGTGATCAAGCACTCGGTCCACCTCAACTCGGAGAACGCCCTCGACGTCTTCCGCCCCTACGACGTCGTCGTCGACGGCACCGACAACTTCCCGACCCGCTATCTGGCCAACGACGCCTCGCACTTCCTGGCCAAGCCTCTGGTCCACGGGGCGATCTTCCGCTTCGAGGGCCAGATGACCATGTTTGACTCGGCCCACGGGACGGGCTGCTACCGCTGCCTGTTCCCGACGCCGCCGCCGCCGGGCGCGGTCGCCAGCTGCGCCGAGGCCGGCGTGTTCGGCGTGCTGCCCGGGATCATCGGCTCGATGATGGCCTTCGAGACGATCAAGTACATCCTCAACATCGGCGAGAACGTGATCGGCCGCCTGCTCGTCTTCGAGGGGACGGACCTGACCTTCCGCTCCCTCAAGCTGCGCCGCAACCCGGCCTGCCCCCTGTGCGGCGACGAGCCCACGGTGACCGGCCTGATCGACTACGAGAACTTCTGCGGCGTGCCGGCGTCGGAGCCGTCCGAGGTCCCCGTCGAGGTGGCGAGATAGGCGTCCAGAGGAGGCGCGGATAGGTGATCCAACTCGATCGCCGGAACGATGGTGGAGTTGAGCGCGCCCGAGCCCTGATCCGCGAGATGGGCTCGGTGCTCGTGGCCTACTCGGGCGGCGTCGATTCGACGCTGCTGCTCAAGCTGGCTCTGGACGAGCTGGGCCCGGAGCGGGCGGTGGCCGTCCTGGCCAACTCGCCCGCCTATCCGGAGGCGGAGCAGGAGGAGGCGCGGGCGCTGGCCCAGGAGCTGGGCTGCCGCCTGGTCGAGGTCGACACGCAGGAGGTGGAACTGGACGCCTACCGCCTGAACAACCCCGACCGGTGCTTCCACTGCAAGGAGGAGCTCTTCTCCACGCTGGAGCCGATCCAGGCCGAGCTCGGCATGACGTGGCTGGCCTACGGGGCCAACGCCGACGACGCCGGCGACCACCGGCCGGGCCATGGCTCGGCGGTGCGCCGCGGAGTCCGCTTCCCGCTGCTGGAGGCGGGCCTGGGCAAGCCGGAGATCCGGGCGACGGCGCGGGGCCTCGGCCTCAGCAACTGGAACAAGCCCTCGTTCGCGTGCCTCTCCTCGCGGGTCCCGCACGGGACCGAGGTCACCGTCGAGGTGCTGCGTCAGGTGGAGAGGGCGGAGACCCTCTTGCACGACCTCGGCTTCCCCCAGGTGCGCGTGCGCCATCACGGCGACGTGGCCAGGGTCGAGGTCGAGGTGGGTGACATGGAGCGACTGCTCTCGCGGCGCGAGGAGGTGGTCGAGGGGGTTCGGACCGCCGGCTACACGTTCGTCGCGCTCGACCTGGAGGGCTACCGGACGGGTAGCCTCAACCGGACCTGGCAGGGCGCCTGGAGCCGTCCCGACCCGGTCGGCTGATCCGGCCGGGGTGGCGCGGCCGCCACCCCGGCCGGTCCTACCCCGCCGGAAGCGTGACCACCGCGCCGGTGCGGGCAGTCTCGTAGGTGGCGCCGACCGGCGGCCCTCGCCGCCGTCCACCACGGGGGTCCGCCCCTCCCGGATGGTGATCGTCACCTCCTCGAGCAGGGCTCGGTGAGCCTCGAAGCCGATCATCCGGGGATCCGCCGCCGCGGATCGCTGCTGCTCACCCAGAGCCAGCATGCGTGCCCTCTCCGCGGCCGTGGTGTCGGCGAGGTCCCAGGCCAGGATGCGCCGCTCGCCGAGGACGACGGTGCCGCGGTCACCGTGCAGCTGGATAAGGGCGTGCTGCCCGCAATGGGCGCCGGTGGTGGCGGCGATGGTCCCGAGCGCGCCGCCGGCGAAGCGAAGGGCAGCCACCCCCACGTCCTCGACCTCGATCGCCGGATGCGCGAGCCGGTCCGTGAACGCGGCGACAGACGCGACCGGGCCGGCGAACCAGAGCAGGAGATCGAGCCAGTGGATCGCCTGGGTTGATGATGGCGCCGCCGCCGTCCAGGGCTCTGGTGCCGCGCCATGAGGCCGACGCGTAGTGGCCGTCGCTCCTGTACCAGGGGACTTGGGCGCTGGCCAGCACGAGGCGGCCGAGCCGGTCCGCGCGGTGACGGCCCGCCGGACCGCCCTCGAGGCGGCATCGAACCGCAGCGGCAGCACCATCGCCAGGCGGACGCCTGCCGAGCCGGTGGCCTCGATGATGCGGTCGGCCCGCTCGGTGGTGATCTCGAGCGGCTTCTCGCAGACCACGTGCTTGCCCGCCCGGGCGGGCCCGATCAGCGCGTAGCCGACGGGCGGTGCGCCGGTCAGGCTCGCCGCCGGTGGGCAGGGGCCGTGCCCGACCTCGCTCAATGCTCAGGCCGAGGCGTCCTCGGGGTCTGAACTTTTTCCACCTGTGGTGAGAAGCTACGATCCCTCAAAACCTGGCGTCAAGCGGTGATCGCCTGTCCCGACTTCCCGTGACTCCGGTCCCGTGTCGTGGCGCCTGAGGGGATTTTCCTGTGGCTGGAATAATGTGCTAGCCTCCCGTCATGGGAGGGGACGGCGACCGCGAGGCGTCCCTCTCCGGCATGCGTTGACGACCAATCGAGTGGGAGGGGGTTGATGAGAGAGAGCCCGACGGTCGAGAAGCTCGCCCTCGATGGAGGACGGCCGGTGCGCGAGCACCCGTTCCCCGGCCGGGTCCTCTACGGGGAGGAGGCGGAGAGGCTGGTGCTGGAGGCGCTCCGATCGCAGAGCCTGTTCGGGATCGGCGGGCCGATGCACGGCGCCTTCGAGCGGGAGTTCGCAGCGTTCTACGGGGCCGGCCAGGGGGTGGCCTGCTCGTCGGGAACGGCGGCGGTCCACGTCGCGCTCTCAGCGCTGGATCTGGAGCCGGGGTCGGAGGTGATCACGGCGCCGATCACCGACGCGGGGACGATCGCGCCGATCCTCTTCCAGCAGTGCGTCCCCGTCTTCGCCGACATCGACGAGCACTACGGCATGGATCCGGCCGCGATCGAGCGGCTGATCACCCCACGCACCGCCGCGATCCTCGTCGTGCACCTCTTCGGCGCCGCCTGCGACATGCGCTCGATCGGTGAGCTCGCCCGCTCTCGCGGCATCCCCCTGATCGAGGACTGCAGCCAGTCCCACGCCATCCAGCTCGACGGACGGTGGCTGGGGCGCTGGGGTGACATCGGCGCCTTCAGCCTCCAGCAGTCCAAGTTCCTCGCCACCGGCGACGGCGGGGTGGTGATCACCGACAACGACACCTACGCCTCGCGCATGCGCGCGTTCCGCGACAAGGGGTGGTTCCGCGACGACCCCGGCAGCCGGCACTATTCGCTGCTCGGCCTGAACTACCGGCTGACCGAGCTCCAGGCGGCGGTCGGCCGGGCGCAGCTGCCCGAGCTCCGCGCCCGCGTCGAGCGCCGGCACCGGCTGGGCCGGCGCCTGGCCGAGCGCCTGGAGCGGCTCGACGGCGTGAGCCCGCAGCGCCAGACGCCCGGCTCCGAGCACGGCTACTGGCAGTTCGCGCTGGAGGTCGACCCCGACTCGTGGGACCCGCCCGACTTCGCCCGCGCCCTGCGCGCCGAGGGGGTGCCGGCCGGGTTCGGCTACACCGGGGATCCGATCTATCTGTGCATGCGGCCGCTGGCGGATGGGCGCACGTTCGGCTCCTCGAGCATCCCGCTGCGAACGGATGACGGCTCGGTGATCGCCTACGAGCGCGGCCTCTGCCCGCGCGCCGAGTCGCTGCTCGGGCGAGTGCTGACCCTGAGCCTGAACGAGCAGTTCGCCGATGAGGACATCGACGACATGGCCGAGGCCACCGAGAAGGTCGCCCGGCTGCTGCCGCAGAGGCGGTCGTGAGCCTCGCCTCCGGTCCGGCCCGCATCGACCTGATCACGGAACCGGCCGGGACCGGCGATGGGGGGGAGCCGCGCTGGCAGAGCTACGCCGAGGAGGTCCTCGATCACTGGCGGCTGCCGCATCGCACCGTGTCGGTGGGCGAGGTCGAGCCGGGAGCCGCGGCGCTGCTGCTCTTCCCGACCCCGCCCCGGCTCAGCGACGCGGACCGCGATCGCGTCGAGCGCGTCCTGCGGGGCGGGGGCAGCGTGGTCGTCGTCGGCGGTCCCGGCGGTCTGGCCGAACTGGCCGGATGCCGGACGGCCGCGGATCGGTCGACGGGGGTCGTGGTCGGCGCCCACTCATCGCTCTGGCCGGGGTCCCTCCAGCGGCTCCGCGCCTTCGGCGGCGTCGCCCTGTCGGTGTCCGACGCTGAGGTCGTCGCCCGCTGGGGAGACGGCCCCATTGCGATCGCGGTCCGCCGCGTCGGCGCCGGCCGGATCGCCGTCATCGGCCTCGACCTGTGGCAGACGATCGTCCGGATCCAGCAGGGGTGGCCGGTGTCGCGGGACGGCACGCCGGCGCTCGACGGCTCGGCACCGGTGGACGAGGGCATCCTCAAGACCGACGACGGCATCGCCCTCTCCTATGAGGAGGATCGAAGCCTGCCCGCGGGTCGCCTCCCGGCTGATACCTACGAGCACGTCCAGCCGCCTCGCCCGGTGCCGGTCTTCGATCGCCCCCTGGCCGACGCCTGGCGGGAGATCCTGCTGCGGATCCTGGTCGCCCTGAGCGCGGAACGGGGCCACGCCCTGCCCTGGCTCTACTACTGGCCGGCGGGCGCGCCCGCCGTCGTGCACATCTCCAACGACAGCGACGGCAACCGGGACGCCGACGCCGCGGCGATCCTCGACGTCTGGGACGAGGGTGGGATCCGGGGAACGTTCTGCTACCTCTACCCGGGCGGCCTGAGCCCGGCCACGGTCCGGCGGATCCGGGGCGAGGGCCACGAGCTGGCCCTCCACCACGACGCGCTGAGCGGGGGCGACGACCGCAGCTGGGGCCGCGAGCGGCTCCTCCTGCAGGCCGACTGGCTGCGGCGGGAGACCGGCATCGACCGGATCGTCTCCAACAAGAACCACTACCTGCGCTGGGAGGGCTGGGACGACTTCTACCTCTGGTGCGAGGAGGCGGGCATCGAGGTCGACCAGTCGCACGGACCGACGAAGCAGGGGAACGTCGGCTTCCCGTTCGGCAGCTGCCATCTGTCGTTCCCGCTGACCGGCTCCACCGATGGGCGCCGGTCGTCAGTGCTCTCGCTCCCCCTGCTCACCCAGGATCTGGCGCTGACGACCCCGGCGGGGACGCGCGAGGTGCTCCTCTCGGGAGCGCTCGAGCACCACGGAGTGGCCCATCTCCTCTTTCACGGGGTGCACATCCGGACCAAGCCCGAGGTGCGGCGGGCGCTGCGGCGAACGATCAGGAGGGGGCACGAGCTGGGCCTTCCCTTCTGGACGTCGGAGCAGCTCAACGACTGGGAGCGCGCGCGCCGCGGCGTCCGGCTGGAGGCGACACGCACCGAGGGTGGATGGCGGGTCGACGTGGAGAGCGAGGGAGAGCTCTGGGGCGCGGCCCTGCTCCTGCCCGCCGCCGGCGTCAACCCTGGGGCGCGGATCGACGTCTCGCCCGACCACGCCGCGGCGAGCGTCGTCGATCGCCACGGACTCCGACATGTCGAGATCGCGGCGGACCTGCCCGCCGGCACGTCGACGTTCGACGTCACGCTGGCGTGATCGAGGGCGGCTCGGCCGTCGCCCGTGCCGCCGGTGAGGAAGGAGGTGTCCGGATGGTGAAGCGGGCGTTCATCGTGACCGACATCGAGGGGACCGCGGGCGTGACCTCGTTCCGGGACGAGACCTATGCCGACGCGCGGTATCTGGATCACGCGCGCAGGCTGGCCACGGCCGAGCTGAACGCGGCCGTGGAGGGCCTGGTCTCGGCCGGCGTCGAGGACGTGCTGGTCATGGACGGCCACGGTGTGGGCGGGCTCTGGTACGAGGACGTGCATCCCGCTGTGAAGCTGCTGCACGGCCGCCCGCTGGCGCCGCGGCAGTACTGGGACGGCATCGTCGACGAGTACGAGGTGGGCCTGATCGTGGGCCAGCACGCGATGGCCGGCGTTCGCTCGAGCAACATGAACCACACCCAGAGCAGCCTCAGCATCGATTCGATCGTGCTCAACGAGAGGACGCTCGGGGAGATCGCCCAGCTGGCGCTCTACCACGGTGCAGCGGGGATGCCCTTCATCTTCCTGAGCGGGGAGGAGGACGCCTGCCGGGAGGCTGAGGATCTGATCCCGGGCGTCACCACCGCCTCCGTGAAGCGCGGCCTCGGCCGGCACTCGGCCGTCTCCCTCTCGCCCCAGGTGGCCCGCGAACGCATCCGGCGAGGGGCCCGGGAGGCGGTCGAGCGTCATCTGCGGACGCCGGTCGCGCCGCTGGCGTGGCCGCCGCCCTACGTGCTCCGCAAGCGCTACTTCCACACCGACGACGCCGATGCGGCGGCGCGGGCGCCCGGAGCCGAGCGCCTCGACGCCCAGACCGTGGTCATCCGCGGCGACCGCATCCGTGACGTCGTCTACGCCTAGCCGCCTGCGGCCGGGCGGCGCTGGCGCGACGGCTGTCGGGGGAGCCTCGGACAGAGGGTCCGCGGGCTCGCCGATCTGAACGGGTGCGCGAGGACATGCGGTATTACTCTTTGGACAGGAAAAAGTCTGGCGGCCGCCAAACGATGAGGAAGCGATCAACCATGCGTAGCGTCGCGGAACGAGACCTGCCCCGGCTGGGCGCCGGAGCCTTTGAGAAGCGGCTGCAGATCTTGCACGCGCTCCGCGCCACCGCCGGCATGTCCAAGGTCGAGCTGTCCCGCCGTCTGCGTATGAGCCCGACCACCTCGGGCGCCCTCGTCGTCGACCTCATGAACGCCGGCCTGGTCGTGACCGACGGCTTCGGTCTGTCCACCGGGGGGCGGCCGCCGGAGCGCCTGGTGCTGAACCCGGAGTGGCCGCTCGCGCTGGGCATCGACCTGGGCGAGACCGACGTCCATCTCGGCGTGTTCAACCTCCGCGGCGACCGCATCGCCGTGGAGCGCGCGCCCTTCAAGCGCAACGGCGACCAGGTCCGGCTGGGCCAGATCCTGCAGCGGGCGCGGCGGCTGGCGGAGGGGCACCCCCAGGTTGCCGCGGTCGGTCTGGCCGTGCCCGGGGTCGTCGACCGCGAGGCCGGGATCGTCCGCAACGCGGCCAACATCGGCTGGTACGACCTCGACGCCGGCGCGGAGTGCGCGGCGGTGCTCCACCAGCCGGTCAGCATCGACCGGAACACCAACGCCGCGCTGCTCGGCGAGGAGTGGTGGGGGACCGGAGCCAGCGCCGACCCGATTGTGCTGGTGACGCTGGGCTCCGGCATCGGCGCCGCGGTCAAGGTGAACGGCCGCCTCATCCTCGGTGCCAGCGCCTCGGCGGGCCAGTTCGGGCACATCCCAGTCGATCCGAACGGACCGCTCTGCGCCTGCGGCAAGCGTGGCTGCCTGGAGGCGATGGCCTCGAGCCGGGCCCTCCTCCGCCGCTACGGCGAGCTGCGGACGGACGGCTCGCCGCGACGCGCAACCGTCCGCTCGATCTCGGACGCCGCCCGGTCCGGCGACCCCGCCGCCATCCGGGCCCTGATGGAGGTCGCGGAGCGGCTGGGCATGGGCCTTGTCACCCTGGTAAACCTCTTCAACCCCCGCCAGATCATCCTCGGCGGGGAGCTCATGGACGCCGAGGAGATCATCCTGCCCACGGTGCGCCGGGCCATAGTGGAGCGCGCCCTTGGGATCTCGGCCGAAGTCGCTCGCATCTCCGTCTCGACGTTCCGCGACGAGGCCGCGCTGGTCGGCGCCGCGGCGCTCGCCTTCGAGTCGCTGTTCCACCGCGTCGCCAATGTCCCGGTCGCGCCCGGCCGAGCGCCACGCCACGACCACTTCGATTGACTTCTTCGAATGCCTCTGCTTTACTTCTTCATACCGTAGAAAAAACTCCGACCGAAGATCGGCTGTCGTGGGCTTCTCGGTTCTTGGAGGAGAGGGATTCGGGAATCTGGGCTAGATTTTCATGTCGCCACATGAACATGCGGCAGCGTCTCGCTCAAGCTTCCTAAGGGAGGACGGAGATGAAGGGCCCGTCACGGAGGGAGTTCGTGAAAACGGGAGGAGGCCTGCTCCTGGCGAGCATGGCCGCACCTCTGGTGGCTGGCTGTTCGGCGCTGTCGACGGCGCCGTCGGGCAGCAGCAGCTCAGGTTCCGCGAGTCTTTCACAGAAAGAGTCGCCGATGCTGTCGGCGTTGGTCAAGCAGGGCAAGCTGCCGAAGCTGGCGGAACGCCTGCCCAAGACCCCTGCGATCGTCAAGCCCTTGGAGCAGGCGGGACTGTACGGCGGCACCATGAGGCGCGCGATCACCAGTCCGACCTCGATCATCGATGGATATCAGGAGACCGGACACGCGGGACTCGTGGAGTGGGCTCAGTCGGAGATCAAGGTGATTCCCGGTCTGGCGGAGTCATGGACTCCGACGGACCAGGGGAAGTCGTGGACGTTTCACCTCCGCGAGGGGGTCAAGTGGTCCGACGGTCATCCCTTCACCGCCGACGACCTCGTGTTCGCCGTCCAGCGGGTGTTTGCGAACACGACCCTGAACCCCGTGTTCCCGTCGTTCATGACCGTCAATGGCAAGCCAGGCACAATCAAGAAGCTCGACGATCTGACGGTCCGCTTCAATTTCGCGGAGCCCAACGCGCTTTTCCCGGAGTTCCTCGCGTTTCCGTCCGATGGGATGCAGATCCTCTTGGCGGAGCACTACCTGTCCCAGTACCTCCCCGACACCACGCCCGTCGATCAGCTGACCGCCGCAGCCAAGAAGGCTGGGTTCCAGACCTGGAACGAGTTGTACTTGAACCAGAGCAGTCCGTGGCTCAACCCCGCATGTCCCCAGCTCGGGGCGTGGGGCGTCACCAAAGCCATGACCGGCGCGAACGGCCAGGCGACCCTGGAGCGCAACCCCTACTACTGGAAGACCGATGATCACGGCCGGCAGCTGCCGTACATCGATCGACTTCAGGTTGATCTGATCGAAGACCAGGAGACGCTGGCCCTGCGTATCTCAAACGGTGAGATCGACTGGCAGAACCAGCTCATCTCCTTCGCCGACATCACGACCTTGGTCAACAACTCGAAGCAGAACGGGTACGAGGTGCTGCACTGGACGACGGACGGCCCCTGGATCAGCCTGTACACGAACCAGTGCCATGCCGACCCGGTCATGCGCAAGCTGATGCAGGACATCAACTTCCGCGCGGGGCTCTCCGTGGCGATCAATCGCAAGGAGATGAACACCGCCCTCATGGCTGGGCAGGGACAGTACTTTCAGCCGTGCGGGATATCGCCCGACCCGTACTGGGAGCCCAGCTTCGGGCACACTTTCACTGAGTACGACGTCGATAAGGCAAACAAGTACCTGGATCAGGCCGGCCTCAGCAAGAAGGACAGCCAGGGCAACCGGCTACGACCCGACGGCAAGCCGCTCAGCCTCACAATCACCACCTTCACCTATGAGACCGGCGCCAACTCCCTCGACGCCTACCAGTATGTCGTCCGGTACTGGCAGCGAGTCGGGGTGCCGTCCCTCATCAGCAACATTAACGAGCAACTGTGGGCCCAGCGGGTGGAGGCGAATCAGTACGACCTCGCCGGCTACACGGTTGCCGGCCTCCTGTGGGAGATCGACCCGGAGTGGTATGTGCCGGTTGCAAGCGACTGCTATTGGGCGCCGCTCTTTGGAATCTGGTACGCGACCAACGGGCATTCCGGTGAGGAGCCGCCCCCGGACATCAAAAAGCTGCAGACCCTGTACAACCAGATGAAGGCATCCGTCGACCAGAAGACCCGGCTCGGTCTTGGTCGGCAGATCCTCGAACAGCACAACAAGAACGTCTACATCATCGGAACCGTGACCCAGCCATTCTTCCCATTCATCGTCAATAGCGATATTATCAACACTCCCAAGTCCCATATAGACAGCTTCCGTCTCGGTCACGAATCGGTGGCATTGCCGGAGCAGGTCGCATACCGCCATCCCGGGAAGTTCTCGTCGTAGATGCTGCGCTACGTCCTGCGCCGGCTGCTGATCATGATTCCGACGCTGGTGGCGGTGTCGGTGGTCGCCTTCGTGATCATCCAATTGCCGCCTGGCGATTTCGTGACAAGCTACGTGGCGAGCCTGCAGACGCAGGGGGAGGCACCGGACGCGTCACAGATCGCAGCACTGAACGCGCAGTACGGAATGAATCAGCCGATCTACTATCAGTACGGACTCTGGATCAGCAACATCCTCCTCCATGGCAACTTCGGACAGTCGTTCGAGTGGAACCAGCCGGTGGCCAGGCTGCTTGCGCAGCGCATCCCCTTCACCCTGCTGCTCGGATCGTCCGCGCTGCTGTTCACCTGGGCCATCTCATTGCCGGTGGGCGTGCTCTCGGCGGCGCGGAAGTATTCGATCGCGGACAATGCCTTCACCCTGATCAGCTTTGTTGGGCTGGGGGTGCCGAACTTCCTCCTTGCTCTCGCCCTTGGCTATCTCGCGTTCAAGTTCTTCCATCAGTCTGTGGGGGGCCTGTTCTCGCCGGCGTTCGAGGACGCGCGGTGGAACCTGGGAAAGGTGCTGGACCTGCTGGCACACCTCTGGCTGCCTGTGGTGGTCATCGCGGCGCAGGGCACCGCCGGGATCATTCGCATCCTGCGCGCCAACCTGCTCGACGAGCTGAACAAGCCATATGTGACCACCGCCCGCAGCAAGGGGCTGTCGGAGATCCGGGTGCTGCTGAAGTATCCCCTGCGCGTGGCACTGAATCCGTTCGTGAGCACGATCGGCTGGACGCTGCCCGCACTGCTCAACGGTGAGGTGATCATCTCGCAGGTGCTTGGTCTCCAGACCACGGGCCAGCTGCTGCTGGGCGCACTGCAGGACCAGGACATGTATCTGGCCGGCAGCATCATCCTCGTCCTCAGCACGCTCACCGTGACTGGAACGCTGATCTCCGATCTGCTGCTCGCCGTCGTCGACCCACGTGTCCGGATGGCCAATGCTTATTGACCCGGTTGGGGAACCCGTCGTCGCCGGGGCGGGGCTTGAGGAGCTTGCCGGCGCCCCGGAGACCGAGCTCTCCGTCGCGCCGCAGTGGAAGCTGGTCTGGTTCCGGTTCAGGAGGCACCGGCTCGCGCTGGTAGGCCTGGTCATCTTGCTGCTCGTCTACCTCGGCGCGGCCTTCTGTGAGTTCGTGTCTCCCAGCACGCCGAGCAACTACAACGCGAACTACCCGCTTGCCCCGCCTCAGCAGCTCCACTTCCTCGGCCATGGGATGTTCATGTACGTGTACGGCTACAACGTGACCGTCAACACGACCGCTCTGCAACACAACTACAGCCCGGACACCTCCAAGCCCATCCAGGTCGGATTCTTCGTTCGAGGCCCCACCTATCGCTTCTGGGGGCTCATCCCCAGCGACATCCACCTGATCGGCCCGGTGCATGCGGGCGAGCCGTTCTACCTCGCCGGAACGGACACACAGGGCCGCGACATGCTGTCCCTCACGTTGTATGGCTCCCGCATCTCGATGTCGATCGGATTGGTAGGTGTCGCCATGAGCCTCGTCCTCGGCATCGTCCTGGGCGGCATGTCCGGTTACTTCGGAGGCTGGCTGGACACCATCGTGCAACGGATGATCGAGTTCCTCCGTTCGATCCCCACCTTGCCTCTCTGGCTCGGCCTGGCGGCGGCGGTCCCACCCGGCTGGGGTCAGCTGAAGATGTATTTCGCGATCACGGTCATCCTGTCCTTGGTCGGGTGGACCGACCTGGCGCGGGTGATCCGGGGTCGATTCCTGCAGGTCCGCAACGAGGACTTCGTGCTCGCGGCCGAACTGGACGGATCCGGCCCGCTGCGCACCGCCTTCCGCCACGTGCTGCCTTCCTTCACCAGCCATATCATCGCGTCGCTGACCCTGGCGATCCCCGCCATGATCCTGGGAGAGACGGCCCTTTCCTTCCTTGGGCTTGGCCTTCAGGCCCCCACCGTGAGCTGGGGGGTGTTGTTGCAGCAAGCACAGAACGTCAACGCCGTGGCGAACGCGCCCTGGTTGCTTGTGCCCGGGGCCGCGGTGGTGATCGCGATCCTGTGCCTCAACTTCGTGGGCGACGGACTGCGTGACTCCGCGGATCCCTATGCCTCCTGACCTCTCGATGCACGACGATTCGGTACTCGAGCTTCGTGGCCTCAAGACCCACTTCAAACTCCCGGATGGTGTGGTGCGGGCGGCCGACGGGGTCGACCTGGTCATACGCCGGGGAACCACTCTCTGTCTGGTCGGCGAGTCCGGATGCGGGAAGAGCGCCACCGCTCGCTCGATCCTGAGACTGGTCGAGCCGCCCGGTCAGGTCGTCTCGGGTCAGATCCTGTACCGGACCGCCGGCGGCCACCAGATCGACCTGGCGGCGCTGCCGGCGAAGGGCAAGGCACTGCGTGCGGTAAGGGGTGCCGGGATCTCGATGATCTTCCAGGAGCCCATGAGCTCGCTGAGTCCGGTGCATACGATCGGCGATCAGATCGCAGAGGTGGTGAGGCTGCACGAGGGAGTCAAGAAGGCCGAAGCGCGCGGGCGCGCCATCGAGCAGCTCAGGTTGGTGGGCATTCCCAGGCCCGAGGAGCGGATCGACGCGTACACCTTTCAGCTCTCCGGAGGGATGCGGCAGCGAGCCATGCTGGCTATGGCCCTGATCTGCCGGCCTCAGCTGCTCATCGCGGACGAGCCGACGACCGCGCTGGATGTCACGACCCAGGCCCAGATCCTCGAGCTGCTGCAGGACCTCCAGCAGAGGCTCGGAATGGCGATCCTGTTCATCACGCACGACCTGGGGGTGGTGGCGGAGATCGCGGACCAGGTGGCGGTGATGTATCTGGGCCTGATCGTCGAACAGGGAAGCGTCGCGGATGTCTTCAGGGACCCGCAGCACCCGTACTTGAGGGCGCTGCTGCGCTCGGTGCCCCGGCTGGGCGTCAGGGGCGCACGGAGGATCAGCACCATCCGCGGCATGGTCCCGCACGCCTACCGGCGCCCCTCGGGCTGCCCGTTCCATCCCCGCTGCGACGAGGCACGGGCCGGACTCTGCGACAAGGTTGTGCCCGGCGTCACCAGGCTGGCGGGTGACCGCATGGTGCGCTGTCTCCTTCGCGACCCTTCGGTCATGAGCCAGGTTCAGGCGGGCTGACCGATGGCCACAGCGGCGACCAGGGATGGCGTGTTGCTGAACATCAAACAGCTCTCGATGGAGTTCTCCACCACTCACGGCCTGCTCGGCCGGCGCCAGCGGTCGATCCTCGCGGTGGACCGGGTCGACCTGCAGGTGCGGCGCGGAGCCAGCATTGGTCTGGTCGGAGAGTCCGGCTGTGGGAAGACGACCCTCGGCAGGTGCATCCTGCGCGCCTACAAGCCGACCGGCGGGGAACTGCTTTACAAGCGAGCCGACGACAGCATGGTGGACCTGGCCGGGCTGGAGCTGGGTGAACTGAAGCCCTTCCGTCCCGACATCAGGATGATCTTCCAGGACCCCTACTCGTCTCTCAATCCCCGGATGACGGTCCTTCAGATCGTCGGTGAGCCGCTTCGCGTCAACAACCTGGCAAAGCGCAGCGAGATCGAGGATCGGGTCGCGGAGATGCTGCGTACGGTCGGCCTGCGCCCCGAGTACCTGCGCCGGTACCCCCACGCCTTCTCCGGAGGGGAGCGCCAGCGGATCGGAATCGCCCGAGCGCTGATCACCCATCCCCGGCTGGTGGTGGCGGACGAGGCGGTCAGCGCGCTGGATGTGTCGGTGCGAGGCCAGATTCTGAACCTGCTCATGGACCTCCAGCAAGAGATGGGCCTGACCTACGTGTTCGTGTCACACGATCTCTCCGTGGTGGAGCACCTGTGCGACTACGTGGCCGTGATGTACGTGGGGCGGATCGTCGAACAGGCGGCGACCGCGGATCTGTTCTCCAGGCCGCGGCACCCGTACACGGAGGCGCTGCTGTCGGCGGTCCCGGTTCCGGACCCCAGCGTCCGCGAGCAGAAGCAGCGAATCGTGCTCGGCGGTGACGTGCCCGACCCGGCCCATGCACCCTCCGGATGTGTCTTCCATCCTCGCTGCAGGTACGTACGAGACCGGTGTGATACCGAGGAACCCGACCTTCTCGACCTGGGGGACGGCCGGGGATCTCGTTGCCACTACGCCAGGGAGCTTGTGCTGCATGGAATCGTCGCTGACGGCGGGCGGGCCGACGGCAGGTTGCGGAGTGACACGGGCCCGGGGGCCGCGACCTGATGCTCGCCGCTCGTTGCGGCAGGTGGATGGACACGTCTCGGTGCCGCCGAAGGAGGTCGACGGGTGACTCACCAGGCGCGGTGATCTGCGTTCATCTCGGTGGGTCATGCTGCGAGATGGATGCGCTGGCAGGCGTCACGGGTCGGCACGGAGTGCACCGGAATCTGGCTCTCGTGGCGGAAAGCGAGCGCGCTGGCGGAGCCGCAGGGGTATCAACCCTCCGCCTGCCCGATCGCCGGAGCCGCCGAGACGGAGGTCGTGTGGCTTCGGCAGCGGGTCCTGCTGGGCGGCGGAGAGGACATGGAGGACATCGCGGTCGCGATGGACGAGGTCGTTCGCGGTCTGACCGCATGATCGCCGGACAAGTGGCCCGCGCCCAAGAGCGGCCACACATCGGCCAGGGAGGGGTTGAGAGATGGTGAAGGTCGGTGGATTCGTCTGCGATGTGACGCCTCCCATGGGGTCACCGCTGTGTCTTGGCCTGGTGGAGCCTGCGCGGGCTGTCGATGACGCGCTGCAGTGCCGTGGTCTGGTCATCCTTGGCCGGGAAGCACCGATCGTGCTGTGCGCGGTGGACTGGGTCGGGATCGCCAACTCCAGTCACCTCCACTGGCGGAGTGTGCTGGCCCAGGCTGCCGGCACCTCCCCCGAGCGAGTCGCCGTGCACACGGTGCATCAGCATGACGCGCCCGGCGTCGATGCCGACGCGGAGTCGATCATGGCCCGTCACGAGCTGCGAGGACAGGGCTACCTGGTCGATTGGAGCGAGAGCGCGGTCGAACGCGTCGCGGCAGCCGTCCGGCAGGCCGCGGAGGAAGCGGTCCCCGTCACGCATCTCGGTCTGGGGAAGGCCGAGGTGTCGCAGGTCGCCTCGACCCGACGGGTGCTGGGACCTGACGGCCACGTGGTCGGAGTGCGCTACAGCGCGACCCGGGACGCGCGGTTGCGTGCAGCGCCGGAGGGAATCATCGATCCCTACGCCCGCGCGGTGACGATGTGGGAAGACGACAGGCTGGTGGCCTCGCTCAGCTACTATGCCACGCACCCACAGAGCTACTACGGGCAGGGAAGGGTGAGCCGTGACTTCCCGGGTCTGGCTCGGGATCCTGTCGATGAGCGCTGGCCCAAGGCCTGGATCGTGCACTTCTGTGGGGCGGCCGGCAATGTGACCGCCGGCAAATACAATGACGGCGCTCCCGAGAATCGGCCGATTCTGGCACAGAGACTGGGAAGGGGCATCAATCAAGCGGTCCAGGCCTCTCGTGCTCAGAGGGTGCCGCTCGCGGACGCCGACGTTAAGTGGGCGGTGAAGGACGTCGGGCTCCCACCGGCACTGCACATGGAGGACGCGGGGGCGGACGATGTGTTGGAGGCGGTGCGCCGAGGACGCCTCTTCCGCATCGCTCGGGATGCCGCATACGCGCGCCGGTTCGCCTCGAAGTCGCCGATCACGCTCTCCTGCCTGACCCTCGGGACGGCTCGAATCCTGCATCTCCCGGCAGAGCTCTTCGTCGAGTACCAGCTGTGCGCGCAGCAGATGCGCCCTGACCTCTTCGTCGCCATGGCCGCGTACGGCGACTACGGCCCAGGGTACATCGGCACCCGGGTCGCGTATCCCCAGGGTGGCTACGAGGTGGGACGGGCATCGCGTGTCAGCACCGAGGCGGAGGACATCCTGACCAACGCCTTGAGGGACCTGCTGGATGCACCTGAGGCGGGCTGGGACACGCCCTCGGAGGTGACCACGCGGGCACCGCGTGGTCCGCTCCCGGAAAGCGCGGACTCCGTCGCGCCGTAGACATTGGACGGCGCTGGCCTTCACCGCATTCACATGGAACCTGGACCGGGCACCCTACGCGGCGGAAGTACTCGGGCGCGGGCGGATGGCCAACCGGCAGGTGGCGGAAGCGGGCCTCGCCGGGGCCGACGTCCCGAGGATGCTGCTGTTCTCCCGGCCCCTCGACTCGGCGCGAGCACGACGGTGGCCGTCTGGCACGCGCTGGAGGGGCGAGGGTGCGCGGTAGCGGTGGGTGGGGTGGAGCGGGCACGCTGAGTGGCCTCGGGTGGGCGATGCCGTGGTGGAACAATGCCTGGTCGATGAACACGTCCGGTTCGCTTCAGGCGTCGTCAACCACACGTCCTGGCAGAGGAGCGGCTGCGCGAGAACGTCGACCAGGCGGCTACCGTTCTGGGGGACCAATCAGTACTGACCCAGGAGCGCGGCACCGACCGCAAACCCGGGGAGGCAACTGACCCGAATGGTTGGTTATGTCCTGCGTCGGCTTTCTATGATGATCCCAACGCTGTTCATGGTGTCAGTAGTTTCGTTCGTCATCATCGAACTGCCGCCTCACACCTACTTTGTATACAGCTCACCTGGACTTAACGCCAGTTACGGAATGGGTCAGCCAATCTATGTTCAGTACGCCCTCTGGATTGAGGGAATCCTTCTTCATGGTAACTTTGGGCAGTCGTTCGCGTGGAACGAACCGGTGACCAGGCTACTTATGCAGCGCCTCCCGGGCGATCTCCTGATCGGGGGTACCGCCCTGTTCTTCACATGGGCCGTCTCGCTGCCCATAGGCGTAATCTCGGCGGCGCGGAAGTACTCGATCGCTGATCATACGGCCACTTTGATCAGCTTTGTAGCACTCGGGGTCCCGAATTTCCTGATGGCCCTCATCCTTGGCTATCTCTCGTTCAAGTTCTTTCATCAATCGGCGGGAGGTCTGTTCTCACCAGAGTTCCAGAGCGCGCGCTGGGATCTGGGTAAGGTGCTGGACCTGCTCTCACACCTTTGGCTGCCGGTCGTAGTGATCGCCGCCCAAGGTACCGCTTCAATAGTTCGTATTCTGCGCGCCAACCTGCTCGACGAGCTGAGGAAGCCGTATGTCACCACCGGCCGTGCCAAGGGACTGTCGGAGATGCGATTGCTTCTAAAGTATCCTCTTCGGGTGGCCCTGAACCCCTTCGTCAGCACGATGGGATGGGCCCTTCCAGCGATTATCAACGGGGAGGTGATCATCTCGCAGGTGTTGGACCTGCAGACTACAGGCCAGTTACTGCTCGGCGCCCTCCAAGATGAGGACATGTACCTGGCGGGCAGCATTATCCTAATCATCAGCACTCTGACAGTGCTGGGGACGCTGATGTCCGATCTGTTGTTGGCCGTGGTTGACCCGCGAGTCCGCTAGCCTCGATGTTTCATGAGGGAGGCTGAATCTGAGGGCATAGGGAAATCAAAAGGTGCCCATCCGAACTGGGAAGTGCGGTCGCCACAACCGTACAACCCACAGTAGGAGAGCACCTTTGCGGTGAAGTTTAGCTGCACCCGACCCGCCTCACGACCGTCATTTATGAAGGACCCCGGCGCTGTCAGGGCCCACGCGTATTGCAAGGAGCGCGCGCAGATTCTCAACTGCCCCAGAAACCCTACCCTCGGCGTTAGCCCGGATCTTTCACGGCGGGGCCTGAAACAAGGGGCGTAGGGAAGTCGAAAGGTGCCCATCCGAACGGGGAGAATGCGGTTGTCACACGCAACAAACCCCAGATCAGGAGCGCACCTTTCGAGTGAGGAGTAGCAGCAAGCGTCCCCCCACCATTGACCGTCAGTGCCGATGGCAGAGGCATCGTCAATCAGCTGGCACCGCCGCCATCCACCTCCTCGCCGAACGTCTCGGCTTCTCCGACACCCTCTCCCGACGCCTCTCTTCTCGACGAGGCACCCGTCACGACCGGGCAGGGCACTCACCGATCTGGTCGTCAGCATCGCCGACGGCGCGACTGAGAGAGCGATCTGCGCGCCTTGCGTCATCAGCCCCAGCTCTTCGGCCAGGTCGCCTCGACCGCCACCGCCTGGCGCCAGATCGATGCCCTCGGCGAGGCCGAGCTTGAGCATCGCCGCGAAGCGCGGCGTCTGGCCAGGGCGAGGGCATGGCAGGTCGCCGTTTCCTGTGCCACGCTGCGCGGTAGCGGATCGATCGATCTCGCCGCCAGCGGAGTGTCGGCCGTCAAAGAAGGGTCGTAAGAAAGTAAGCTGAGTCCGCTTTGCGCCAGGCCAATCTGTATGTGGAGGAGACGTGGCGCCGGCAGCGGATGCTCGTGTTCTTCCTGCTCATCGCCGGCGTCGGCACGACTGCCTTCGAGATCTACACCAAGGAGTACAAGTCGGGGGGGCTCGTCGCCTGGGTCGGCATCCTCCTCTACGTGCCGCTGGCGCTGATCCTGCTGGCGGTGCTCCTGGTCCATCGTCGGCGGTCGTACGTCGAGACGCGGGACGACGGCCTGCGCTTCTCGACCCTGCTCTCCGGGATCACGATCCCCTACACGGCGATCCGGTCGGCCAAGTCGGGGCCACTGGCCGCCAACTTCGACGGCAAGGAGCGGCGGCGGTACGTGCGACCCAACGTGCGGCCCCTGCTGGGGAAGCCCGCCCTCTACGTCAGGGTGCGTGAGGAGGATGTCGACCTGGGGCAGCTGCAGCGCAAGCTGGGGCCGACGGTGGTCACGGGCGACACGGTGGTGATGCCGGTCAACGATCCTGACGCGATGTCCTGGCAGATCGTCGGGCGACTGCCGGAGCGGCAGAACGTCAATCTCGGGGGCCGGCGCAGGGGACGTAGACGGCGCCGATGACGGACGAGGACAAGGACAGGGCCAGGGACAGGGACAGACCGGAGACGGCGGAGCGGGAGGACGAGGAGCAGGGGCGTGACGCGCTGGTCGAGGAGGACGAGCAGGCACCCCTGAGCGAGACCGAGCCGGCCCCGTCGGCCCTGGCCACGGCACCCCTCGAGGCCGCCCCCGACGGCGGGGACGGCGGCCGCCGCCCCTTCCTGGCCAGCATCGGCCTGGAGCGATGGGACATCACCTGCATGCTGGTGCTGCTCGCGGTCGCCTTCTTCTTCCGCTTCTTCAGCCCGCTGATGCCGACCTGGTTCGAGCACCCCTTCCAGGGCGCGCCGATCACCAACTGCGTCAAGGACACACCGATCAACGCCCAGAACCAGCTCGGCACCCTGTGCGGGCTGGCCTATCCCTACCAGCGCAACTACGCCGCCACCGGACAGCCGGCGACGCCGCCCAACGGCGAGGTGTTCGACGAGATCTACTTCGGCGTCGACGGCCACGACGACCTGCTCGGGATCTCCTATTTCGACCCCGAGCCGCCCGTGGCCAAGTACCTCATCGCCGGCGGCGAGTGGACCTACGGCATGTGGCGGAAGATCACCGAGGGCCTGTCCGGCAGTCCCGCCAACCTCGGCTTCAACACGCTCGGCTGGCGGCTGGCGCCCTGTATCTTCGGGAGCCTCTGCATCCCGCTGATGTACCTGTTCGCGATCCAGCTCTGGCGGAACCGCTGGTTCGCGGTCAGCGCCGCCACGCTGTCCTGCTTCGACGGGCTCTTCTTCATCGAGTCGCGCGTGGCCGTGATCGACGTCTTCCCGATCTTCTTCATCATCCTGTCCTACGCCCTGTTCCTCATCCATCTGAAGAGCAAGACGCCACGGATGTCGATCGTCACCCTGATCCTGACCGGCGTCGCGCTGGGGCTCGGCGTCGCCTCCAAGTGGATCGACCTCGCCGCCCTGGCCAGCATCGTCTTCTTCCTGATCGCGAGGCCGCTGGTCCGCGACGTCGAGATCCGAATCGGCAACTGGACCTGGGGCCCGCTCGGCGACGGGGCCCGGATCCCGGGCAACGTGTCGAGCCGCGTCTACACCCAGCTCCTCGGCCTGTCCCTGATCCTCATCCCGGCCGCGATCTACCTGCTCAGCTGGGTGCCCTGGTTCTTTTTCACCGGCCCCTACGCCTTCCACTCGATCCACGACCTCGTTCAGTACAACTACTGGATGTACCAGTACCAGGCCACCCTCAAGGCGACCCATCCCTATTCGTCCAAGTGGTACACGTGGCCCTTCCTGATCCGGCCGGTCGCCTACTACTACGAGTCGATCGCGCTCGGCTACGGCACCAACGGGCAGAAGCTGGTGGGGGGCATGGTCGACCTCGGCAACCCCGTCATCTGGTGGGCCAGCATCCCGGCCATGCTCTGGCTGCTCTACTCGACGATCAAGGACCGCAGCTGGCCGGGCCTGGTGATCTGGGTCGGCTTCGTCACCCAGTACCTCCCCTTCGCCCACGTCACCCGGATCCTCTTCCTGTACCACATGTTCGGGGGGCTGATCTTCATGATCCTGGGCCTCTCCTACGTCCTCGCCAAGATCAACGCCAGCCAGACCGCGATCATCGAGTCGCGCGGTGGTGAGCGACGCCTGGTCTGGATTCCGTGGGTGGTCCCCGCCTTCCTCACCCTGGCCATCGTCACCTTCCTCTTCTTCTATCCGGTCTGGACCGCCCTGCCCATCAGCCAGGAGGCCTACCTCGGCGGCTTCCCCTTCGGCAAGATGTGGCTGCAAAGCTGGATCTGAGCCCGAGACTGCCCCTGGCGGCGGCCGCCGTGGTCGTGCTGGTGGTGATCTTCCTGCTCTGCGGCACGCCGGCCGTCATCCTCGTCGGGGCGGCGCTCGCCGGCCTTGGCCTGACCACGCTGGCCGGCCTGCCCCTGCGCTTCGAGGAGCGGCTCGCCTACGGTGCCGTGATCGGCGCGATCGCCTACTGCGCCGTCACCTTCCTGCTCTGCCTCGCCTTCGGCCTGACCCTGGCCACGGCCCTGGGCGGGCTGGTGATCGTCCTCGCCGCCGGCGGTGCCGCCGCCTGGCGCAACCGCGCCGAGCTGGGCGAGGACCTCGCCGTCGCGCTCGAGCGCTGGGGGCGCGCCGAGCCCTGGCCGCTCTGGCTGCTTCTCGTCGTCTGCTGGGGCTACACCCTGCTGCTGCTCTCGCGGGGCTACCAGACCTCGCCGCAGGGCCTCCTGGTCGGGGGTGGCGCCTTCTACGCCGACTGGTCGCTGCACCTGACCCTGACCGGCGCCTTCGCCTACGGGGGCAACTTCCCACCCGCCTTCCCGATCTTCCCCGGCCACGCCATGACCTATCCGTTCATGGTCGACTTCTTCGCCGCCGCGCTGGTGCCCGTCGGCGCCTCCCTGACGTCGGCGCTGGTCCTGACCAGCGGCTACCTCGGTCTCGCCTTCCCGGCGGTCCTCTACATGGCCACGCTGCGGCTGATCGGGAGTCGGGGGGCGGGGGTGCTCGCGGTTCTCGTCTTCTGCCTCGGCGGGGGCCTCGGCTTCGTCCTCCTCGGCCAGGACCTGGGCCGGGAGGGGCTGCAGGCGCTCGTCCACCTGCCCCGTCTCTACACGCAGGAGCCCGACCTCAACCTGCAGTGGCTGAACCCGGTGCTGGCCTGGATGCTGCCCCAGCGCTCGGTTCTCTTCGGCTACGCCGTGGTGCCCCTGGTGCTGGGCGTGCTCTGGACCGCCGAGCGGGGGAAGAGCTGGGTGCCCTACGCCTTCTGCGGCGTCCTCACCGGGCTGCTGCCGCTCTTCCACCTGCATGCCTTCGGCACGCTCATCGCCATGCCCGCCTTCTGGGCGGTGCTGCGGCGGCGCCGGCAGTGGCTCGCCTTCTTCGCCCCGGCGGTGCTCCTGGGCGCGCCGGTGGCGCTGTGGCTGTCGACCGGGGGCGCGGCGTCGCTGCGGGTCCAGCTCGGCTGGCTCGCCGCCGCCGACGGCCATGACGACAACGTCATCTGGTTCTGGATCTGGAACACCGGCCTGTTCATCCCGCTGCTCGC
>DATAXV010000037.1:0-2341 GCA_036272915.1 Candidatus Dormiibacterota bacterium
ATCTGCCTGGGCGTCACCACCGCCTGCCACCTGGCCGTCCTGCTCGCCTCCGGAGCCGGGCGCCTCTTCTACCTCGTCGACCTCCAGGTCTCGACGCTGCAGTTCGGCCTGATCCCGATCCTGCTTCTCACCGGCAGCGACTTCGCCGAGTGGGGCGAGGTCATCAGCGCTCACGCCATCGACGCCGTCCACGACATCGCCCGGGCCTGGCTCCTGCCCACCCTGGCCGTGGCCGTGGCACTGGCCGTGCTCGTCGAGGCGGTCTGGCAGTCGGGGGCGATCCGGGCCCTGGGCTGGGGCGCCTCGGCGGGGATCGAGTTCGCCATCATCGTCGGGCTGGTCCGCCTCATCGCCAAGCCCCTGAGGAAGCCCGAGGTGCCGCTGGGTGGGATGCTGCTGTCCGGCGTCATCCTCCTCGTCCTCGCCCTCTCGACCTGGGCGATCGGCCTCAATCTCACGCTGATCGGGCTCCTCTGGGCCCCCGTCGTCATCGCCGCCACCGTGATCGGATTGCTGGTCAAGCGCTGGGCCGGAGCCTGCGTGGTCGTGGCCGTCGCCGGGGTCACGATCAGCATCTGGCTGGGCCCCCTCCCGCAGGGCGACATGCACGGCTTCCAGTTCGTCTTCGCGCTCTGGAGCCTGGTCACGATCGCCTGGCGCGCGGCGCGCGGGCGCCGCCCCCTGATCGGCGGCATCGTCGGCCACCAGCTGGTCGTCCTGATCGTGCTCCAGGTCCTCGACTTCGCCTTCGGCTGGTACGGCGTCGGCGAGGACTTCGGGGAGCGCCTCTCCCTCATCGCCGCCCTGCTCGTCCTCGCCGCGATCCTCTGGGACGTCCTCATGTCCGGGGAGAGCGTGACCAACGTCGAGGGCAGGGCCCTGCCCCGCCACTCGCGGGTGATGCTCTACACCGGGTACGCGATGCTCACCGCCGGGACCATCGCCTTCTTCCTGGCCGGTCCCGGCACCGGGACCGACTTCGGCATCGCCCACGACTTCTGGGAACGGTGGAGCATCTACCTGGTAGGCCTGCCCGCCGCGCTCCTCGCCTTCGCCCTCGCCATCACCCGCCCCGGGGGTGCCGAGTCCCAGGAGCCCGGGGACCCGATCGACCGCCGCGTGCTGCGCGACGAGCCGGCATCCGCGCCGGAGTAATCCGGCCGGCTCCGATGTATTGACGGTCGCGCGCGCGAGGCGCGCGTCAGCGGCCCCCGCCGGCGGCCACGTTGGCCAGCGTCACCGGGTTTCCGTCCGGGTCGAGGATGGAGGAGATCCGCTCCCCCCAGGGCATGTCGGTCGGATCGCGCAGCACCTGCACGCCGCGGCGGCGCAGCGTCTCGGTCATGGCGTCGACGTCGTCGACGTAGACGAACATCTCGAAGCGGGGCCCCGAAGTAGGATCGGTCCCGTAGCGCTGCGGCGCCCAGCCGCCGTCGACCACGGCGACCTCCCGGCCGTCGCGCCGGAGCGCGATGTACCCGGCCAGCCCCTCCTCGGGTTGCCGGTGATAGCGCGCGAAGCCGAGGACCTCCCAGAAGGCGGCCGCGCGCTCGACGTCGGTCACGTAGACGATGGGAAAGCTGCGGAGCGGCATCGGCGTCATCCTAATCGGCCGCGCTCGGGGACCGGTGGATCAGCCGTGGTGGCGGCGCACCTCGGCGACGCCGTGCTCGAGTAGGTCGAACGAACGGTCGATCATCGTCGCGCCACGGCGCCCCACCTCCTCCGGCGACGCTCCCTGCCGGGCCCAGACCTCGGCCATGCGGTTGGTCATGGGCAGCACGCCGAGGACCTGGTGAGCGACCACCCGCGCCAGGTCGGCGTCGCCGCCGAGCCGTGCCTCCAGGGCACCGGCGAGCACGTCCTCGACCCCGGCGCGAAGGCGCTCGGCGCGCGCCTGCAGGATGGTGCTCCCGGCCATGACGCGCAGGAAGGCGCCGCCCGGACCGGGCCGGCCCTCGAACCGGGCCCTGACGTGGCGGCGGAGGCCGGCCAGGGGCGGCCCGCCGTCCCGCCCTTCGGCCGCGGCCTCGATCCAGCCCTGCCGGGTCTCCCCGGCGCGGTCGAAGAACAGCTCCTCCTTGCTGGAGAAGTAGTTGAACACCGTCTTCGTCGACACATCGGCGGCCCTGGCCACGTCGGCGACCGTGGTCCCCTCGAAGCCGGTCTCGGCGAACAGGCGCAGGGCGGCGTCGGCGATGCGCGTCCGCGTCTCCCGCTTCTTGCGCTCGCGAAGCCCGAGCGCGGCGTCCGGCGGCGTCATCCCGCCGCCAGTGTACACTCGGATAGATTTTTATATCCAAGTGCAATATTCTGGAGAACATCGATGACCCCGGAGCGC
>DATAXV010000038.1:0-14907 GCA_036272915.1 Candidatus Dormiibacterota bacterium
ACCACCGCCCAGGAGTTCACGGCGCAGCTTAATGCCAACCTCCCCGGAAGCAAGGGGCTGATCCTCGACCTGCGCGACAACGGCGGCGGCTACGTGTCGGCCGCGCAGACCGTGATCTCCAGCTTCGTCTCCTCGGGCGAGGCCTTCTCGACGAAGGGACGGAGCGGGTCCCAGGTCACCGATGTCACCGGCAAGGTCATCGCCCCCAAGCTTCCGATCGTGATCCTCGTCAACCGCAACACGGCGTCGGCCTCGGAGATCACCTCGGGCTCGCTCCAGGCCCACCACCGGGCGGTGCTGGTCGGGACCAGGACCTACGGCAAGGGCTCGGTGCAGGAGGACTTCACGCTGCCCGACGGGGGCGACCTGCACCTGACCATCCAGCACTGGTACCTGCCCAACGGCCGCACCATCCAGAGCGTCGGTCTCCGGCCCAATTACGACGTCAACCTGGCCAGCGGGGGGCAGGAGTTCGACGTGGTCGACCCGCAGGACGGCTACGCCACGGACTCCCAGCTCAAGAGGGCGCTGTCCCTTCTCGGCGGCTGAGCGCCGCCGAAACCGGCCATTGCCGGGTGATAGCATGAGGCTCCGGTCCGCCGAGGTAGCTCAGTTGGTAGAGCACTGGACTGAAAATCCAGGTGTCCCCAGTTCAAGTCTGGGCCTCGGCACCACCTCTCCCTCCGCCACCGCTCCGGCGGCGGCACTCATCCGAGATCCCGCCTGCGTGCCCGGAAGGCACGGACCCGTCCGCGGCTGGCGCAGCTCGGGGAGGGGCACCAGTGACGCCGTCCCGAGGGATCGGCGAACACCCAGCGGCAGTCCTCGGCGGCGCAGGCGCGGAGATGGCGGCGCTCGGGTCCGGTGAGGTGCTCCGCCGCCTGACGGGCGACACCGCCGTCGACGCGATCCTGATCGAGAACCCGGCGCGCGCCTTCGCCTGGGCGGGGTGAGGCGCCCCGCCACCTATCCTGGTGCTGTGGCCAGCAGCGAGGAGGAGGGAGGACCGGCCCGGGACCGGGACCCGGCCGGTGTCTACGATCCGATTGAGGTGGCGCGGGCTTTCGAGGTCCATGCCGAGGACGGCGCCTACAACGCGCACTACGACCGGCCGGCGGTGCTGGAGCTGCTCGGCGACGTGTCCGGGAAGCGTGTCCTCGACGCCGCCTGTGGTCCCGGGTTCTACTCCGATGAGCTCCTCCGGCGGGGGGCAGAGGTGACCGCCTTCGACGCCAGCCGGGGCATGCTCGAGCTGGCCCGGACGAGGCTGGGGGACCGGGCACGGGTCGACCGCTTCCGCCTCGGCGACTGGTTGCCCTATCCCGAGCAGAGCTTCGATGTGGTCGTATGCGCTCTGGCCATCCACTATGCCGACGACCGCGGGGCCACGTTCGCGGAGTTCCACCGGATGCTGCGTCCGGGAGGGGCGGCGGTGGTCTCCACCACGCACCCGACCGTGGACTGGATCCGCAAGGGGGGAAGCTACTTCGACGTCCGTCGCGAGACCGACGTGTGGGGAACGACGCCGCCGGTCGAGATCCCCTGGTGGCGGGAGCCGCTCAGCTCGCTCTGCGGAGCCGCAACCGAAGCCGGCTTCCTGATCCAGCGCCTGGTCGAGCCCCTGCCCGACGAGGAGATGCGGGAGCGCTGGCCCGAGTACTGGGAGAAGCTCCACCAGCGGCCCGACTTCCTCGTGCTGCGCCTGATCCGACCCTGAGATCGATCCGGGACTGCGGTCCCGACGGCGCCGTGATGAAGGTCCTGGGACGGGGATAGGGGCCCATGGCGCGGCTCGGACGGCTCCGCCTACCATCCCCCTCGGCGAGGAGGAAGGCGAGGTCGATGATGGTTGCGGAGCTATGAGAAGGCCGGAGGTGTGGAGAGGAGTTCTGCGCGGCACCGGTGTGCTGCTCTCTTTCGCCCTCGTCCTCGCCATGCCGGCGACCACGGCCAGGGCGGACATCCTGGGCACGGCGAGCACCGCCGCCGCCACCACCTCCTACTTCAACTGGGTCGACGACACCTCTCCGGGGATGGGCGGGGACGCCATCCACATCCTCGATCCCGGGACCCAGCCGGCGTCGGGCACGGTCGGCATCCCCAGCGGCTGGTCGGCCTCGTTCAGCGTCGCCGCCGGCGCCAACACCTACGTCAGCGTCCCCCAGGGCGTGATCGGTGGTCCGGCCGTGGTCCGGGTCTCCAGCGGCCCCGGCGTCATCGCCAGCCAGCGGGTCACCTACGACGGCAGCTTCTTCCAGGTCCCCGCCGCCACCCAGGCCAGCACCGACGCCTGGCTGCCCTGGTACGACAGCGCCAGCCCAGGGATGTCGAGCGACACCATCCACGTCCTCGACCCCGGCAGCCAGCCGGCCACGGTCACCCTGACCCTGCCCGGAAGCGCCCCCATCCAGCTCTCCGTCGGTGCCGGCCAGGACGCCTACCAGTCCTTCCCCCAGGGCACGATCGGCGGGCCCCTGCACATCCAGTCCACGCAGCCCGTCATCTCCTGCCAGCGCGTCGTCTACCAGTCGTCGTTCAGCCAGATCCAGGCCATGGACTCGGGCCAGGCGGCCTCGACGCTCTACTTCGACTGGTACGACCAGGCCTCGCCAGGGATGAGCTCGGACGCCATACATCTGCTCGACCCGGGGAGCCAGGCCTCGTCCGTGACCCTGTCCGGGCCGGGGCTGGCGGCCAAGTCGGTGACGATCCAGCCGGGCGCCGAGACCTACGTCAGCTGGTCGGCGATCGGCGGCCCGGTGACGGCGAGGGTCACCTCGGGATCCCCCATCCTCGCCACCCAGCGCCTGATCTGGAACTCGCAGTTCTCGGAGTGGCCGGGCAGCTCGGCGGCGCAGGCCAGCACCGACACCTGGTTCAACTGGTACGACGACGTCACGACCGGGATGGTCGACGACATCCACGTCACCGACCCCGGGTCCGCGACCGCCCACGTGACCCTGACCCTGGGCTCTCAGAGCCCGGTCTCGCTGACCGTCAACCCCGGTCAGGACACGGTCTACAGCTATCCGAGCGCCATCGGCGGTCCCCTCCACGTCCAGAGCGACCAGCCGGTGCTGGCCGTGCAGCGGGCGGAGCTGGTGCCGCCGGCGCCCACCTCGCGCACGCTCAGCGTCCCCCTCTACTACCAGGAGCACGAGCTCGGCTGTGAGGAGGCGTCGCTGCGGATGGCCCTCGCCTACGAGGGCATCACGGTCAGCGAGGACCAGGTCTTCGCCTCCATGGGCACGGACACGCGCGCTGCCCAGCTCAACTCGGCCGGCCGCGTCACCCACTGGGGGGACCCGCAGCAGCATTTCGTCGGCAACCCCGACGGCAGCGAGGTGACCCTGACCGGCTACGGCAGCTACAACGAGGCGGTCGCCCGGACCGCCGGCCAGCTCGGCGGCCACACCCTCATGTCCGGGCAGTCGATCCCCGCCCAGACCGTCTACCAGTCGGTCCTGCAGGGGCATCCCGTCATCGCCTGGATCTCCTTCGACTGGGCCAGCCACCCGACCTACACGTACTACGCCTACAACGACAACCGGCCGACCCTGATGGGCGCCCCCTACGAGCACGCCGTGGTCGTCATCGGCGTCACCCCGACGTCGGTGATCGTCAACAACCCCTGGTACGGGCGGCAGACGATCTCCCGGTCCACCTTCCAGGCCGCCTACGGCATGTTCGACCGGATGGCGGTGGTGATGCAATGAGGTGGCGTCCCGGCCTTCTCGCGGCCGCCGCGGTGCCGCTGCTGGCGCTGGCGGCGTGCGGCGGCGGCGGCCACCCGACGGCCGCGACGGCGCACACGCCAGCGCCGCACCATCACCGTGCCGCCTCGCCGTCGAGGCCGACGCCAACTCCAACGCCGACCACCAGCGTCGCCGTCAGCGGCACGGTGACGGGATCCAGCGGCCCGGCGCACTCGACCGGACCCTGCGGCCTGGGCCAGGGTGGGCTGGCGGCGACCTTCGACGTGTCCCTCGACGGGCAGCCGTATCAGCTCGTCATCGAACTCCTCGACTACCACGGCCCGGGCTCGTACCAGATGCCGCCCGACCGCGCCTCGCTCCGCCAGTCGAGCTCCGGCGCCACCGCCTTCTACGCCAGCCAGTCGGGGACGCTCACGGTCGCCTCCGGCGGCCGCTCGGGCACCATCTCCGGCGACCTCGTCGGCAACGCCGGCACCATCCAGCTGCACGGCACCTGGAGCTGCTCCGGCTGATCAGCGAGCGGCGCTCACCGGGTAGGTCCGGCCCTGCTCGGCGACCTCGATCGGGCCCCCGAAGCTGGTCGCCGCCCGGGCTCGGGCGGCGGCGCGGTCGGCGCACGGGTGGAGATGGGTGAGGAGCAGCGAGCGCGCCCCCGCCTCGGCGGCGACCGTCCCCGCCTCCTCCGGTGTCATCACCGTGTGGGCGGCGTCGACCTCGGGGCTGGAGCGGAACGCCTCGCAGAGAAGGAGGTCGGCATCGCGGGCCAGGTCCGGCAGCGCCGGGCAGGGCCGCGAGTCGGCCGAGTAGGCGAGCACCGTGGCATCGCCCTCGAACCGGCCGCCGAAGGTGGGGACGCCGTGGTGGACGGCTCGGGCGGTGACCGCGATCGCGCCGATGCGCGCGGTGACCCCCTCCTCGATCTCGCGCATGTCGAAGGCGGCTCGGGTGTCCTCGGCGTCGGGCACCGCCGCCTCGATCCAGTCCGGCCAGCCGGGCGGTCCGTAGACGATCAGGGGGCGGCCACGGCGCGCGTCTCCATAGGCGAGGGCGTTGCGCAGCGGCCCCACATCGCTGCAGTGGTCGGGGTGGAGGTGCGACACCCAGAGGGCGTCGACCTCCTCGAGGCGGGCGTGGCGAAGGAGCTCCGCTAGCGTCCCCGAGCCGGCGTCGATCCAGACACGGGTCGGCCCCTCCGTGAGGAGATAGCCGGAGCAGGCCCTGCCCGCGTCCGGCCACCCTCCCGAGGCGCCGAGGATGGTCAGCTCCACGGCCGTGCCGCGGGCCGCTACTGCTTGGTGAAGGAGTCCGGCCGGAAGACGAGCACCACCCGTTGCTCGGCATCAGCCGGCGCCGCGCCGTCGCCGCCGTAGCGGCGGGAGAGCTGCTGGTAGAAGCTGCCGGTGGGATCGGGGACGATCTCCTCGACGACGCCGCGGAGCTCGAGATAGCGGTAGGGGTTCTCCGGGTCGTAGATCGAGATCGCGGCGCGCGGATCGCGCTGCAGGTTGCGGTACTTCTGACGGTAGGACGTGTGGGTGAAGCGCACCCGCTGCCCGTCCCACTCGAACCACATCGGGTTGACCTGCGGCTGACCCTTGGGCCCGGTGGTGGCGAGGGAGGCGAGGACTGGCCGCTCGAGAAGGTCGAGGTACTCGGCCGGGACCTTGGCCGGCGTCGGCTGTGTGGTGTCGCTCATCGTCCGGATACTACCTGCCCGCGCCACCGCGGGACTCCCGCCTGGGCATGGCTCAGAGGCCCGGTGGAAGTCCGATCCCGAACTCCTGGCGGAGCAGATGGAGGTCGTGGCGGTCGTCGTCCTCCGGCATGTAGCCGAGGTGATGGGAGAGCTGCAGCTGGGGCGTGGCACAGCGCACGCGGCGGCCGCCGACCATGCCGACGCCGGTGAGACCGTCGCCGGGGTAGGCCCCCCAGGCGCCGCCGTCCAGGGCCTGCCAGCCGTTGCCCCGGGCGTCGAACCGGATCAGGTGCAGGTCGACCTGGCGCCCGGCGGCGTCGCGAAGCACGTAGCGGGCGGGGAGACCCGGGCTGGCGCCGGCGTCGTGCGCGTAGCCGAGCTCCGCCAGAGCACGCTCGATCCGCGGCCGGTCCTCGTCGGCGACGACCACGTCGACATCGTCGTGAGGGCGGGTCTGGCGTCCGGCCAGGGCGTCAACGCCCCAGCCGCCGTCGATCCACCAGCGGACGCCCTCCCGGTCCAGACGGTCGAGGACGGAGAGCACCGAATCCGCATCCATCATCCGGGCAGTCTCGCAGGTCGGTTCGCACGGTTATCTGCATGTTAAGATGCTTGATATGCAGATATCGGTTGACGACGAGATCGACCGGGTCCGGCGGGAGTGGGCGGAGGAGCTGCCCCAGCTCGACACCTCGCCGCTCGAGGTCATCGGCCGGATCCTCCGCGCCGAGCACCTGGCCGGAGCCGAGCTGCGCCGCGGGCTTCGCCGCGCCGGGCTCGACCGGGGCTCGTTCGACGCGCTGGCAACGCTGCGCCGAACGGGGCCGCCCTACCGGCTGACGCCGACCGGGCTGGCCGAGCGGCTGGTCCTGACCTCGGGCGCGATCACGCACCTGGTCGACGAGCTGGCCCGCGCCTCGCTGGTGCGGCGGGTCCCCGGCGATCGGGACCGGAGGAGTACGCAGGTCGAGCTGACGGAGCGGGGGAGGGAGGTCATCGAGGAGACGATGGCGTCCTACCTGGAGCAGGAGGCGCGGATGACCGCGCATCTGTCGCCGGGTGAGCGATCCGCGCTGGCCGAGGGCCTGCGTCGCCTGCTGCAGGGAATGGAGGAGGACGGCGATGAACCCGGATGACACGGTGATCGTGATCGGCGGCGGCTCGGGGATCGGGCTCGCCGTCGCCGGGCGCGTGCTCGAAGAGGGCGGATCGGTCGTCATCGCCGGCCGCTCCCGGGAGCGGCTGGAGGGGGCGCGGACGGCGCTGGGACCGCCGGAGCGGGTCGGCGTGGTCGTCGCCGACGTCGGCTACCGGGACCAGCTGGCCCGGGTCTTCGAGGCCGCCGGCCGGGTCGCCCATGTCGTCGTGACCGCCGCCGACCTGCCCTACGGAGCCGTCCGCAGCCTGACCGAGGCGGCGATGCTGCGGGCGCTTCGCTCCAAGTTCATGGGGCCGCTCTTCGCCGTGCAGGAGGCGAGCCGCCGGATGTCGGGGGGCAGCATCACGCTCATCTCCGGCATCGCCGCCGCCCGGCCCGCGCCGGGCGGGATCCTGGCGGCGGGCGTGAACGGCGCGATCGAATCGATGGTCAAGGCCCTGGCCCTGGAGGTGGCCCCGATACGGGTTAACGCCGTCTCGCCGGGATGGCTGGACACGCCGATCTGGGACGGCATCGCGGGTCCCGAGGAGCGCAATCGGAGATTCGCGGCGATGGCCGAGCGGCTGCCCCTGAAGCGCATCGGCCGGACCGACGACGTCGCCGCCGCCGTCGCGTTCCTGATGGCGAGCGACTTCGTGACCGGCACCGTGCTCCACGCCGAGGGTGGCCAGCTCCTGGTCTGAGCGGGTCGTGGCGCCGTGCATCTCCGGCACCGGCGAGGCGCCGGCCGGGGAGCACAGCGAAGCCCGGGCGACGCGATCCACGCCGGGTTCGCGGTCACGATCGCCAGGGCGAGGCGTCGAAGATCATGAGCGCCGACGAGATCCTCCCGCCGGCGACGGTGAAGTGCTCGGCCGTCCGCTGGGTGCCACCGGGCGTGGACGTGTGGAGGTCGTAGATGACCGTGGCCTCGCCGTCGCCGTACAGCGCGCTGATCAGGTCGAGGCCCGTCACCAGCGGTTGGAACCCGCGCTGGCTGGCCAGGTAGCTGGCCGGGTCGTCGAACCGCAGCAGCGGACTCTGAAAGGTGAACGTCGGCGCCAGCCAGCCGCCAGCCGCCTCCAGGTCGCCGGCGGTCCGAGCCGCCAGGTAGGCGCTCACGACCTCCGCGGTCGGGACATCGATGGGCATGCGATTCCTCCGGGGCAGCCTCCACCTGCCGGCTCCCGTGCCCAGGTGGACGGCCTGCGTGGTCAATCTACCGCAGCCGGGGGGCGCCGGCGGTACTCTCGACCGGTGCCACCCGCCGATCGATCCGACGCCGACCTGCCGCTCCGGAACCGTCGCATCGGCCTCCTCGAGGCCAGGCGCAGCGCCGAGCTGGCGGCGCTCTTCGAGCGGCTTGGCGGGTCGGTGCTGCGCGCACCCTGTCTTCGGGAGGCTCCGGCCGGCGAGGAGGGTGAGCTGGAGGCGGTGCTGGCCGGGCCGGTCGACCTCTGGGTCTTCCAGACCGGGGTCGGCGCCGACGCCCTCTTCGATCTGGCCGCCCGGTTCGGCCGCGAGCAGGCGCTGGCCGGCTCGGTCCGCGGCGCGGCGGTGCTGGCCCGCGGCCCCAAGCCACTCGCCGTCCTCCTCCGGCGCGGATATCGCATCCAGCTGCGAACGGGCGAGCCGCACACCACCGCCGAGATCATCGGGGTGCTCGAGGGGCAGGTGGTGGCCGGGCGGCGGGTCGCCGTCCAGCATCACGGCGGGCCCAACGTCGAGCTCGTCGACCATCTCCGCCGGAGGGGCGCCGAGGTGCTGGAGGTCGTGACCTACCGCTGGCAGCTCCCCCAGGACCTGGGTCCGGTCCTCGATCTGCTCCGCGAGCTGGAGGCGGGCCGGGTCGACGTCGTCGCCTTCTCCAGCGCCGCTCAGGTGCACAACCTCTTCCTGATCGCCGAGCGGGCCGGCGTCGCCGACCGGCTGGCGGGCTGGCTCTCCGAGCTGACGGTCACCGCCGCCATCGGCCCCAGCTGCGCCCGCGCGCTGACCGATCATGGCGCCACCGCCGCCGTCGTGCCGGGCCGCCCCAAGATGGTCCCCCTGGTCGACGCCGTGCGCGACCACCTCGGCGTCGCCCGCCCTTGACCTCGGTCGCCTGGGACGGGCGGCGGGTTGCCGCCGCCGTGCTCTCCGCACGTGTCGAAGGCCCGGTGCCCGCTGTCAGAGTGAGGACACCGACGACGTCTCCGTACCGGCTGCAGCGACAGGAGGGATGCCAGCCTTGGCCATTCAGATCGACGCCGTGGAGGAGAGCTTCGAGATCGTCGCCCCGCACGACGCCAAGCTCATGGACGCGTTCTATTCGGGCCTCTGCGAGCTCGCTCCCGAGGTCAGCCCGCTCTTCGCGGGAGCCGATATGGCGGTGCAGAAGCAGAAGCTGCTGAGCACGCTGCTGCTGCTCGTCGATTCCCTGCGCGACCTCGACGCGATCGTCCCCGCGCTCCACGACCTCGGCGCCAAGCACGTCACCCACGGTGTCGAGCCCCAGCACCACGCGCTGGTCGGCAGCGCGCCGCCGGGGGCGCTCGAGGAGGTCTCGGGCGAGGGCTGGAAGCCGGCCTGCGGGGCCGCCTGGACCGACGCCTTCGCGGTGGTCGTGCAGACCATGAAGGCCGGTGCCTTGGTCGAAAAGTGATGTCGCTCACCGCGGCGCATCCAGCCTCCGTGGCCACCAGCCGGCGCGCCCGGCGACACCGGTCGAGATGGCGGCGAGGGCGATTGCCGCAGCCGCCAGCGCGAAGCCGCCACGGCCTCCGAGGCTCTCGGCGGTGCGTGCCGCGATCGCTGTGCCAAGGCCCGATCCCGCCGCGCTCGCCGAGCTGAGCCAGGTGAAGGCCTGGGTCAGGCGGCTTCGCTCGACGACGCTCCGGGTCAGGACCGAGGACTGGACCATCGCCGGGGCCAGGAAGAGACCTCCGGCGAGCAGGGTGAGGCCGAGCCCCGGCAGTGAGCCCAGGACCAGCACCGGAAGGCAGCACACGGCGAGCATGGCCAGTGCCAGGCCGAGCTGCCTCCACGGGTGGCTCCGCCACCGCCGCCTCCCGTAGAGCCAGCCGCCGGCGATCCCGGTCGCGCTCATGAGCCCGTTCAGGGGTCCGGCGAGGCCGGCCCGTCCGCGGACCACGGCGAAGGCGGTGGTCGAGACCGTGAACGCGCCGAAGAGAATGCCGAGGAGGAGGTTGACGGCGATCAGGACGGCGAACGCGGGGTCCACCAGCAGGCCCTGGCGCGATCCGGAGATGGCCGCCGCGGGGCCGGCGGGCGGGGCGGTGCCCGGCTGCAGTGCAAGGCCGGCGCCGCCGAGCACGATCAGGCCCGCCGCCAGTGCCGAGCCGACGATGGGATCGACCAGGGTGCTGATGCCGCTGACCAGGACCGGGCCGATCAGGAACGCGATCTCGTTGCTGAGGGCCTCCAGGGCGAAGGCCGAGGGCAGGACGTCGTCCGCCTCCAGGAGCCAGGACCAGCGAGCGGCGGAGAGGGCTCCGATCTCGGGGAGTGCCGCCCCCGCAATCATGGCGATCGCGGCCTCGGCCGGTGTCGGGACTCCGTGCAGCACGGCCAGGATCAATGCCGCGATCGCGGCCGCGTGGATGGCCACACACGCGGGGAGCACCCGGGTCTGGCCGAACCGGTCGATGACGCGGGCCACCTGTGGGCCGGCCACGGCTTCGGCCACGGCGAAGGCACCGCCGACGACGCCGGCGGCGGCGAATGAACCCGAACCCCGGTGGACCAGCCAGATCAGGCCGAGGCCGGTCATGGCGATCCCCAGGCGGCCGGGCACGGCGGTCACGTAGAAGGCGAGCGCCCCCGGCGTGGAGAGGGCGGCGCGGTAGGGCGACTGGGTACGGCGTGCGAACGCGGGCATGAGGACACTCCTCCGCTGCCCGACGGGGCGGATTCCGTTCCGGGGCGTCCGACTTGTTCCGGACCGTTACCGCCTGTCGCCGTCCTGAGGTGGCGCGGAGCGGGGGGACGCCCTCTCCACGCCGGCTCCTTCACCGAGCGTGAACCTTCCGAGGCTGGACGCCAATCACGGTAGCATGCCACCATCCGTCAGCGGATCCGCCGCCATGCGGGGAATGTCCGTTCCGTGTCCGCGACGGCCGCATAGGCTACCGTGTCATGGACCTGTCACCAGGATCCGAGGAGATGGGGGCGTCCCGCGGCCGTGACCGCCGTAGCCCCGCGATGGAGGACCCTTCCCGGGAGCTGCACTTCTCGCTGTTCGAGTTCTTCACGCCGCTGTGTGAGGGTCTGGCGCGCTACGTCGCGGACCCGAAGGGCGGGTATCAGGCTCCTCCGCGCGAGGAGCTGCATGCGCCCATCGTCGTACCTCGGCCGCCTGGAGGACAGGGCCCGTTCGCGACCATCCTCGAAAGCCCACGCTGGCGTCAATTCACGCCCGATAGGGCCCGGATCCCGGTCGGCGAGTACGGCGAGGAGTTCGCCCACTCCCTCCACTATGCGACCGAGGCGCTTCACCACCAGTTCCAGCGCGCCTACCTCGACGACGCGATCTCGCTGGATCCGGTCGATGCCGCGCACGAGCGTGCCGTGAATAAGGCGACGAGCCATGGGCGGGACGTCAAGAGACCATTCAGGACGGGATCACGTCGGTGGGCCAGGCACTCGCTCAGTTGACGGCCTACCGGGTGCGAGGTCGCCCTGACCCGTTCTCCCTGGCCGGCGAGATCAAGGAACGCGGACCCCTGAATCGCCTGGCTCTTGTCATGCCGCTGGGGCAGCTCAACCCGATGTCGCGTATTGTGGAGGCGTTTCAGGGCCCTCTGGTGATGGTCAACCGAAAGGGTCAGCTGGTGTTCACTCCGTCATTCAATCGCCTGCTGCTGGACCGCAACCGCTCCTACCTTGCCGATCTGCGGAGCTCTCCCGAGGGCCAGGCTGTCCTGTCGGACGGGTCCCCCTCGGAGGCGGGCCCACCGGGATCGACCGCCTGGGCGACGTCATGATCGACTACCTCGGGCGGTACCGCGAGGGTCCAGGGCCGTCGGATATGTCGACTCTCGTCCTGGTGGAACTTCCCCCATGGTCTGGAGGTTGCCCGCCCTCCCCGGCAGGACCGGTCCCCGTCACCGAGCATGACGCCCCCGAAGCCGGATATCGCCCTCGGTAGCGCGGCCCTGACACCGGCCGGCGTTGGGGCTCGGTTGGAGGCATTCCTATACCGCGTTCGCAGGGCGTTGCGACGGTGATGGAAGAGCCGATGCCACTCCGAGGCCGGGCGGTGCTGATCCGTCCTCCTCATGGGCGCGGCGGCGCGGCTTCGCCCGCGCCGAGGTCTGAATCGCGTCCACCCAGGCCCCGCAGTCGGGCTCATCCTGGTGCGGTGCCGGCCACGCAGCCCGGAGGTTTCCGCACCCCGACGTGAGCGTCTCCGGCTGTGACCAGGGCCGCCTCCACGCTCGTTGTGACCGGCATGGCTAGCGAAACGGCGTCGAGTCCGGGGGAGGCGGCTGCGGATCCGGAGAGCCTCCCCGAGGCATTCCGGGAGAAGCTGATCCAGCTCCGGACCATGGAGCTCAGCCTGCGTCGGGTGGTGCTGCTGGCGGTGGCCGGGGTGGTGGTCGCCGGCCTGCTGGTGGCGGGCCGTGACCTGCCCGTGGGCCGCACCGTGGTCAGCGGCGCCGTCGTGCCGCGGACGGACGTGTCGGCGCCGGTCCTGCTCGGCTGTGTCGCCCTTCAGATCCTGAGCTGGGGCCTTGCGCTGGCGGGGGCCATGCACGCCCACTGGCCCCTGCGAGCGCTGATCCTCGCCCTCTGGACCGGAGCGATGCTCGCCGTCCCGTTCGCGACCCTCGAGGTGCCGGGCACGACCTATCTTGTCGGCTACCCGACGCTGGTCGGAGTCCTGCTGGTCATCGCCGTCGTCTGGCAGACGGCGATCGGCCTCTGGGTGTTCGACCGCTTCCATCCCGGCTGGACGGGCCGGGCGCATCGTCACCGCTTCCACCCCCTGACCGGGATTGCCTGCCTCGCCGCGACCGCCCTGATCTACGCCCTCGGCTGGCTGTCCCCATCGCCACTGGAGGTGGCGACCGTCGCCAGCGAGCAGTACGCCTGCCTGGGGTGGCTCATCATCGGCGTGCTGGTGGTGACCGGCGGCGACTTCGCGGAGTGGGCGGAGGTGGCGGCCGGCCAGGTGGCGGGCGCCGTCGCCCGGCGATCCCCGGTCCTGCTGGCCGGTGCCACGGTGGCCGTCTCGCTGGCCGTGGTCGCCTGGACGCTTCGGACGAGTCACCCGCAGAGGGTGGCGCTGGCCATCCTGGAGATGGTCGCGCTGGTGGGCACGACGCTCGTTCTGGGCCGGCTGCTGATCTCACGGATCCCGACCGAGCTGTCTCCCCTTACTCTGATCTCGACCACTCTGGGCATGCTCGCCCCGTGGCTCGGCGCGGAGATCGTGCTCATCCCCTTGGCGCTCGTCCTCGGCGACGCCGGTACCTTCCTCGCCCTCCTCGGCCTGCCCTCTCGTCGGGTCCGCAGGGCCTCGGCAACGCCACCATCGAACTGGTCGGCACGACCCTGCACCTTCCCTCACCCGCCTACCGCGCCCTCCAGGCCCTGCTGCTACCGGTCGCCATCGCGCTGGTCCTCCTCGCTCGCCGGCTTCCGCGCCTGGCCCCTTCGGGGCTCTTCTTCGCGGTTCTGTGCCTCGGGTACCTGTGGGGCGTCGCCGTCAACACCTGGCTGGGGGCGGGCGGCGGCTTTGGCCTGCTTCCCGGCCTCACCGCCGGTCCGGCGCTCGCCGCCCTCGCCCTCGCCGGCTGGCTGGCCGTGACCGGGCGCTGGTCGGCGCGGCCTCTCGCACTCCTGCGACTGCTGCTGGTGCTGATCCTGGGCCTCCAGCTCGTCTACTGGCTCCATGCCGCGTTCCAGACCGCGATCGAGCATGGTGAGTCGTTCTCGCTGCTCCAGGGACTGCTGCTGGTGGCGGCGATGCTGTGGGATCTGGCCACCTCGGGTTCGGCCATCACCAACCGGGGCGGCTCGCGAGCGCCGCGGCACTCGCGCGTGCTCATCTATCTCGGCTATACGCTGTTCGCCTCGTCGGCGGTAGCGTTCGGCAGCCTGATCCCCCTGCACTCGCTGGGCGATAGCGCCGACGGGTGGGTCGAGATCGGCATCGACATCATCGGACCGGCGTTCCTGACCACCTACTTCGCCTTCGGGGTGCTGCGCCTGTGGCGCCGCTCGCCGGAGCAGCCGCGGCGGCCAGAGCCCCAGACCTAGACCGAGGGAGGGTCGGGAGAGCGTGGGCCCGTCGGCGCTCGACCGGGGCTTCCGCTGGGACCGAGGTGACGGCATCCCGCATACTTCCGCTGCTGGCGGGCGAGTCCCGGCGTCCCCCTCGAAGGGGAGCCCTCCGTTGGCGTCGGCGGGCCCCCTGCTATTGGGATCGCGAGAAGCTGGGGACGACGATCGGAGGCAGATTGTGGCTGAGGTCGCCCCTCGTCTCCTCTGCCTCCGCCGGCAGCTGGAGCCCTGTGCCGAGCGCCTCTGCCGGCTCGTCGACGGTGAAGCCGGGCCCGTCCGTGGCGATCTCGAAGAGGACGCCGCCGGGCTCCCGGAAATAGATGGAGTGGAAGTACTTGCGGTCGATGACCGGGGTCACGTCGCGTCCGGCGAAGATCAGGCGCTCGCGCCACTCGACCTCCTCGTCGTCGGTCAGCGCCTGCCAGGCGACGTGGTGCACGGTTCCCGCCATCTCCTGCCCGGCCTGCGCCTCAGGCTGCACGAAGAGATCGAGCAGCGCGCCCGGGCCGCCCTCACCGGTTCGGAAGCGGACGCGTCCGGGCTCGGTCTCGAGGTGCTGGAAGCCCATGGTCTCGGTCAGGAAGGAGTAGGTGGGGCCCGAGGAGGAGACGCAGAGGCCGACCGAGTGGAGGCCGCGGATCTGGTTGGCCTCGGCGACCGGGCTGTCCGGCCAGGGCTCCCAGCGCCCGTCGTCGGTCTGACCGACCAGCTCGAGCCGGATCCCGTCGGGATCGCCCACCGCGACGACGTCGGCGCCGAAGTGCCGCTCGACCTCGACACCGAGCTGCAGCCGGGTGAGGCGCTGCCGCCAGAAGTCGAGCGACGGTTCGGGGACGGCCAAGGCGATCGAGGTGACCTGGCCGGCGCCCGCCCCACCCGCGGGCAGGTGGGGCCAGCCGAAGAAGGTCAGGGCGGTGCCCGGTGTGCCCAGGCGGTCGCCGAAGTAGATGTGATACGTGTCGGGGACGTCGAAGTTGACCGTCTTCTTGATGAAGCGCAGGCCCAGCACACCGACGTAGAAGTCGACGTTGGTCTGGACGTCCCGGGTGATGGCGGTGACGTGATGA